>JBDSJB010000001.1:0-2964 GCA_039917665.1 Binatia bacterium
CGGGCGCGGCCGGCGTCTGACCGCCGGGCGTTCAAGAAGCTCGGCGAGCTGCGAACGGTGATGCGAACAGCGCTTCGCGCGCGGCTTGTCCGGGCGGCTCCGCACGCGACACCCGACGGAATGGCCGGCATCCTCGATTGGCTGGACTAATCGCGAGCGGCCAGCCATGACCTCGGCCTTCACTGCGCGATCATCTCGATTGGATCCTCGCGCTCTCAACCGATCCACGAGGGGCACGATGCATCCATCATCCGTTCTCGGACACGCGCGCGTTGCGATGCTCATGCTCCTCTGCGCGGTCGCCGTTCCTGCCGAAGCCTTCAATACCTTCACGGTCACCACCGCCGCCGACAACGGCAGCAATGCGACCCCTACTCCCGGATCGTTGCGCGACATGATCGTGCAGGCCAATGGCATGGCCAACGCGGTCGACGACGTGGATCTGATCGCCTTCGCGATTCCCGGGGCGGGCGTGCACACGATCACGCCGCTCAATGACCTCCCGGCGCTCACGGACCCGGTGAGAATCGACGGCTACACGCAGACGGGCACCAGCACGAACACGGTGGCCGTGGGCGACGATGCCGTGCTGCTGATCGAGTTGAACGGCGACAACGTCACGTCGGTCGGCCTCGATCTCACCGCCGGCGACAGTACGATTCGTGGCCTGGTCGTCAACAACTTCGACAGCAACGTCTTCGGTAACTCTGCCATCCGCATCGCGTCTTCGGACAACGTGCTCGCCGGAAACTTCATCGGGAGCAATCCTGCCGGGACCGCTGCCGTGCACAACGCACTGGGAGTGAAGCTCGAATCCGGTACCGACAATGTGATTGGCGGCACCACGCCCGCGGAGCGCAACCTCATCGCCGGCAGCGCGACGCAACTCTCAACGTCGGGGGGCGTGGGCATCCAGGTTTCCACGACGCAGGGCGGGACGCGCATCCAAGGGAACTACATCGGGACGGACGCGGCCGGGAACGCGGCGCTCGGCCTCTTCATCGGCATCCACCTGCTCGGGTCGCCGACGGCCGACGTCACGATCGGCGGCCTCACACCGACACCGGGCACTGGCGCCGGCAACGTGATCTCCGGCAACAGCAGCAATGGCGGCATCGCGAACGACGGCATCTTCATCGCGAATCGTCCCGGCAACCTGACGATCCAGGGCAACATCATCGGCCTGAACGCCGCCGGCACGACGGCGCTCGGCAACGGCGTGAGCGGCATCCATTTCCAGGATGAAGTTGCCGGCGCGAGCGTGCTGTTGATCGGCGGGACCGCCGCCGGTGCGCGGAACGTCATCTTCAACAACCGCATCACCGGCATCGTCAGCAACGCACTCGGATTACAGATCCTCGGGAACTACTTTTGCACTGACATCACCGGCACCGTGAAAGCACCGGGCGCCATCGGTTTCTCGACCGGCGGCGACGCGATCTCGATCGGTGGATCGGCGACGATCGGCGGCGCGACGGCGGCAGCCCGGAACGTCATCGGCTGCAACGGCATCGGGGTGCACGTCTTCGGCGGCTCGATCACCGTCCAGGGCAACCACATCGGCACGGCCGTCGACGGGACGACGCCACTCGGGAACAGCGTCGGGGTCCGCGTCGACAACGACGCCGTCGTCACCCTCGGCGGAACGGCGGCCGGCGAAGGGAACATCATCGCCAACAGTTTCCTCGCTGGCGTCGTGGTGCGGAACACCGCGCGCGTCGCGATCCTCGGCAACTCGCTCTTCGGTAACGGCACCGATCCCAACACAATCGGTCACCCCGGCATCGACCTCAACAACGACGAGGTGACCGCCAACGATGCGTGCGATCCGGATGGCGGGCCGAACGGTCTGCAGAATTACCCCGTGATCACGACCGTCGTCAGCGACGGCGCAGGCACGACGATCTCGGGCTCCCTCGACAGCGTGTCGAGCACGGCGTTCCGCGTCGAGTTCTTCGCGAGCCCCAGTTGCAACGACGTCGGCAATGGCGAGGGCAAGACTTTCATCGGCACGGCGACGGTCACGACCGCCGCCAACTGCACCAAGGACTTCGAGGTGACGTTCCAGCCCGCAGTCCAGGCCGGCCAGTTCGTGACGGCCACCGCCACGGATCCCAATCAGAACACGTCCGAGTTTTCCGCCTGCGTGCAGCTTCCTGGTGGTGGATCGACGCCGACCCCGACGCCTTCGCCGACCGGACCCGTGGCGACACGCACGCCGGCCCCCGAGAATTGCTACGACTGCTTCGACAACGACGACGACGGCCAGATCGACCGTGATGACTCCGAGTGTCCGGCGCGCGCCAACGGCGCCGGGCTGGGTCTCGGCCTTGCCGCCAAACCCGCCAAGGCGATCGTCAAATGCGCCAAGACGCTCGCCAACGCTGGGACGAAGTTCTCGAGCGCGCGACTGAAGCATCTACAGAAGTGCGTCACTGCGGCTTTCCAGTGCGTGCAGCAGAAGCCGAACGACGCCGCGTGCATCGCCAAGGCCGCGAAGACTTGCGGCAAAGAGCTCGGGAAAGCCCCGGCGGACCGCAGCAAGCTGCGAACGAAGATCCTGAAAGCCTGCGCGCCTTCCGCCGTCGCCGAGTCGGACCTTCGGGCCCTGATAGGCATTGGGTACGATGCGGAGGTCGCCGTCTGTGGCGAACGCGGCATCGCCACGCTTGCTTCGGCGAGCGACGTCGCGGCGTGCCTGATCGCGCAGCACGAGTGCCGGGTCGAGGATCTGATCGCGAGCGAGGTGCCGCGCGCCGTCGAGTTACTGCAGCTCGCAGGTCGCGACCCGAGGCCGAGCTCCCGTGTCTCCCCGCAGGCGCGAACGGTGGTGGAGCCAACCTCGCCGGCGTGGGCGGGAAGCTCGCCGTCAAATGTCAGAAGGGCATCGCCAAAGCCGGCGCGAAGTTCGCGTCCCTGAAAGCCAAAGTGACGCAAAAGTGTGGAAACGCGGAGCTCACCTGC
>JBDSJB010000002.1:0-4949 GCA_039917665.1 Binatia bacterium
CGCGCACGACCCGGACCTCGATCATCCCGAGTCGAACGTCGAACGCTGAGCGCCGGCTCCTCGGTCGGAGCGGCGAACGGCAGTATCGGCCACGAGCATCGTCCCAATGCGCCGCGTCGTCGTCGGAAGGCGTTGCGGCCCCGGCGCATGGGTCCTTTTGGCCGTGATCACGGCCGAGGAATCACCGTCGCGACCGGCCTCTCGATCGCATATGCACTGCCCACGGCTTCTCTGAGAGATCACCAACGCTGAAGGAGATGCCGGCTCGAGGATGGGATCGCTGATCAAACACATGGCGCCGCTACTCGCGGTCCTGACGCTCGCCAGGCTGACGTCCGCGGCGACCGTCGCGCCGCTGGTGACGCCACCCACCCCCGTGACCCCCGCCGCGACGTTCACGCCACCGGTCACAGCCCCGACCGCCGAAAGCAGTTCCGCGGGAATGCCGAGCCCGTCGCCATCCGTTCAGATCTCGCCCACCGCGGCATCACCGTCACCGCGGTCGACGGTCCTCCACAGAACAGCGAACCTCGACCCGACGCCAGCGACGACTCCCGATCATCAAGAGGATGACGCGCCGGCAAGCGCAACGCCAGCGACGCACCTAATCCCGACCAGCGTCCCCTCTGGAGTCGTTCGCACTTTCCGCACTCCGGAGCGCGACGCGCCACCCGCCTTCGTGGCGCCGCAGGCCGAGCCGACGGCGAACGAGGACGATCCGCCTCTCGACGACCCCATGCCCGAAGGAACGCACGTCCCCAATCAGCCCTACGTCGGAACGGTCACCTTTCACGCCGTTGCCGCCACCGATGTCGAAGCGTTCGATTTGGTCGTCATCTATCCCCGCAGCGCCGGGGACTTCGTCGGTACCGGCGACCGAGTCGAGTGCCGCAAGACCGGCAACGCGACCATGTTCGCCGACGATCACGACGACGGGATGCTCCAGCTGCTCGTCGCGGGCAACGGGGCGCTCAGCTTTCCGTTCGACATCGTCTGCCGATTCAGCGTCGCACCCACTGCCACGCTCTACTCCGCATTGATCGCCGTGAACGTTTCCGAGGTCACGGCCGAGGGTTTACCCGCCGACCCGTCGATCCTCACGGTCACGGTCTTGGCGCACTGATCCCGTAACGAGCAAGTCGCACCGTCATGCCGCGCCCCACCCACCGAGTCCGCAGCGGTGTCGCCGCGCTCCTGCTCGCGGCGATGACGACCAACGGCACCGCTGCCGCCGATCCGAGGCCCACGTCCACGCCGGCCGCCCACACGGACTTTGGACCGAACGGGAAAATCTTCGACCCGACGATGCCGGTGCGCGAGATCCAGGCGATCGTCGACGCGGTCGCCCATCAGCAGATCGACGACGAAATGGGGACGCGACGCTATGCGCTGCTGTTCAAGCCGGGCACCTACGGGACCGCGAGCGCGCCGTTGCACGTGCAGGTCGGCTACTACACCGAGGTCGCCGGGCTCGGGGCGGCACCGACCGACGTCGTGATCAACGGACATGTCGACGTCTACAACCGCTGCCTCACGCCGACGAATTCCTCGCGTTGAACAATTTCTGGCGCTCGCTCTCCAACCTGACGATCAACGTGAGCGGGCAGACCGGGTGCCGTGCGTCCGGGAATTTCTGGGCCGTCGAGGTGCCGGTCAAACCCGGCATCCAGCTGCATCACCTGCTGACCGTCGATCTCGGGGCCGGGACGATCGATCACGTCGTGAACGACACTGGCGACCCGGTGACGAAAGCCGCGATCGGCGCGCCGAGCTTCGTGCCGCACTACCCGCCTCGCTCGTCGTCCGCGTTGCGACCAGTCAACGCCGCGCGCTCAGGAGCACCTAACAATGTCGTCGTCTTCCACCTCATCGATTCGTCATCATGTGCTGAAATTCGGCGGCGTTGTTGCGGTTTGGATACGGCTCGTTCGGCACTGCGACGCCGAGATGCCGGCAGAGCGGCCCCCATCCATCACCGACTTCGTGGATGAGCAAACGCGCCGCGGGCACGGTCGCTTTCACCGCGGCGACGTTCGCCTCGTAGAGCGCGATCGCGTGCGCGCGGTCGTCGGGGCGGCCGCCGAACACTTGGTCCCGAATCAATGTGAAGCCGAGCGACTCGGGATCGGTGCTCGTGCGGATGCCGGCGAGAATGGTTTGCTCGAAGCTCCGCCACCAGCTCTCCGCGCTCCGATGGGTGAGGATGATCTTGGCGCGCGGATAGACGTCAATGAGGGCGCGCCAGTAGTACGCGGACGGCCAGTCGACGCAGGAGCGATAGCCGGCGAAGAGCCGGTCCCAGTCGGGAGCGGCGCCCTGCGCGAGCGCGCGCCACGCGAGCTTCTGTTCTTCGCTCGCGTTCACCTCGCGCATGTGGTGGCAGGGCCCGAGACCCAGCAGATTCAGCGCCTCGCGCATCGAGTCGGTACCCGTGCGCCCAAAGCCCGTTCCGATTACTTCCAACGCCATGTGCACCTCCGGTGGACGGTCTCGCGATAGCAGAACGCCGTCAGGGACGGCAGACGACGACGGCGCCGAGGCGCGTCAGCCGCTTGTGCCGTAGCATCGACGCGGCTACGGCGAGCCTAGCGCCTTGCGTCGCACGTCGTCGTCTCCGCCGTGCTCGTGGCTCCGATTTCGAGCCACGCCGCCGCCGACCCCGTCCAGAAATGCGTCGCCACCAGATCAAGGCGGCAGGCAAACGCGCCAGCTGTCTCGCGGGCATCGCCGCAAAAATGAGCGCTCGGCAAGACCGCCGACGCAGCAGCGGGCGAAGCCGTGTCAATCGTCGGCGAATGACCTCGGTTCGCGCACTCTCCGACTTCCTCTCGCGCCACTGTCGTGCGAGTGTCCTTGCCCGCGCCCCTGACGTGAGGGGTCGCCCCGCCTCGTAACGCCGCGACCGGCGCTGCGACCTCCCATCCACTCAGGAACCAGCGAAGGGGACGTCATGGCCATCAATGAAGAGAAGCTGATGGAGTTCGTGGGAAAAGCCGTCGGGGATCTCGGCGCGACGCTGACCGCAGCGCTGGTCGTGACCGGCGACCGGCTCGGTCTCTATCGGGCGATGGCCGCATCAGGGCCGACGACCTCGACCGAGCTCGCAGCCACGACCAACACCGCCGAGCGCTATGTCCGCGAGTGGCTCGCGGCGCAGGCCGCCGCCGGGTACGTCACGTACGATCCGGCGACGCGGCGATATCACCTCACCGAGGAGCAGGCCGAGGCGCTCACCAACGAGGAGAGCCCCGCGTGCGTGCTCGGCGGCTTCCAGGCAATGACCGCCGCGGTCAAGGCGCAGCCGCGCATCGAGGAAGGGTTTCGCACCGGCAAGGGCGTCGGCTGGCATGAGCACGACCCGAACCTCTTCCAAGGGACCGAGCGCTTCTTTCGTCCCGGATACAACGCGCATCTCGTCGCCGAGTGGATTCCCTCGCTCGAGGGCGTGCGACAGAAGCTCGAGGCCGGAGCCGATGTCGCCGACGTCGGGTGCGGGCACGGCGCGTCGACGCTCATCTTGGCCAAGGCCTTCCCGCGCTCGCGTTTTCGGGGATTCGACTACCACCAGCCGTCGATCGACGCCGCCACCGAGAAGGCGAAGGCGGCTGGCGTTGCCGACCGCGTGACCTTCGAAGTCGCGTCCGCGAAGGCGTACCCCGGCAGCTACGATTTGGTCTGCTTCTTCGACTGCCTGCACGACATGGGCGACCCAGTCGGCGTCTCGGCCCACGTGAAGACCTCATTGAAGCCGGACGGGACGTGGATGCTCGTCGAGCCGTTCGCCAACGACAACATCGAGGATAACCTGAACCCGATCGGGCGACTCTTCTATTCCGCCTCGACGCTCATCTGCACGCCAGCCTCGCTCTCCCAAGAGGTCGGCGCGGCGCTCGGCGCGCAGGCCGGCGAGGGGCGTCTCCGCGAGGTCCTCACCGAGGGTGGATTCACCCGAGTTCGCCGCGCGACAGCGACTCCGTTCAATCTGGTGCTGGAGGTGCGGCCGTAGCATCCGGCGGGGGAACTTTCCCCATCGCCCGCCATCCCATCAAGGGCGATACGTTCAGCATCAAGGGCGAGCTCGAAATGTCCGCCGCGCTCCCGCTCGCGACCGCGGCGGGACTCGTGTTCGAGATCGAGGAAACGCTCGCGGGTCTCCCTGCCCACGCGTTCAAACGCGGCCACACGCGTCTCAGCTACAAGGCGCCACGCGGCGCACCCGTCAGGGCGTGTGAGCACTCCGGCGTCTATATCGCGGAGCCGCCCTTCGGCTTGCCAGCGCGGAGCTTGACGAAGGTGATGGAAGATTCCGGCAGCCCGGACGTCCGATCTTAGGCTTGCGGGCCGCCGCGGAGCTTGGTCGTGATCGCGTCGAGCACCTCGCTCTCGTTGCTCGAGACGCCGTCGGCGATGCCGAGGAGCCGGAGGAGCCCGCCTCCCGAAGCCGCCGCGACCCGATGACACGCGTCGACGAGCCCCTTGATGCGCTCGTCGCGCTCTTGTGGCGGAAGCACCGAGAAGCCGACCCGCATCGCCTCCGTCGCGGTCTCGAAGAGTGCGTCTGACGGGCGCGTCTGGAGCCAAACTAGCAACTGGTCGTGCGCCGGCATCCCCGCCGTCAGGCCGCGCGACGCGGCGCTCTCGAGCACCACCTGCCGCTCGGCCTCGGTGACGCTTCCCTCGGCCCACGCGACCTGGACCAGCGGTGCCAGGAGGATCGCCGCACCCGTGTCCTGGTCCAGCCCGAGGTCGGTGACCCGGCGCAGGAGCTCGGCGTCGTCGACGCGCAGCTTGTCAGCGAGCGCCTTCGCGACGTCCTCGAGGCGCGCCCGCTCGCGCATTTTCTCGATGAGCTTCGCGTCCTCGCGGTGGAAGTGATCGGCCTCGTCGCCGCGTCCTCGGTCCTTGAGAATATCTTTCATGTCGTCGTCCCTCGCAGTACGGGCACTGCC
>JBDSJB010000003.1:0-11287 GCA_039917665.1 Binatia bacterium
GCTGCGACGTGCGCCGCGCCGTGCAACCCCGCGTCTGGGTCGCGAATGATCCAGACCGGAATCTCGCTCATCAGGCGCTCGTAGCGACCCTTCGCCTTGAACGCCTGCATGAACGCGCCGTTCGTCATCACCGCGAACATCTTGTTGACGATGCCGCCGCCGACGTAGACGCCGCCGGTCGCCATGACCGTCAACGCCAGGTTGCCGGCCTGCGCGCCATAGATGCCGACGAAACGCTCGACGGCGGCGACGGCGGTGGCGCAACCACCGGTCGTGCCGAGCTGGCCGATCACCTTGGCGGGATCCTCGTGCTCGAGACGGCGACGGGTTTCAGCCGAGACGGGCATGTGGGCGTGCTCGTCGAGGAACGTGAAGATGTTGACGAGTCCGTGACCCGAGACGGTGCGCTCGTAGGAGATGTGGCCGTCGTACTTCCGCTCCAGCCAGCGCAGCAGATCGTGCTCCACCTCGTCGCGCGGGGCGAAGTCGGTGTGACCGCCCTCGGTCGCGACGGGCACGTGACGGGTGCCATCCCAGAAGAGCAGGGCCTGCCCGAGGCCGGTACCGGCGGCGATGACGGCGCGGTTGCCGGTACGCGCGACGCCGGCGTTCAACGCGTGCAGCTTGTCGGCGGGGAGCACGAGCGCGCCGTAGGCCGTGGCTTCCAGGTCGTTCAGCAGCCGCACGTGCGGCGTGCCGAGCTTCGTCCGCAGCGACGACGCCCGGATGTGCCAGGGCAGATTGGTCGTGACGACGGCGTCGTCGACGACCGGGCCGGCGATGCCGAATGCTGCCGCGGCGATCGGTCCGGCATCGGTGCCGAGGAAGCGTGCGATCACCTCTTCGAGCCCGCCGTGCTCGCGGCTCGGGAAGGTGGCGGCGCGGATCGGCTTCAGCGCCTCGCGGCCCGCACTCGTTGCAACGGACCGCAGGTCCGTTTCATAGAGCGCGAGCCGCGAGTTCGTGCCGCCGATGTCACCTGCGAGAACGCTGCTCGTCTTCGCCTCCCGACCACTCGGTGTGGAAGATACCCTTCCGATCGAGGCGCTCGTAGGTGTGAGCGCCGAAGAAATCGCGCTGCCCCTGGATGATGTTGGCGGGCGTGCGGGCGCGACGGAAGCCGTCGAAGTACGCGAGCGACGCCGACATCGCAGGAAGCGCGATGCCGATCTTGACACCGAGCTGCACCGTTTTCCGCCAGGCTTCAGCGCGCGTCTTCATCGCCTTCGCGAAATCCTTGTCGAGGAGCAGATTGGCGAGGTTCGGATCGCGATCGAAAGCCTGGCGGATGCGATCGAGGAAGACCGCTCGGATGATGCAGCCGCCCTTCCAGATGCGCGCCATTTCGCCGAGCTTCACGCCGTAGCCGAAGGACTTCGAGGCCTCGGAGAGCAGCACGAAGCCCTGGGCGTACGAGCAGATCTTCGATGCGTAGAGCGCCTGGCGAATCTGATCGATCGCCGCCTTCTTGCCGGTCTTGATCGGCTTCGGGGCCGGCGGGAAGGTCTTCGCCGCGATGAGCCGGGTGGCGCGGAGCGACGACATGATGCGCGCGTCGACGGCGGCCGTGATCGTCGGGATCGCCACGCCGAGATCGAGCGCGGCCTGCGTCGTCCACTTGCCGGTGCCCTTTTGGCCGGCGGCGTCGACGATCGCGTCGACGAGGGGCTTCCGGCCGCCCTTGTCGTCCTTGAAGTTGACGATCTTGGCGGTGATCTCGATCAGGAACGATTGCAGATCGCCCGCGTTCCAGTCGGCGAAGACGTCGGCGATCTCGGCCGAGCCGAGGCCGAGGCCGTAGCGCAAGAGGTCGTACGTCTCGGCGATCAGCTGCATGTCGCCGTACTCGATCCCGTTGTGCACCATCTTCACGAAGTGGCCGGCGCTCTTCTTGCCGACGTACGTGACGCATGGGCCGGAATCGGCTTTGGCGGAAATCTTGGTGAGGATGGGCTCGAGATGGCGATACGTCGCCTCGTCGCCGCCCGGCATGATGCTCGGACCCCAGAGCGCCCCCTCCTCGCCGCCGCTCACGCCCATACCGAAGAACTTGATCCCGGTCGGGTCGAGCGCGGTCACGCGGCGGTCGGTGTCGCTGAAGTGCGAGTTGCCGCCGTCGACGAGGATGTCACCGGATTCCAACAATGGCTTGAGCTCGTCGATGACGGCGTCGACCGGGCCGCCGGCCTTCACCATCGTGATGATGCGGCGCGGGCGTTCCAGCGCCGCGACGAACTCGGCCGGCGTCTTCGCGCCGACGAAGTTCTTGCCCTTGGCATGACCGGCGAGCAGCGCCTCGGTTTTTTCGTAGCTGCGGTTGTAGACCGCGATGGGGAAACCGTTGCGCTCGATGTTGCGCGCGAGGTTTTCGCCCATGACGGCGAGGCCGATGAGTCCGATCTGCTGCGCCATGCACGTTCCTTTCTTCGGCCGGCTCAGCGGCCGGCGGCTGCTTTGTCGAGAAACCAGACGAGCTCGCCCGCAGTCGGGCGGACGCCGAGAATCGGCCGCGGCGTCTCGTGGCGTGCGGCGGCGGCGAGGCATTCGGCGACCATCGCCGTCTTGCCGGCGCCGGCGATCAACACCCAGACACGCTCGGCAGCGTTGAGCATCGGATAGGTGAGCGTCATGCGTTGCGTGTGGTGCTGGGGCACCTCGTTCATCACCACCCAACGCGTGTGCTCCTCGAGGGCGGCCGTGCCCGGGAACAGCGACGCGGTATGGCCGTCGTCGCCGATGCCGAGCAGCACCAGGTCGAGCACCGGCACGCCGTCGCGGCGCTCGGCAATGCGATCGCTGAGTAGTCGCGCGTACCCACGCGCGTCACCGGTTTCGGCCACCATGCGATGCGCCTGCGACGGCACGTGATCCAGCAGCGCACGCTTCGCCATGCCGTAGTTCGAGTCGGTGTGATCCGGCGGCACCGACCGTTCGTCGCCGAAAAAGAACTCGACGTCCTTCCAGCGGATGCGCTCGCGGACGGGATCAGCGGCGAGCAGCTCGTAGAGGCGCTTCGGGGTGGAACCCCCGGCGAGCGCGATCGTGAAGGGGATGCGGGTGTGACGCTCCGTCAGCTCGCAGAGCTCCTCCGCCACTGCCGCTGCCAGCGCCTCCGCATCGTCGAAGATCCGCGTTTCGATCCCGTCCGCCATCGCCCCAGCAAGCTATGCCGAGTTTCGCGCGCCGCCTCAAGGATGGAAACGCAGGGCGGGGCCTCTCAGTGGAGCGTCGCCAGCGTGCGCACCAGGAGCGCGTTGAACGCGTCCGGATTCTCGATCTGCGGGATGACTCCGCGGGCGCCGCTGGTACCTCCAGCTCCACGTTCGACGACGATCTCGAGTCCGGCGTGGCGCCGACGTTGACGATGGGCGGCACGCCCGCGTTCGTCGGCGATCTCACGGGTGGTTCCGCGTCGCAGGGCCTCTTCTTCGCGCGCGCTCCTGGATCGGTCACGCCCGTGGCGCTCGAGGGCGATCCGACCTCGAGCGGCGGCACCGTCGGGTCGATGAGCTTCGACACGCTGACGCGGATCGGCACCAACGTCGTCCTCGATGTTGGGCTGAGTGGGGCCGGCGTCTCGTCGGCATTGGTGCGCGCGCGGCCCTGACGGCGGACGGGCCCCGCGGATGATCGGGATCGAGGGGACGGGCGGGTCACGAGCCCGCGATCGACGTCTGGAACGAAACCGCGCGCCGCTACGACGAGCCCGGGATGGCCGGGCTGCTGCTCGCGATCGCGACGATCACTGAGGCCGTGCCCGCGCGTCCGTGACCCTGGCAGCCTTTGCGTGGTGCGCGTCACGGATGGTAGCGATCCTGCCCGGAGGCTTCACCATGGTGGATGGGGTTGGTCGCGGGCGTGTGGTCGTGGGGTTCCTGGTCGCGAGTCTCTTCGGGGTGGCGGTGCCGTGCCGGGCTTCCTACGGTCGGCTGCCTTCCGACGTGCAAACCGTCATCCATGAGGAGTACGGGGCCCCCGACGCCGCGATCCGGTATCGCGCGGGCGCGGTCGACCTGGACGACGACGGCAGGGACGAGCTTCTCGTGCATGTCGTCGGGTCGATGGCGTGCGGCAGCGGCGGGTGCCCGACGTTGGTCTTCACGCCGGCCGGATCCCGCTACCGGCTCGTGTCGACCATCGCCGTGACGCGTACGCCGATCGGCGTGTCGACGACGACGACGGAGGGCTGGCGGAACCTGATCGTCCGCGTGAGCGGCGGCGGCACGCGCGCGCGGGACGTCGAGCTGCTCTTCGACGGTACGTCGTACCCCGCCAACCCGACGGTGCCGGGCACGCGCGTCAAGACGACGTCCGGCCAGCACGCGCGGGTCGTGATCGAGGAGATGAGAGCGTTCGAGGACGCCACGCTCTTGCCCAACCCGGCCGACGCCCCCGCGGTTGCCGCGCCCGCCAAGCGTGCGCCATCCGCCACGCGGCCAGCGAGCGATCCGCCGAAGGCCGCCACGGCTGCCACGCCGCCGGCCGCTTCTGGCAAGCCCGGCGCTGCCGCCGTCGCGGCGCCGTCCTTCGATTGCACCCAGGCGTCGGCGCCCGTCGAGAAGCTCATCTGCGGTGACGGTACGCTCGCCGCACTCGACCGCGCGCTCGACGCGGCCTACGTTGACGCAATGCGCCGATCGTCGGACGACGTCAAAACCGGCATGCGCGCGCAGCAACGGACGTGGATCGGGAAGCGAAACTCCTGCGCGGGAACGCGTGATGCCAAAGGCTGCGTCGCGGCGGCCTACCAGCGTCGGCTCGGCGAGCTGAAGGCGCACGATGCTCCGTCCGGCGAAGACGGGCACGAGGGCTACTGACGCGAGGATTACTCCCGGAGCTCCGTCTCCGTCACCCGCAGCGCGCCGCGAATCAACGGATGATCCGCGATGCCGCACGCGGCGAGGATCTCGGGCTCGAACAAGCCGACGCGGCGGGCGCTCTTGAGCAGGTGCGGAACCTTCGCGCCGGAGGTCGCTTCGCGGAGATCGGCCGCGTTGATCTCCTGCTGCTCGCGGAGCATCCGTGGCGCGAGCGTTTCGGCGTCGGAGACGCCGGCCTCGTGCAGCCGGCGGATGACGCGTGAGAGCAGGATCGGTCCCGGGCGATCGAGGAGCACCCCGAGAATCTGTCCCAGCCACTGCTGCGCGAACGCGATCCGACGATCGAGCGGCTGCCGCCGCATCCACTCGGCGATGTAGAGCACGCCGAAGCCCATGTGGCGGCTCTCGTCGCGCGTGATGAGCTCGATGATCCGGCGGAGGAGGGGATGCGTCGCCTCCTGGCGCAGGGACTCGAAAATGCCCATCGCGAAGCTCTCGAGGTAAAACTGCTCGGTTGCGATCAGCTCGAGCGGATCGTCCATCGCGAGCAGCGTGTCGAACATCATCTCGGTGCCGAGGTCGATGTCCTCGGCCTGCTCGCCCATCAGATCGAGGAAGCGGCGGTACGCCAGGTGATGCCGGGCCTCATCCATCGCCTGCGCGGCGGCGTGGTTCCGGTAGTCCTCCTCGTGGAGCACGAGAACGAGACGGGCGCAGACGTTCTGCGCGACGCTTTCGCCGACTTGCAGGATGTTGAGCATGCGGCCGACGGCGCGGCGGGTGGCGTAGGCCTTCACGGGCTCGGGGAGCGCTTGGAACGTCGGCGTTCGCCCGTATGCGGCCCAGCCGTGGGCGACCAGGGGGTCGTCGGCGGCGACGGGCACGCTCCAGTCGACGTCCTTCTCGAAATCCCAGTCGGCGGAGTGCGCCTTGGCGAAGAGCGCGTTGATGCCGGGATGACCGGTATTCCTGAGCTTCAGCATGTCGCGCGTTCGCATGGGGTGTCCTTTCGACGGTCGCCGCTTCGCCCTACGTGCCCTAGCCCGCCCGCAGGGTGGGCGGAAGCAGGTTGACCCACCCCGCCCCTCGCAGTACGTCGCGGGGTCAAACCCCCAGAGGCACGAAGGAGCTCATCATGTCATTGCGCATCAACGACACCGCACCGAACTTCAAGGCGAAGACCACCAAGGGCGACATCGATTTCCACTCTTGGATCGGCGACAGCTGGGCCATCCTCTTCTCCCACCCGAAGGACTTCACGCCGGTCTGCACGACCGAGCTCGGGTACATGGCGAAGATCGAGCCCGAGTTCACCAAGCGCAACACGAAGCTGATCGGCCTCTCGATCGACCCCGTCGAGGATCACACCACGTGGTCGAAAGACGTCGAGGAGACCCAGGGCGCAGCGATCAACTATCCGCTCATCGGTGACACCGATCTCGCCATCGCGAAGGCCTACAACATGCTGCCGGCCGACGAGGCTGGATCGTCGACGGGTCGCACCGCCGCGACCAATGCCACCGTCCGCTCGGTCTTCGTCGTCGGCCCCGACAAGAAGATCAAGCTGATGCTCACGTACCCGATGACCACGGGTCGAAACTTCGACGAGATCCTGCGCGTGCTCGATTCCATGCAGCTCACGGCGAAGCACAAGGTCGCGACGCCGGTGAACTGGAAGCACGGCGACGACGTGATCATCGCCGGCTCTGTCAGCGACGAGGACGCGAAGAAGATCTACCCGGCCGGCTGGAAGTCGCCGAAGCCGTACCTCCGCATCGTCAAGCAACCACAGTAGCACCGCCGCTCTCGCATCGACGGCCTAGCGGTCCCGCATCGGGCCGCTAGGCCCGGTAACGGCCCCGCTAGGCCCCGTCGGACGGCCTCGTTGGTGTACCGCCGTCGCGATGCGATCAAACCTTCGCCGGGCGCGTCTGCAACGGCAGCCGTCGGGAAACGCGTGCGGCGGAGGGGTCGCCCGCGGGTCCTGCGGAGCCGGAGCACTGCGATCAGCGGCGGCGCGTGCGACCGGCGCGCATCGATCGATCGGCGCGTCGTGGCAGCGCATGGCACTCCCCGGGCGACCGACGCGGCACGGGCGAACCTGCGGGGAGTGCTCCTGACCGAGATCGCCCCCGCGAGCGACCCCTCCACCGTCCGCGTTTCCCGACGGCCGCCGTCGTAGGGGAACGCATTGCCGCCCCTGCGGGCACACTGCATCGCCGTCGGAGAAGCGTCGGGGAATGCTTGATGGCCTCGCAACGGCGGTGCACCAGGCCCGGTCGGACGGCCCCGCTACGTCCGGTCCGCCTCCCCTTCATGCTCCAGATACTGCCGCACGAGCGCGATCGCCATGCTGCCCTCGCCGACGGCCGCCGCGACGCGTTTCACCGGGCTCAGGCGGACGTCGCCGCACGCGAAGATGCCGGGTACGCTCGTCTCGAGCAGGTATGGATCGCGGCGGTGCGACCAGCGCCCGGCCTTCTTGAGATCCTCGCCCGTGAGCACGTAGCCACGTTCGTCGCGCGCGATCTCGGCTGGCAGCCACGCGGTTTCCGCATCAGCGCCGATGAAGATGAAGAGGCCGCCGGAATCGTGACGTTGCACCACGCCCGTCGCGACGTCGCGCACGTCGATGGCTGTCAGGTGCGTGTCGCCATGCACCGCCTGGATCTCCGTGCCGAGCTTCACTTCGACGTTCGCCCGGCCCGCGAGCTTCTCGATCAGATAGTGCGACATGCCTTTGTCGAGGGAATCGGCGCGTACGACCAGCGTCACTTTGCGCGCATGGTTGGCGCAGTTGAGCACGGCCTGACCGGCCGAGTTGCCGGCGCCGACGAGGTGGATGTCGAGCCCGTGCGTCGCGCCGACCTCGCTCCGCGCGGCACCGTAGGCGACGCCCTTGCCGATCAGCTTGTCGAGACCGTCGATGGCGAGGCGACGCCACGTGACACCGGACGCCAGAATGAGGGTACGAGTCCGGACCACGTCGCCACCGTCGAGGAACACCTCACGCGTCGTCGGATCGATGCGTGTGACCGTTCGCGTGACCAGGATTTCCGCGCCGAGCCGTCGGGCTTGTTGCAGCGCGCGGCTCGCGAGCTCGTCACCCGAGACCCCGCTCGGAAAGCCGAGATAGTTTTCGATCCGGGCCGACGTACCGGCTTGTCCGCCGGGCGCCTCGCGCTCGATGACGAGCGTGCGAAGTCCTTCGGAGGCCCCGTAGACCGCAGCCGCCAATCCGGCGGGGCCGCCTCCGATGATCGCGACGTCGTATTCGTCGGAGTGGGGGCTGGTCTGCAGGCCGAGGTGATTGGCGAGATCGCGGACGTCGGGCCGTGCGAGGATCTGACCGTCTGCCAGCCGCAGTGCCGGGAGGGCATCGTCTGCTGGAGGGGGCCCGGGCCAGAGCTTCACGATCTCGGGCGCGTCGGGCGTCCCCCATTGCAGAGAGATTTGATTGCGCGCGAGAAACCGGCGTACGGCGCTGCACGCCGGGTCCCACTTGTGTCCGACGACCGTCACGCGCGGCGTCGGCGGTTCGGCCGTGAGGCTCTGGAGCCCGCCGATGCGCTCGCGCGCCAGCGCGCTCACCTTGAGCACGATGTCCTGCGAGACCGCGGCCGTCGCGTAGTACTCCTGCGGATCGATCCGCATGACTCGTGACGGTTCGAGGGCGCGGTAGCCGCCGGGAAACGGCGTGCCGAGCGCCATCGGCACCTCGCCGAAGATCGTGCCGGGCAGTCGAAAGCCGAGCCGGCGCTCGACGCCTTCGATCGTCTTCACGACCTCGATCTTGCCGCTGAGGACGGCGAAGAGCGCGCGCTCGCCGCCTTCGGGAACCGCGAACTCGCCGGGCTCCAGTCGCAGGTCGGCGGAGGTGCGCGCGAGCCGTGCCAGCTCGGTAGTCGGGAGCTCGGCAAACAGCGGAACGGCCGCGACGTCCTCGATCGTCAACATGATGGTCGCCCGGCCGTCTAGCTTTTTGGCGCCGTCGGCTCGAGCGGGTAGCCGGCTTCCCGCCATCCCTTCATGCCGCCGTCGAGAGCCACGGCTCGGACGTAGCCCATGGTGCGGAGCGTGTCGGCGGCGAGCGTCGAGATCTTCCCGAACTCGCAGCAGGTGACGACGCGGACGGTCGGGTCGGGCAACACTTGATCGATCCGGAGCTCGAGCTGGCCGCGCGGCACGTGGCGCGCGCCGGGGACGTGGCCCGCGTCGTAGGCGTCGCGCTCGCGAATGTCGAGTACGACGAGACCGCTGCCTTCCGTCGCGATGCGCTCACGCAGCTCTTCCATCGACAAGAAGGCGATCCGTTGCGCGGCCTCGTCGAGGAGCTGCGCGACCGTCTTGCCGCCGGTGCGGTTGGTGCGAAGCGCCTCCGTCAGGTGATCGGGCATGCCGAGGTTGAGCGCGCGCATCTGCTCGACGAAAGCGGCGCGATCGCGTTTCTGTAGGCGAGGATTCGACACCTTCTCCTCGCCAATCGTCGTCACCGGGGCGTTTTTATAGTTGTGGCCGGGATAGACGGCGAGGGTTTCATCGAGCTGCAGCAGCTTCCCGAAGAGGCTCTCGTAGAGCGCTTCGGGATCGCCGGTCGGAAGATCGGTGCGTCCGGTCGCGCCGCGCAGCAACGTGTCGCCAGTGAACACGCGATCGGCGAGCACCAGCGAGAGCGAGTCCTCGGTGTGGCCGGGCGTCGTGATGGCACGGATGCGCATGCGACCCGCGATGAGCGTCTCACCGTCGTCGACGCGGACGTCGACGTCGGGCGCCACGCTCGTCCGATGCATGACGCGGGGAACGCCCAGCCGGTGCGCGAGCTCGCGTGAAGCCGAGAAGTGGTCGGCGTGCGTGTGGGTGTCGATCACGTAGTGGACACGGACCCCGGCCTTACCGATGAGGGCGAGCGTGCGATCGATCTGCGAGAGCTCGGGATCGATCACGACACCGGCGCACGTGTCGTCGCACGCGATCACGTACGAGCAGCAGCCGCCACTGCGGATTTCCTCGAATATCATGTTGGCGCTATAGCGCGGTCCGCGACGGGGCTGCCAGTAGATCGAGCCTGCGATGCGCGTGCTATGGCAGACGCCTGCAAGGAGGGACGCAGTGGCCGATGAGGAAGTCACGGAGCCGGGGCTCTGGAAGAAGAATGGCTGGATTGCCAAGGTCATCAAGAACCCGGACGACGACGGCTGGGCGGTCGAGATGACGCGGATCGGCGACGACGAGCCGGCGCTCGTCGGTCCCTGGACGATGGGGCGCGACAAGAAAAACCCGAAGCCGCTCGATCAGCCGGCGTTTCTCACGTTGGTGAAAACCGCCAGCGAGGTGCTGCGGCGTCACGAGCAGTCCGCCCGCGCCCGGCTCCATCGTTCGATCACGTTCGGCGACGACGGCCTGCGGATCCGTGCCGAGCTCGACCTCGTGCCGGACGACGACGATCCCCACGCCATGCTCGCGCTCTTCGAAGACGCGACCAGCGAGCCGATGCGCAGCGGTCGCGTCGCCGCGAGCTTCAAGCTCGATGCGGCGAACGTGCAGCGCTGGATGCGGTCGAACGAGGACTGAATCGGGCGTGATCCGTGGGGCGTGGCGCTCGTCGGGTGCGATCGCTAGTGTCGCGGCATGAGCGACACGATCACGTTCTTCCACAATCCGATGTCACGCGGCCGCATCGTGCACTGGATGCTCGAGGAGGTCGGGGCGCCGTACGAGACCAAGGTCTTGAGCTTCGACAAGGGCGAAACCAAGACGCCCGAGTTTCTTGCGCTGAACCCGATGGGCAAGATTCCGACGATCGTGCACCGCGGAGTCGTCGTCACGGAAGCGGCCGCCATCTGCGCCTACCTGGCCGACGCGTTTTCCGCCGCCGGCCTCGCGCCGCGCGTCGACGACCCGGCGCGCGGCACGTATCTGCGCTGGCTCTTCTTCGGGGCCGGCTGCGTCGAGCCGGCGCTCATCGACAAGATGTTCGCGCGGCCCGCGGTCGATCGTCCTGGCGCGCTCGGCTACGGCAGCTACGAGACGACGCTCGCCGCGCTCGAGAAAGCGGTCGCGCCCGGTTGGATTCTCGGATCCCAGTTCAGCGCCGCCGACGTGTACATCGGCTCGCAGATCAACTGGGGGCTCATGACGAAGGGCCTCGAGGCGCGGCCGGCGTTTCTCGAATATGCCGAGCGGTGCGGCGAGCGTCCGGCGCTGAAGCGCGTGATCGCGGCCGACGCCTAGCGGCGGCGGTCCGCAGCGTACCGGCGTCACCGTACGACAGCGTGTATCGCTGGAACATGGCGCGGAATGCCGTCCACGCCGCGCGCGTTCGCGTGAGCCCGCGGATCGCACGTCGATTGGCGTGTCAGGATGTGCGGGGGTCGGCGCTCTGCCGACCGTGATGCACCCAGGTCGCGAGATCGGGTGGGACCAGGGCCGCGACGCGGGCGTCGTAGGCGGCGACCTCCGCCGGCCCG
>JBDSJB010000004.1:0-4030 GCA_039917665.1 Binatia bacterium
GGTAGAGCCGGCTGACGGGACTGTAGGGGCTCATCTCGCGGCGTCCGTTCCGGAGCGCGTGGAGGGGGTTCACGCCGACGAATGCGGCCCCGATGTCGCCGGCGAAGTCGACCAGCGTCCCGAGATCACCGAAGTCGCCGGCGCCCCAGTTGCGGGCGCTCTCGACGGCGTAGAGATTCGCGAGGAGACCGAACACACCCTGCGTCCCGATGCGTTCGCGCGGCAGCGGACAGCGCGGTGGCACGACGATCAGCGTCTGGTCCGCGACGACCGGTGCCGCGCGCGGTCGCTCCAGTCGGAGGCGTACGTGGTGATAGCCGTGCGGCAGGGTCGTCGGGAGCGTGACGACGCCGCGCTCGCCAAAACGCGTGCGTGTCGCGCCGCTCCGGGTGCGGCGGCCCGCTTCGTCGCGCACCTCGACGCTCCACTCGACGTTGCGCTCGTTCCGGAACGCCATTGGCAGCGCGACCGGGAGGCGGCGCGCGGTGGACGGCGCGGCGACGCGGCTCGGAGCGATCGACTCGTTCGCCGCTGCCGCGTCGAGGGTGGCGAGGGCGCGCGCCGCGCTCGCTTCGCTCGTGGCGTCGTGGCCGAGGGCTGCGATCAGCGCGACGGCGGTCCGGTCCGGCGTGACGCGCGTGACGCCTCTCGTGTCGACGTAGCGCGGCAGGATGCCGAGGCGGAGCGCCAGTCGCGCGAGCGTCGGCCGTGCCGCGATGGTCAGGCGGGCTCCAACACGAGGGCAGCGAGCGGGGGCAAGCGCAGGACGACCGAGCGCGCGTGGCCTTGCCACGGAACGTCCTCCACCGTGGCCGTCGGCGCGTGCGCGCGGTGGCCGGAGCCGCCGAACTCGCTCGCGTCACTGTCGAGTCGGACGACGTAGTCGCCGCTCCCGGGAATGCCGATCCGATAGCTGTCGCGCGGCACCGGCGTCAGATTCAGCACGACGACGAGGTGCGCCGCGCCGTCACGACGCTCGTAGCTCACGATCGACGAGTCGCGGTCGGCGCAATCGATCCACGCGAAGCCGCTGCCGTCGGGGTCGGTCCGCCAGAGGCAGGGCTGCGCCTGATAGAGCGCCCCGAGCTCGGCGAGAAAACGCGCCAGCCCTCGACGCGCGGGGTCGTCGGCAAGGTGCCACTCCAGGCTCGCGTCGTGATTCCATTCGTGGTGCGGCGCGAGCTCCGTCCCCATGAAGAGCAGCTGCTTTCCGGGCCGCGTGTACTGATAGGCGAGCAGCAGGCGGAGATTGGCGAGCTTCTGCCACGTGTCGCCCGGCATTTTTTCGAGCAGCGAGCGCTTGCCGTGCACGACCTCGTCGTGGGAGAGCGGATTCACGAAGCGCTCGCGGTGCTCGTAGAGCATCGCGAACGTCAGCTCGTCGTGATGGTGTCGGCGGTGCACCGGCTCGCGCGCGAAATAGCCGAGGGTGTCGTGCATCCAGCCCATGTTCCACTTGAGCGCGAAGCCGAGTCCGCCTTCGCGCGTCGGATGGGTCACGCCCGGCCATGCGGTGGACTCCTCCGCGATCGTGAAGCAGCCCGGTTGATCGGCGGCAATCGTGTCGTTCAACGTCCGGAGGAAGGCGACGGCTTCGAGGTTCTCGCGGCCGCCGAAGGCGTTCGGCAGCCACTCGCCCTCGCTGCGGCTGTAGTCGAGGTAGAGCATCGACGCGACGGCGTCGATGCGGAGCGCGTCGACGTGAAACTCGTCGAGCCAATAGAGCGCGTTCGCGATCAGGAAGTTCGCGACCTCGCGCCGGCCGTAGTTGAAGATGAGCGTGCCCCAATCGGGGTGCTCGCCGCGGCGCGGGTCGTCGTGCTCGTAGAGCGCGGTGCCATCGAAGCGGCGGAGCGCGTAGTCGTCGCGCGGGAAGTGGGCGGGGACCCAATCAAGGATCACGCCGAGGCCGTGTTGGTGGCAGGTGTCGACGAAGAAGCGAAAATCCTCGGGCGTGCCGAAGCGTGCGGCCGGCGCGAAATAGCCGGTCACCTGATAGCCCCACGAGCCCTCGAACGGGTGCTCCATGATCGGCAGCAGCTCGAGGTGCGTGAAGCCGAGATCGCGCACGTGCGCGGCCAGGCGCGGCGCGATCTCACGGAACGTGAGCGAACGGTTGCCCTCGTTCGCCACGCGCGCCCAGGAGCCGAGGTGCACTTCGTACGTCGCCATCGGCTCGCGGGCGGGATCGCGTCGGCTCTTTCGCGTGGTCATCCAGGCGGCGTCGTTCCAGCGATACGTGCTCGGGGCGACGACGCGCGAGGCCGTGCCGGGCTGCCGCTCCATGGCGGCGGCGTACGGATCGGTCTTGAGGCGGAGGGTGTGCTGCGGCGTCAGGATCTCGAACTTGTAGAGCGCGCCGGGCTCGAGCTCGGGCACGAAGAGCTCGAAGACGCCCGAGCCGCCGAGCTGGCGCATCGGAAAGAGCCGACCGTCCCACCCGCAGAAATCGCCGACCACGGATACGCGGCGGGCGTTCGGCGCCCAGACCGCGAAGGCGACCCCATTCGTGTCGTCGACGCGGCGGACGTGCGCGCCGAGATGGCGCCAGAGCGAACGGTGCGTGCCCTCGCCGAAGAGGTGCAGATCGAGATCGCCGAAGGTCGGGAGGAAGCGATAGGGATCGTCGCGCTCCCAAGTGTGGCCGTCCGCGAAACGGAACCGGAAGCGGTAGCGTAGGGGTACGGCGGCGCCGGGAAGAAACGCTTCGAAGATCCCGCCGCCGTGCGCGACGAGCGCGACCGGTGCGGCGTTGGCGACGAGCACCTCGACGGCGGTCGCATCCGGGTGAAATGCGCGCACGACGGCGCCGGTCTCGGTGCCGACCTTCGCGGGGTGCGCGCCGAGGACGTCGTGCGGGCTCGTGTGCGTGCCGACGATCAGGCGTTGCGTGGCGGCAGCGGCGGTCGAGCTCATCGGGGATCCTCGTAGCGCAGCAGTATCAGGGAATGCCCGAGCAGATTGACGACCTCGGTCTTCACCGTGCGGGTGCCACTCCGCGCCGAGTGCAGCAGCTCGTGCCATTCGCCGGGACGGCCGAGGCGCGGCAGCGTGAACGCACGCGGCCGTGCGCCGCCGTTCACGAGCAAGAAGAGCGTGCGCCCGATGACGGGACGGCCGTGGTCGTCCTTCTCGTCGGTCGCCTGACCGTGGATCAGCATGCCGAGCACGTGGGCTTGCGGATCGTGCCAATCGAGGTCCGTGAGCTCGCGGCCGTCGGGGTGGAGCCACGCGACGTCTTTCAGGCCGGTGTCGGAGAGCTCGCGGCCGTGGAAGAAGCTCCGTCGCCGCAACACCGGATTGCCAGCGCGGATCGCAAAGAGCTGGCGCGTGAACGCGAGCAGATCGCGGGCGGGCTCATCGAGATTCCAGTCGATCCAGCTGAGCTCGGAGTCCTGGCAATAGGCGTTGTTGTTGCCCTGTTGGCTGTGGTGCATCTCGTCCCCCGCGAGCAACATCGGTACGCCCTGCGAGAAGGCGAGTGTCGCCAAAAGGCTGCGCTGCGTCGCCGTCCGTTGCCGCAAGACGTCGACCGCGGTGGTCGGACCCTCCACGCCCCAGTTGCGGCTCCAGTTGTCGTTGGTGCCGTCGCGATTCTCCTCGCCGTTGGCCTCGTTGTGCTTGTGGTCGTAGCTGACGAGGTCGCGGAGCGAGAAGCCGTCGTGGCACGTGACGAAGTTGACGCTGGCGTCGGCGCTCCGGCCGCCCGGGCCGAAGAGGTCGCTCGATCCCGACAGCCGCGACGCGAAATCGGCGACGCGCCCGGCGTCGCCGCGCCAGAAGCGTCGCACGCCGTCGCGATAGCGGCCGTTCCATTCCGACCACCCAGCCGGGAAGGCGCCGCCCCAGTCGCCGCCCGGTCCGAGATCCCACGGCTCGGCGATCAGTTTCACGCGCGACAGTACCGGATCTTGTCGCACCATCTCGAAGAACGCGTCGCTGCGCGCGCCGATGTTGGCGCCCCGTCCGAGCGCTGGAGCCAAGTCGAAGCGGAACCCGTCGACGTGCATCTCCTCGACCCAGTACCGCA
>JBDSJB010000005.1:0-2817 GCA_039917665.1 Binatia bacterium
TGCTCGTGAACGGACGACGCGAGCCGAGCGAACGGGGCGTCTGCCGGCACTTGCTCGGGAAGATCGATCGCACCGTCATCGAGCAGGCCGCCGGCCGGGAGCCGATGAAGTCGAACGTCGCCGCGCGCTCGCGCATGCTCGCGGGGGCGATCCGCCTGACGGCCGACGTCGGCGTGCTGCTCGCGTATCTCGAAACCCTCGGCGCCGAGCGCTCGCACGCCGAAGCGGCCCAGGCATTCTCGGAGGTCGTCCATCGGATCGACTTCGAGAGCCTCTCGGCGACGCGGCTCGCGCGGCTGCTCCAGGTGCTGACCGAGACCTTCCAGGGACAAGAGCGCGTGCAGGTGCTCTTCAGCTTGCTCGACGGTGCGGCGTTCCGACGCGCGTTCGACGCGGCCGAGTCGGCCTTGCCGCCCGAGGTGGCCACGGTGTTCGCGCCGCTCCGCGCCGTGCATCGCCGCTTACTCGGCGAAACGAGTGGCAGCTCCACGCGCGACGGCGATCGCTTGGCGCTCGGCCTCGAGCAAGTCATGGCCGCGCCCGACACGGTGCTGCGCGGCTACGCCGAGCCGCTCCGCATCCGCATGCTCGAGCTCGCACTCGACCCCGCCATTCCGGAAGCGCTCGCCGATCGCGCGGCCGGCGTGCTGCTGACGAGCCTCGCGCGCACCGGCAAGACCTTCACCCGTCTCGCGATGCAACGGGCGACGCAGCTGCTCGCGCGCCACGTCGACGATCGCGCCCGCGCGACGCTCGAAGAGGTGAAGCGGGCCGCCCCCGGCTTCCACACGACCGAGCGCTGGCTCGCCGCACTCGACGCGCGCCGCATGGGCCGCGTCGCATTGACGGCGCCGCCGCCGGAGCACGGCCGCCTGACGGCGGGTTTCTGGCTCGACGGCCAGCGCCCCGTCTGGCTCCGCACCGGACCCGCGCCCGCGGCCGAAACGCTCGCACGCGAAGCCGAGCTGCAGACGACACTCGCGCTTCCCGGCGTCGCACCCGTCGTCGAGCACGGCGTCGCGAGCGGCATTCCGTACGTCGCAGTCGCCGCCGCGGGTCAGCCGTGGCGACTCGACGGAGCTGCCCCGCTCGAACCCGGCACCGCGGTCGCGCTCGCCGCGCAGGCCGCGCGCATCTTGCGGGCGCTGGCACTCGCCGGCGTCGCGCTGCCCGACGCCGAGCCGGAACGCTTCTGCATCGGCACCGAGCGGATGCCCGTGCTCATCCTCGCCGATCTCGACGGCGCGGAGGTCGTCGAGCGCGACGACGCGGCCGCGCGGAATGCGGACGCGATGCGGCGACTACTGCCCGCGCTGGTGGAACCAGCAGCGTTCGCCGGGGACGACACCGATCTCCCGACGTTGATTGGTGCGCTCGACCGCGCGCGCTGACGCGCCGCCATACTAGGGCGCCGACGCGACGACCGCGCGGTTCAGACGTGCGGCAGGATCTCGCGCGCGAAGCGGCCGATCGTCGCGGGGTCGCGGCGCGCGCCCGAGAGAATCGTGAGCGTCATGCCCCACTCGCGCTCGCGCCGCTTCAGCTCCGCGATGATCTGATCCGGGGTGCCGATCAGCGCGAACGGAACGCGCTTCGCGTCGGCGGGATCGATCCCGAACATCGGCGCCATCCCAGCGGCGATCGCGTCGCCCGCGTCGGCGCTATCGGTGATCATCAGCATGAAGATGATGCTCGAGAGCGTGATCGCGGCGCCGTCGCGGCCCGCCGCGCGGGCTTCGCTTCGCACGAACTCGCCCTTGGCGACGAAGGCCGCTTCGTTGAAGCGCGCGACCTCGCCGAGATCGATGGTGCCGGCGCGCCCGATCTCGGCGGTCATGTTGAGGATGTCGGCATGGCGCGCGGCGATGCGCAGCAGGCCTTTGCCGTTGCCGCCGAGGAGGATCGGCGGATGCGGGCGCTGCAGCGGCTTCGGCATGCTGATCGCGTCGATCAGCATGTAGTACTCGCCGCGCATCGTCGCGCGCTCCTCGGTCCACAGGAGCTTGATGACGGTGAGAGCCTCGTCGAGCATCCGCAATCGAATCGTCACGGCGGGGAACGGCAGGCCCATCATGTCGAACTCGGCACGCGTCCAGCCGGCGCCGATCCCGAGGAACGCGCGCCCGCCACTCAGATGATCGAGCGTGCTGACGGCCTGCGCCGTCAGCGCGGGATGGCGGAACATGTTGCAGAGCACCATGCCGCCGACGCGCACGTGCGTCGTCGACGCCGCGAGCGCGCCGAGCACCGTCATCGCTTCATACGAAGGGGCGCTTGGATCGATGCCCGATCCCGGCTGCTCGAGCACGAAATGATCGGGAACCGTCAGGTAGCGAAAGCCGCCGGTGTCGGCGAGGGTCGCCATTTCACGGAGCGACGCGATCGAGCCGCCGCTCATGCCGCCGATCTGCAGTCCGAACTCCATGACGGCGTCCATACGTGCGGAGTGGCGAGGAGTCCACGACGTCCACGACTCGGTAGTGTCTCAGTCTGTGTTGGCGGTGTCGCCCGGTGGATGGGTCAGGGTGTGCTCCTACGGTCGCCGGGTTGCGGAAACCCAGCGCTTGAAACCTGCCGCTGCCACCATGGCCTGCGCACACGCGAGCTGCGGCTCCCCGGACACTCCCTGACCCACCCACCGGCGAGGCATCGCAACAAGAACGATCGGGCACGAGACGCGCACTCGGGAACCAAAGCTTCCATGAGAGTGAGTGATGATGCAGCCGGCGGGCGCGTCGGGGATGGCTCCGGGGAGCGCCAGCTCGCGTGTGCGCAGGCCATGGAGGCAGCGGCAAGTCGTACGCGCTGGGTGTCAGC
>JBDSJB010000006.1:0-5790 GCA_039917665.1 Binatia bacterium
GCTCCGTCGAGGGCCGCTTTCGACGCCCGGAGCGCGTCGGCGCTGCGGCCGACCTTCACATACGACTCGGCGAGCGCGAGCTGCGCCTTCCGAACGCGCTCCGCCGACGCGCCCTTCATCTGCGCGACCGCCTCGAAATCGGCGATCGCCCAATCGACGTGATCGAGCTCGAGGTAGGCGAGACCGCGCCCGAGCCGGCTCTCGGCAACGATCGGGTTGTCGCTCTTCGCGGTCGCGAACTCACCGAAGCCGGCGGCGGCCTTCTCGAGCAGCTCTTTACGCTTCGCCGCTGGATAGAGCAGCGCCCCGCGGTAGCGTAGCCAGTTGAGGTAGTAGAGCGCCTGCGCGGCGAGACCCTGATGCTCTTTGTAGGCCGGCGACTCCGCCATGGCATCCATGTCGCCGTCGCGGTCGATCACGTCCTGGCTCGCGCGATCGAGCGCCTGGCGGTGATACTCGTAGCTCCGCTCGAGCGGCCCGGCGATCGCCTCGTATGCTCCTGCCGCGCCGCCATCGCCGCTGTCGGCGGCATCGAGGAACGCGAGCGCGATCCGGCCGAGACGATCGATCGCCGCCTGCTCGGCGGCACCACCCGACCCCGGGCTCAAACCCGCGCTCTGGGCCTGCGCCCTCAGCTCCGACAACGACGCCGCCCACGCGGGCGCCGCGACGAGGCATGCGCCGGCGCCGAGCATCGCGAGCACCAGGAACCGCATCGAACGGGATCGCGCCATCTACTGGAGCTTACCCATGTACTTCGCCATTTCGACCCGCCAACGCGTGCCGAAGGTGAGGATCATGACTTGGCGGAGCAGCGACTTGTCCTCGCCGAGCTGCGCCAGCTCGCCGCCGCCCTGGCCGGTGATGACGCTGTAGGTGTCGCTCACTTCTTTGTAGAAGCCTGGCATCGCGGTCGGCGTGAACGACCCCTCGGAGCCATGCGCCACCCAGTCGGCGCGCTCGTACTCGTCGTGCAGACGCTTCGTCACATCGATCGCGCCGATCGCGCCGTTCTGCTCCTTGAAGTCGCGCACGACCTTCAGGAGCGCGGGCATCGTTTCGGCGTGCGGCGGCGAGCTGCCGATGATGATCATGATGCGGCGCGAGCTCTTCCGCCACGAGAGCTCGTGCATCGCGGCCTCGACGCCTTCGTAGACGGCTTCGGCGTAGTCGCCACCGCCGTCGGCGCGCAGATTGGCGACGAAATTCTGCACCTTGTCGGTTTTGAAGCTGAAGTCGACCCACTTGGTGACGTACTCGTCGCCCTTGTCGCGATACGCGACGACCGCGACGCGGCTCGCCGGGACCATCTGCTGCAGGTTTCCGATGAACTCGCGCGCCTGATTCTTCACGTCGTCGATGATCGACTGCATGCTGTTGGTCGTGTCGATGAGCAGCACGAGATCGACGCCGACCTTGCGGAGCCCGCCGAGCAAGTCGCCGAAGCCGCCGCCTCCGGTCCCTCCGGGGCCTGTCAACGAGCCGCCGATACCGAGCGGAATGTCGACGTTGCCCGGCTGCGCGCCGACCGTCGGCGCCATGGCGATCCGCGGCATCTCGACGGCGCGGACGGGTGCCGCCGGCGCCGGTCCCGCGCTCGGCCCGGCGACCGAACTTGCTTTTTGCGGCATCGTCATGACGGGCCGGAGCTCGCCCGCGAGGTCTTTCATCGACGGAGCGCCTTCGACGGGGGTGTCTTCGAGCGCGGGCGGCGCCTCGATGATCTTGACGTTGATCTTCTGGACCTGCTTCGCGACCGTCACGCTGATGGTCGTCAGCAGCAGGAGCAGCGCCGCATGGAACCCCGCCGAGAGCAGGAACGCCGGGATGTTCCGGCTGACCGGAAACGCGCTGGCGAGTGGATCGTCGTCAGCAGGAGGCGGAGGCTTGTGGGGATCGCTCATCGACGACTCGGTGGCTGCGGCGATCCTGAACGGGCACGCCCAGGCACGAATCCGCTTATTGCGTCCTCGCGCGCTCGGCGGCGATCGCGACCTGCTTCGCCCCGGCACGCTGCGCCGCGGAAAGAATACGCACGGTGTCGCCGAGGAGCACTTCGCGATCCCCCTGCAACACGACCGGCGTGTCCGGACGGGTCACGAGCAGGCTCTTCAGCGTGGGCTCGAGACTCTCCATGGTCACCGGATCGGCGTTGACGAAGATCTCGTGCAGCGGCGTCACCGTGATGGTGATCTCGCGCGGCGTGCTCTCAGTGCTGTCGACGTCCGGCAACATCACCTTCGCGCCAGTGTCGACCATCGCGACGCTGGTCACCATGAAGATGATCAACAGCACGAGAAAGATGTCGGTCAGCGGCGTGATGTTGATCTCGGTCATCAGGTGCGAGCGACCGCTCGCGGGCAGCTTAGCGAAGGCCATCGACCGCCCTCGGCTTCCTGGCGCTGCCGCTCGTGACATTGCGGAGCGCTTCGATGAGGCGCGCGGTTCCGATGGTGAGCGCGGATTCGATGCGGTCGAGCCGCACCTGGAAGTAGTTGTAGAAAATGAGCGCGATGATCGCGACGCCCAGTCCGAGCGCGGTCGCGACGAGGGCTTCCGAGATGCCGCCCGCCACCACGGCGAAGCCGCCGCTGCCGAGAGTCGACATGCTGTGGAAGGCTTTGATGATGCCGACGACGGTGCCGAAGAGACCGATGAACGGCGCGCTCGACGCGACGGTGCCGAGAATCCAGAGCGGCCGCTTCAATTGTTCCATTTCCTCGAAGCGCCGCTCGGCGCCGATGTCGGCGAGCTCGTCCGGCGTGAGCGTGCCGCCCTGGCGGACGACCTCCGAAAAGACACGCCCCGCGGGGCTTTTGCGGGCGGCCTCCGCGCGGGTGAGCGCCGCTCCCGTGTCGCCTTTGCTCAAGTCGCCGTGGACGCCGCGCGTCAAGGCGGCGGTCCGGCCAACGAGGCCGCGGAAGCTCCACAGGCGCTCGGCGATGACGGTGAGGCTCACGATCGACATGAAGATGAGCGGGTAGGTGGCGAGCCACCCCTGCTGAATCATGTTGAGCATGCTCAAATTCGATGTCGGTTCCACGCAGTGAGCTCCTCTCTCGGATGCAACGTCTTCATCGACGACGCTACACGATCCCTACCACTCGGGCAAAATCACGAACGTATAGACGAAGGCAAGTAGGGTTCACGATCGTCGATGGTATTCCGTCTGTGAGTACGTGCGCCGATCGGACTGTAGTGTCTCAGTCTGTTCGCGATGCGCTCGTGGCTGGGCGGTGTCGCCGGCGGGTGGGTCAGGGAGTGCTCCTACGGTCGCCGGGTTGCCGCCACCCAGCGCGTACAACCTGCCGCTGCCACCATGGCCGGCGCACACGCGAGCTGCGGCTCCCCGGAGACTCGCTGACCCACCCACCGGCGATGCATCACAACAAGGACGATCGGGCACGCAGACTCGCACTCGGGAACCAAAGGCTCCATGAGGATTGAGTGATGATGCAGCCGGCGGGCAGGTCGGGGATGGCTCCGGGGAGCGCCAGCTCGCGTGTGCGCCAGCCATGATGGCAGCGGCAAGTTGTAAGCGCTGGGTGTCAGAGACCGCGCGACCGTAGGAGCCATCCCCGACCTGCCCGCCGGCTGCCACCAAATGACCGCCGCGCGAATCACACTGAGGCACTACGGATCGGACTTCGGCTTTGCCACCTCGGGGACCCTGTGCTACTCGCTCCCTCGCCTTGGGGTCGCGTCTTTTCGCCACCAAATCGGTCGAAGTGTTGCAGGCCGAGCTCGCCTCCGCGGACCGATTGCATCGCGTGCTCGGGCCGGTCGCGCTGACCTCGCTCGGCATCGGCGCGATCATCGGCGCCGGCATCTTCGTCATGACGGGACTCGCGGCGCGCGACTACGCTGGCCCGTCGCTGATGCTGTCGTTCGTCCTCGCGGGGACGGGCTGCGCGCTTGCCGCCCTCTGCTACGCGGAATTCGCCTCGATGATTCCGGTCGCCGGCAGCGCTTATACCTATGCGTATGCCACGCTCGGCGAGATCTTCGCGTGGATCATCGGCTGGGATCTCGTCCTCGAGTACGCCATCGCGTCATGCGCCGTGGCGCACGGTTGGTCCCACTACTTTCAGGCGTTCCTGGCGCTCTTCGACCTCTACATCCCACCGTCGCTCTCCATCGATCCGCTGAGCGCCACGCCCGAGGTCATGGCCAACGCCTGGCACGTCGGCTCGATTCCGATCGTCTTCGACCTGCCGGCGGCCGCAATCGCGTTGCTCCTCACCGTCGTACTCGTGATCGGCATTCGCGAAAGCGCCGGCCTCAACTCCGCGATCGTCGCTTTGAAGCTCGGGGTCGTCCTCTTCGTCATCGCCGTCGGCGCCGCGCACATCAATCCGGCCAACTGGCACCCCTTCTTTCATCACGAGCTCGGCATCGGCGGGACGTTCTCGGGCGCGGCCTACGTGTTCTTCGCGTACATCGGCTTCGACTCGATCAGCACCCACGCCGAAGAGGCGCGCAACCCGGAGCGCGACGTCCCCGTCGCCATCCTGGTATCGCTCGCGCTCTGCACGGTGCTCTACATCGCCGTCGCCGCCGTCCTGACCGGCATGGTGAAGTACACCGCCATCGACATCGACGCGCCCATCGCCCACGCGTTTGCCAGCGCCGGCCTGCCGGTCGCCACCTTCATCGTGGCGTTCGGGGCGGTCGCCGGCATCACGAGCGTGCTGCTCGTCATGATGCTGAGCCAGGCCCGCATCCTCCTCGCCATGGCACGCGATGGGCTGTTACCGCCGGCGCTGTTCGCCGCCGTGCATCCCCGCCTCCGGACGCCGCACCGCTCGACCATCCTCGTCGGCGTCATCGTCGCGGTCGTCGCCGCGCTGCTGCCGCTCAAGGTCCTCGCGGAGCTCGTGAACATCGGGACGCTCTTCGCGTTCGTGGTGGTGTGCGCGGCCGTGCTGATCATGCGCTACACGCGTCCGGACGTGCCCCGCCCTTTCCGGACGCCGCTCGTCCCTGCGGTCCCGATCCTCGGGATGCTCGCGAACCTCACCCTGATGATCGCGCTCGGGTGGCACAACTGGGCGCGGCTCTTCGTGTGGCTGGCGCTCGGGCTGGTCGTCTACGGCGCCTACGGCTACCGCCACAGCCGCCTGTCACGCTGACGGGCGGATCGCTACTCGCGGCGAGAGCGCCAGTACTCGAAGACCGCCGGCAGCAACGAGAGGAACACGACCACCACGATCACGAGGTGGATGTGGCGATCGATGTCCGGCACGACCCGGCCGAGTGAGTAGCCGAGGAGCGACGTGCTCCACACCCAGAGGACCCCGCCGGCGACGTTGAAGGTGACGAACTTGCGGTAATCCATCTCGGCGACGCCCGCGACGACCGGCGCGAACGTCCGGACGATGGGAACGAAGCGCGCGAGGATGATCGTCTTCCCGCCGTGCTTCTCGTAGAACTCGTGCGCCCGCATCAGATGCGCGCGTTTGAAGAGCAGCGAGTCTTCGCGCGTAAAGATGCGTGGCCCGGTGCGGAGACCGATGAAGTAGCCGAGCTGGTCGCCGACCACCGCCGCGATACTGACCGCGATCAGCAACGTCCAGATGTCGAGGTGCCCGGCCGCGGCGAAGACACCAGCCGTCACGAGCAACGAGTCTCCCGGCAGGAAGAACCCGATGAGAAGACCCGTCTCCGCGAAGACGATGACGATCAGCAGCGTCATCCCGCCCCAACGGATGATGCCTTCGACGTCGTAGACCTGGTGGAGAAACGAAGTGAGGGTTTCGATCATGAGGGGGAAGGACGAGCGGCGGACGT
>JBDSJB010000007.1:0-4914 GCA_039917665.1 Binatia bacterium
GTCGCCTTCGGCGATTGGGATCTCGGCCTCCAGGCCGGCTACCTCTTCGGCGTCACCAACAACGCGGCGGCCGTGACGTTCATGCCGCGCGTCGGCCGCATGCTCTGGGTCGGGGCCGGGGAGCAGCCGGGTGCGGTGAGCTTCGGCATCGAGGGCATCTTCACGCACTTCTACGAGAGCAACAGCGCGATGGAGCTCGGGGGCGGACCCTATCTGCGCTATCGCTGGGTGCGACCATGGGTGCAGCCCTACGCCGAGGTTGGCGTCGGCATGCTCTACAACGACTTGAAGCACTACTCGCTGAGCTCGCGCCTGCTCTTTTCGGTGAACGGGGCGGTCGGGGTCGAGATTCCGGTCGCCGATCGCTTCGGCATCACGATGGGCTACCGTTTCCGGCACATCTCGAACGCCGGACAGGACGAGGTGAATCCCGGCCTCAACACCAACATCATCTGCGCCGGGCTCACGCTCACGTACTGACGAGTCGGGTCAGCAGCTCGACGAGCCGCTGCGGCTCCGACAGGAACGGCGAGTGTGACGTCGGCCACTCGACGACTTCCGTCGCGTGGCGCGCCATGTGCCTCTGCAGCTCCGGGACGATCGTTCGGTCCTCGGTGCAGAGCACGTAGGTGCTCGGGACGTCGCGCCACGCCGCGCGCGTCCCCGCCGGTGGCTCGGACCACGGCATCGGGCGGAGCTGCTCCAGCGCGATGCGGACGTCGTAGGCCGAGCAGTCGCCGTAGAACATGTCGACGGCGCCGTCTTGATCGACGACGGTTCTTCCGTCGACGACCTGCAGCAGCCCGAAGAGCGGCATCGGGTACTGGGAAGTCAGCTCGCCCATGTCCTCGTTCTCGGCCAGCATGAAGGCGCAGAGATAGACGAGGTGCGTGGGCTTCCGGAGCCCGCTCGCCGCCGCCGAGAGCACCGCGCCGCCGTAGGAATGTCCGACGACGACGGCCCCGTCGCCCGCCGCGACGATCGCGGCTCGCGCGGCCGCGACGTCCGTCGCGAAGCCCTCGAAGGGCAGCTCGACGGCGTTCACCGTGAGGCCGCGCTCCCCGAGCCCGGCGACGACCTTGTGCCAGCACGCCGCGCGATGCCACGCGCCGTGGATCAAGACGATCGATGGATGACTCATACGGAGGCTGATGTCGTCCGCCGCCGCGGTCGTGTCAACGAGGGCCGGAAACTTCCGCCGCGAGCTCACGCAGCGTGCTCGCGAACGTCGCGAGCGTGGGCGCCCCGACGAGCACGAACCGTACTTCGTCGTGGGCGTCCGGGTGGGCGCGCAGATGGTCGACCGTCGCGCCGAGCGCGATCGGGGCCGCGAGCTCGACGGGGTAACCGTAGACGCCCGTCGAGATCGCGGGGAATGCGATCGTGCGGATGCTTTCGCGCACCGCGAGCGCCAAGCTGTTGGTGTGGCACGCGGCGAGGAGCCCGGCGACTTTCGGGTTGCCGCTGAACACCGGCCCAACGGTGTGGATCACGTGGCGTGCGAGCAAGCGGCCACCGGTCGTCATCACCGCCTCCCCGGTCGGCAGACCGTCGGGAAACTGTGTAGCGCGGAGGTGCTTGCAGGCCGCGAGGATCTCCGGGCCGCCGCGACGGTGGATCGCACCGTCGACGCCACCGCCGCCGAGCAGCGAATGATTGGCCGCGTTCACGATCGCGTCGGCGGCGACGAGCGTGAGGTCGCCTTGGGCGAGCGACAGCCGACAACCGGCAATCGTGATCGAGGTGGCGTCGCGTCCCGGGGCATCCACGAACTTGACTCCCTACCAGGCCCTTCCTAGCATGCCGCGGCTCGTGGGGGACCGCACACAGATGAGCGTGCGCCGAGTCGTCGTGACGGGCGTCGGCCTCGTGACGCCTCTCGGCACCGGCGTCGAAAAGAACTGGACCGCCCTCATGGCGGGCCGTTCCGGCATCGCGCCGATCACGCGTTTCGGGACCGAGGACTTCCCGACCAAGATCGCCGGCGAGGTCCGTGACTTCACGCCCGAAGACTACATCGAGCGGCGTGAGATCAAGAAGATGGACCCGTTCATTCAGTATGCGATCGGGGCCGCGCAGCAGGCCATGGACCAGGCCGGCTTGAAGATCCCGCCCGCCGACCCCGACCGCGTCGGCGTGATCGTCGGCGTTGGCATGGGTGGCATCCAGAGCATCGAGCAGTTCCATACGATGTATCTCGAGAACCGCCTGCGCCGGGTGTCGCCGTTCTTTATCGCCAAGGTGATCGCCAATCTCGCGCCCGGGCAGATCTCGATCCGCTTCGGGGCGCGTGGCGTGAACTACACGCCGACGAGCGCCTGCGCGTCGGGCGCGACGGCCGTCGGCGAGGCGTTCCGCAACATCCGCCACGGCTATCAAGACGCGGTGATCGCTGGAGGCACCGAGGCGCCGCTCTGCGGGCTCGGGGTCGGTGGGTTCATCGCGATGCGCGCGCTCTCGACCCGGAACGACGAGCCCGAGCGCGCCAGCCGGCCGTTCGACCGCTTGCGCGACGGCTTCGTGGTCGCGGAGGGCGCCGGCATCCTCGTGCTGGAAGCGCTCGACCACGCGATTGCCCGCGGCGCCACGCCGCTCGCGGAGGTCATCGGGTACGGAGCCGGGGCCGACGCGTTCCACATCACCGCGCCGGCGCCGGGCGGGGTGGGCCCCATGCGGTGCATGCAGCAGACGCTCGCCGACGCGGGGCTCGAGCCGACCGAGGTCGGCTACATCAACGCCCACGGCACGGCGACGCAGTACAACGACGCGAGCGAGAGCGAGGCGATCCACAAAGTCTTCGGCGAGCACGCGGCCAAGATCGCGGTCAGCTCCACCAAGTCGATGACGGGCCACACGCTCGGCGCCGCCGGCGGCATCGAGGCGGTCTTCACGGTGCTCGCGCTCCAGCGGCAACGGGTGCCGCCCACCATCAACTACGAAGAGCCCGATCCCGCCTGCGATCTCGACTACGTGCCGAACGTCGCGCGCGACATCGACGCGACGGTCGCCTTGTCGAACTCGTTCGGCTTCGGCGGCGCGAACGCGACGCTCGCGTTCCGCCGCTGGCAGTAGCCGACCGCCGGCGCTAGCCGGCTTTGACCGCCGCGACCGCCGTCGGCGGATTCCGCTCGTGCTCGATGTCGCCCGTGATGAGACGCGCGCCGCGCGACAGCGTGAGGTACGCCCACGCCCAGTTGATCAGCACGACGACGCGATTGCGGAAGCCGACCAGGAACATGATGTGCACGACGAGCCAGAGCACCCAGGCAGCGAGGCCCCAGAGCTTCATGCGGCCGATGTGCGCGACGGCGGCGGCGCGGCCGATGGTCGCGAGGTTGCCCTTGTCGACGTAGGCGAACGGCTCGCGCGGTCCCCCGGCCATCGACTCCACGATGAGCTGCGCGACGTAGCGGCCTTGTTGCATGGCGACCGGCGCGACGCCCGGCAGCGGTACGCCGCTCGCTTGGAGGCGCGTCGCGGTGTCGCCGATCACGAACACGTCGGGATGGCCCGGAATGCTCAAGTCGTCCTCGACCTGGACCCGGCCGGCGCGGTCGAGTGGAACGCCGAGCGACTTCACGAGTGGGGACGCGGCGACGCCGGCCGCCCAGAGGATCGTGGCGCTGGCGATGTGCTCGGTGCCGAGCGCGACCGAATGCGCGTCGATCGCGGTGACCCGCGTGTCCAACCGCACTTCGACGCCGCGTTTGGCGAGCGCTTCCGCGGCGTGCTTGGAGAGTGACTCGGGAAACGACGCGAGCACGCGGTCGCCGGCCTCGATCAGCATGACGCGCGTCTCGGTCGGGTCGATCGCGCGGAAGTCGTCCTTCATCACCTGGCGGGCGATCTCGGCGATCGCTCCCGCGAGCTCGACGCCCGTTGGCCCGCCGCCGACGACGATGATGGTCAGCAGCGCGCGACGCGCGTCCGGATCGGTCTCGCGCTCGGCCTTCTCGAAGGCCAATAGGATACGACGACGAATCTCGAGCGCGTCCTCCAGGCTCTTCAAGCCCGGCGCGAACGCTTCCCACTCGTCATGGCCGAAGTAGGCGTGGCGCGCGCCGGTCGCGACGACGAGGTAGTCGTAGCGGAGGCGGCCGTCGCTCAGGACGAGCTCGTGGCGCGCGACGTCGATTGCGGTCGCCTCGGCGAGGATGACGTTGGCGTTGGCTTGCCGGCTCAGCACGGCGCGGATCGGATACGCGATGTCGGCGGGCGATAGGCCGGCCGTCGCGACCTGGTAGAGCAACGGCTGGAAGAGGTGATGATTCCGGCGATCGACGAGCGTCACGTGGACGGGCGCACGGCGAAGCGCGCGCGCGGCCGCGAGACCACCGAACCCGCCGCCGACGATCACGACGTGCGGCCGGTCGTCCGCGGTGCTCAACTGTTTTCCGGCTGGGGGAAGGGTTTGATCATGTAGGTGGTGCTGGCGCGGCCGGCGAGCTTGCCCTGCGACCAGATGTCGGCCTCGGCGTACGCGCTCCGCCGGCTCGACCGCAGGACGTACGCCTCCGCGATCACCTCGCCCGGGGGAATGGGCTCGAGGAAGTTGATCTTCATTTCGATGGTGAGCATGAGCTGGCCGAAGCCGTAGATGGTGAACAGCGCGGCGGCGACGGCCGTGTCGGCGAGGCCGAAGCTCGCGCCGCCGTGCATGACGCCCGCGGGTTGCTGCTGCGCCGTCGTGTTGTCGGCGACGAGTCGCGCGTACCCTTCGCGCAGGTCGACTACGTGGAACCCCATCGTGCCGGAGAAGTATTTCCGGTTGTTGGCGTTGAAACCCTCGATGATGTCGGCGCGCTTCGCGGGCGGCAGCTCCGGGAAGTCGCGTCCGCGCCCGCCGGAGCCGAAGAGGGGCGCATTCGGAGAGTCGGGTATCTCGGCCATGGGGGGCACTCTGGGGGCTGCGGC
>JBDSJB010000008.1:0-2854 GCA_039917665.1 Binatia bacterium
GCGGGCGTGGCAAGCACGACCTCCCCTCATGCCGGCCACCTCCACGACCTTCCGTGATGTCCTCGTCGAGCGCCGCTCGGACGCGGGTTGGTTCTGTGAGATCGAGGGCCGAACGGTGCTCGTCGGCCGCGATCAAATCGCGCCCGGGACGATGATGCCGGGCGAAGGGCAGCGCGGCATGGTGACGGTCACCAAGACAGCCGCCGACGAGATCCGCGCGACGTTGACCGCGCCGCGACGCGGCCGTCGCACCGCGGACCCCGGAGCGCTCGCGGCGCTGCAGACCCGGGCCGACCGCATGCAGTCGATGTTCGAGACGAGCTTCATCTATCAGGGCTATCTGCAGCCGGACGGGACGCTGCTCGACGCCAACGGCGCGTCCCTCGCCGGCATCGAGTGCACGCTCGACGACGTGGTGGGGAAGCCATTCTGGGACACGCCCTGGTTCAGCGGTACGCCGGGCATGCCCGAGAAGGTGCGGGCCGCCGTGGCCGCGGCAGCCGGCGGCGCCGACATGCGCGAGGCCATCGTCGTGAAGCTCCCGACCGGCGAGCGTGCGTTCGACCTGTCGATCCGTCCGGTGCGGAACGAGCGCGGCGAGGTCATCGGCATCATCCCGCAGGCGATCGAGACGACCGAGCGTCTGCTGGCCGAAGAGTCCCTGCGTCACGCGCAGAAGATGGAAGCCGTCGGCCAGCTGACCAGCGGCATCGCGCACGACTTCAACAATCTCCTGAACGGCATCACGGGCTGGCTTGGCGTGCTCGACATGCGGGCGCGCGAAGGCCGCACCGACGATCTCATGCGCTACGTGACGGCCGCCCAGGGGGCAGCGAAGCGCGCGGCGGCCGTGACCCAGCGGCTGCTCAGCTTCTCGCGCCGCCAGTCACTGATGCCGAAGCCGACCGACGTGGCGCAATTGGTCGACGGGCTGGCCGAGCTGCTGCGGCAGACGGCAGGCAGCCGCATCGCCATCGAGATCGCCCACGGCGACGACCTCTGGCCCGCACTCGTCGATCCGAACCAGCTCGAGAACGTGCTGCTGAACCTCGCCATCAACGCGCGCGACGCGATGCCGAGCGGCGGCACGCTCGGCCTCCACGCCGCCAACTGCGCCGTCGACGCGCGGGCCGGTCGGCTGCTCGACGTGGCGCCGGGCGAGTACCTCTCGGTCGCCGTCGTCGACACGGGCGTCGGCATGACCCACGAGGTCGCCACGCGCGCGTTCGATCCCTTCTTCACGACCAAAGCGAGCGGCAAAGGCACCGGGCTCGGCCTCGCGCTGGTGTACGCCTTCGCGCGCCAGTCGGGCGGCAGCGTCGAGATGGAGAGCGCCCCGGACGCCGGTACGACGGTGCGGCTCTGGGTGCCGCGCTTCCACGGCACCGTGAGTGCGCCGACGACGCGCCCCCGCACCGCGCCTGCCCGACGCGCCCGCGCCGGCGAGACGATCCTGATCGTCGACGACGAGCCCAGCATCCGCATGGTGATCGCGGAGGTGTTGCGCGATCTCGGTTACGCCACGATCGAGGCCAACGAGTCGGCGGGCGCGCTGCCGGTCCTGGAATCGAGCGCCCGCGTCGATCTCCTCGTCACCGACGTCGGCATTCCCGGCGACACCAACGGCTGGCAGCTCGCGGCGGGAGCGCGGGCACGACGGCCGGATCTCAAGATCCTCATCATCACGGCGTATCCCGACGAGAGCGAGATCGGCCGGACGATCGTGAGCGTCGGCACCGAAGTGCTGCGGAAGCCGTTTGCGCCCGACATGGTGACGGCGGCCGTCACGCGCCTGCTCGCCGACGCCTAGCCCGATCCACGGCGTCCCCTTCGCTGCGCGGCTTCCGCTCGCATGGCGGCTGGTCTAAGGTCGCGACCTTGACCGGCATGCTCACTCAAGCGTCAGAGGAGTCGCGATGAACCCACGCGTCACGACCACCGTCATCGGTGTGCTCACCACCATCATGGGCGTGCTCGCCCTCACCTACCCCGCGCTGGTGATGCGGCACGTGCTCGGCTTCACCGTCGACCCGACCTACACCGCGAACTTCGTCCTCGGTGAGGTGCGCGCGGCTTACGGCGGCGTCTTCACGGTGATCGGCGTCTACACCGTGCTCGCCGCGATGGACCCAGCGACCAATCGCGGACGCATCCTGATGATCGGTCTCATCTGGGTGGGCGCGTGCGTCGGACGGCTCTACGGCGTCGTCGTCGACGGCACGCCCGGCGCCTGGGGTTGGCTCTCGGCGACCTTCGAGGCGGTGATGGGCGGCATGCTGATCGCGATCTCGCAGATGACGCCCGAGATCCCGGTCGTCGCGCGGACGACGTACACACCGCCACCACGACCGCCGATGCCGCCGCTCGATCCAACGGCAACCGCACCCGCGATCTAAAGGACCGCCCGCGATGCCCGTCGACATCCTCGGCATCGATCACCTCTACGTGACGGTCCGCGATCTCGCAGCGGCCGAGGCCTTCTACGATCGCGTGCTCATCGACGTGCTCGGCTATCGCAAAGCGAGCGCGCCGATCGGCGGCGACCCCCACTTCCACTATTTCAACCGGCACTTCGGCTTTTCGATCCGACCAGCCCGCGCCGGCACCCCGGATCACGATCCATACGCACCCGGTTTGCACCACTTCTGCTTCCGGGTCGCGGACGAGGCCGCCGTCGATCAAGCGGCGCAGCAGCTCGGTGCGGTGGGCGTCGCCGCGAGCGCCCCCCGCTACTACCCGGAGTACGACGGCGACTATTACGCCACGTTTTTCACCGGTCCCGACGGCGTCCGGCTCGAAATCACGAATTTCCGCCAGAGCCGCCGCCACCGCATGGATCACTGGGACGCCAGCA
>JBDSJB010000009.1:0-38618 GCA_039917665.1 Binatia bacterium
CCGTCGACGTCCTTCGCGGGGGTGATGCGCTGAATGACGGCATCGGCTTCGACGCCGTCGGGCAATGGCAGTTGCACGAGGATGCCGTGCACGTCGGCACGGGTGTTCAGCTCGTCGACGACCGCCATGAGGGCAGCGGTCGTCGTGTCGGAGGGGAGACGCTGTCCCACCGAGCGCATGCCGATCTCGGTGCACGCCCGCTCCTTCGAGCCGACGTACACGCGCGATGCGGGATCGTCGCCGACGAGCACGGTGGCGAGCCCGGGAACGATCCCGCGCGTGCGCAGCGTTTCGACGTCACGGGCCGCCTCTGCCCGCACCGCCTGCGCCACCGCCTTGCCGTCGAGGATCGTGCTCATGGGTCTCCGTATCCGCGGCGTGCCGTTCCGCCGGCACGGCAAGAGGCTCGTGACCTCTCGCGGATCCGCGCGGGCCGCGCCGGCGCGCCCCTGGACGCGCACGTGTATATACGCGTCATCGGGTTTGTAAAGGCGCGGATCGCACATAGAATCTCGCCATGCGAGTCGGCGTTCCGCGCGAGATCACGTCAGAAGAACGACGCGTCGCCATGACCCCGAGCGGGGTCGCGGCACTCGTCGCCCACGGTCATACGGTGACGGTCGAGCGCGGTGCCGGCGCTGCCAGTAGCCTCCCCGATGCCGACTACGTCGCCGCAGGCGCGACGCTCGCCGATGCCGCTGGCGTGTGGGTCGATGCCGAGCTCGTCGTGAAGGTGAAGGAGCCGCTGGCGCCCGAGTTCGCGTACCTCCGGCCGGGCCTGATCGTCTTCACGTATCTGCACCTCGCCGCGCACGAGGCGCTGACCCGCACACTGCTCGAGCGTGGGGTGCGTGCCATCGGTTACGAAACCATTCAGCTCGACGACGGCACGTTGCCGTTGCTCGCGCCGATGAGCGAGGTCGCCGGACGGCTTTCGATCCAGGTCGGCGCGTGGTGCCTCGAGGCGACGAACGGTGGTCGCGGCGTTCTGTTGTCGGGTGTCGCGGGTGTGCGGCCCGGCAAGGTCGTGATCCTCGGTGCCGGCATCGCCGGCGCGAGCGCCTGTCAGGCGGCCGTCGGTCTCGGTGCGCGGGTCAGCATTCTCGACATCAATCCCACTCGCCTCCGCTACGTGCACGACATTCTCGGCGGTCACGTTACGACCGTGATGTCGAACCGGGCCAACATCGAGGAAGAGATCGTGCGGGCCGACTTGATCGTCGGTACGGTGCTGATCCCGGGGGCGAAAGCGCCGAAGCTCATCACGCGCGCGCTCTTGCGGAGCATGCGACCGGGGTCGGCATTCGTCGACGTCTCGATCGACCAGGGCGGTTGTGCGGAAACGTCGCGCCCAACGTCGCATCACGACCCGATCTACGTCGAGGAAGGGATCGTGCACTACTGTGTCACGAACATGCCGGGGGCCGTGCCCAACACGGCGACGCATGCGCTCACCAACACGACGCTGTCGTATGCGTTGGCGCTGGCCGACCACGGCTTCGCTGACGCCGTCGCCGCCGATCCGAACCTCCGTCGTGGCGTCAACGTCGCGGACGGGGCGGTATGGCACCCGGGGGTCGCCGCGGCATTCGGGCTTCCGCTCGCGGACTGACGCGAGCGAACCGCCGATTAAGGGGCGGTTTTTTTCTTGCCCCCCTTCTTGGGCGTGGCACCGTAGAGCGCCGTGTGGAGGCGTCCCACGATCTGGGCGGCGCCGAGCGCCGCGAGCTCGCGGGCCCGAACCCACGTGCCGCCGGCGCGAACGAATCCCGGCAGGTTCCAGAGATTCTCGGAGAGCGATTGTTGCTGCTCGGCGTACTCGCCTTGCCAGACGGCGACGCCGTCGACGCGGAGCAGCTCGACGCCGAACTCGACGTGGGCCGGTCTCTTTGCCGCGAGCTCGCTGCCGATGCGCTCCTCGAATACCCGCAGGTCACCGCGCAGCACCGCATCGGCGTGCAGCACCTTCGCGACCGCTTGGGCCTCGGCGGCGGTCGGTGCGCGCACCTCGCCGTAGAGTTGGCGCAACGCCTCGCCGACGGTGAGCTCGTCGATGATCTGCCAATCGGGCTGGTCGCGCATCGCCGTCAGGACCGCGCGCGTCACCGTGTCCCCCGGCGGCTCCGAGAGCGGCTCGCTGCCGGGTTCCGGTGCGCCGGCCAGCGCGAGACCGGCCGTCGTGAACGGCAGGACGGCGATGCGGCGAATCGAGCCGGCTGCGACCGGCGAGAGCGGTCGCGTCGCGACGGTCGAGGGCAACGTGCTGCAGCCCGCCAGCATCAACGCCGCAGCGATCGCGAGCGCGACGCCGTAGAACCATCGCCCCTGCCCCACCTGCCCTACCCGTCGCTTCATCGTCGGCTCCTGCTCAGCGGTCGAGCTTGATGCCGAGGTCGCGCAGCTGGCGTCCGTCGACGGTGCTCGGCGCTTCCGTCATCAGATCCACGGCCTTCTGCGTCTTCGGGAACGCGATCACTTCCCGGATCGAATCTTCCCCGGCGAGCAACATCACCAAGCGATCGAAGCCGAACGCCAACCCGCCGTGCGGTGGCGCGCCGGAGGCGAGTGCTTCCAGGAGAAATCCGAACTTGGCTTGCGCCTCTTCGGCATGGATCCCGAGCACGGCGAACACACGCTCCTGCACCGTCGATTGATGGATCCGGATGCTGCCGCCGCCGATCTCGGTGCCGTTCAATACGAGGTCGTAGGCTTGGGCGCGGATGTCCATCGGGGCGGATTCGAGTCGCTCCAGGTCTTCCTCGACCGGCGCGGTGAAGGGGTGATGGATCGCAACGTGGCGCTTCGCGTCCTCGTCGTAGTCGAAGAGCGGAAAGTCGGTGACCCACACGAGGTTCTTCTGCTGCGGGTCGATCAGGCCGAGCTTGCCGGCGAGACGAATGCGGAGCGCGGCCAGCGCATCGTGGACGACTCGCGGTTTGTCGGCGACGAACATGATCACATTGCCGGGCACCAGATTGGCTACCGTCGTCAGGCGCTGGCGCTCATCGTCGGAGAGGAACTTCACGATTGGGGACGTCCAGCCGTCGTCGCCGATGCGAATCCAAGCGAGACCCTTTGCGCCATAGATCGCGACGAATTCGGTGAGATCGTCGAGATCCTTGCGCGACAGGCTCGAGCCGTCGGGAACGACGACCGCCTTGATGGTGCCCTTCTTGGCGAGGGTGTCGGCGAACACCTTGAACCCGGAGCTGGCGAACACCGGCGCGCAGTCGATCAACTCGAGGCCGAAGCGCGTGTCCGGGCGATCACATCCGTAGCGGCTCATCGCCTCGGCGTAGCTCAGTACCGGCAAGGGCCCCGCCGGCATCGGAATCTCGGCCTCGGCGAAGAGCTCCTCGACCAGACCTTCCATCAATCGAAAGATCGCCGGACGCCCGAGGAACGACATCTCGAGATCGATCTGCGTGAACTCGGGTTGCCGGTCGGCACGCAGATCTTCGTCACGGAAGCAGCGCGCGATTTGGTAGTAGCGATCGACGCCCGCGACCATGAGGATTTGCTTGAAGAGCTGCGGCGACTGCGGCAGTGCGAAGAAGGTTCCGAGATTCACCCGGCTCGGCACCAGATAGTCGCGCGCGCCTTCGGGCGTGCTGCGCGTCAGCATCGGCGTCTCGACTTCGACGAAGCCGTTGGTGTTCAGATAATTGCGCGTCCGGGCCGCCATGCGATGTCGCAGCCAGAGATTCTTGAACATGCGGGGCCGGCGGAGATCGATGTAGCGGTAGCGCAGGCGGACGGACTCGGCGGTGTCGATCGCGTCGTCGACGGGGAACGGGCTCGGGCGAGCCGTATTCAGCACCTTCAGCGCGCTGCCGACGATCTCGATGGTGCCCGTGGGCATCTCGGGATTTACCGTCGCGGCCGAGCGCGGCACGATCGTGCCCTGCACGGCGATCACGTACTCGAGGCGTACGCCCGACGCGGCCTCGTGCGCGGCGGCGCTGCGCTCGGGATCGAGCACGACCTGCACGAGACCGGTGCGATCGCGGAGATCGATGAAGATGACGCCGCCGTGGTCGCGACGGCCGTGCACCCAGCCCATGACCGTGACGGTACGGCCGGCGTCCTCTGCGCGGAGGTCCCCGGCGTAGTCGCTGCGTTCCCAGTCGCCGAGCGCGGCGAGTCCTTCAGCCACCTTGTCCTCCTGTGGCCGCGAGCGAGCGCAGCGTGTCGACCAAGGCGGAGCCGGGGTCGTCGACTGCGAGCGCCAGTCGGTGATCGGCTTTGTGATGCATGTCACGAACGGTCGCTCGTCCCGCCCGCAGCTCGTCGTCGCCGATCAGGACGACGAAGCGGGCGGCGAGCTTGTCGGCTCGACGCATCGCGCTCTTGACGCTGCGTCCCGCCGCTTCGAGCTCGCAGCGCATGCCGCGAGCGCGCAGACGGCGCGTGAGACGCACGGCCGCGGGCGCGGCGTCGTCGGTGAGCGGAATCACGTCGACTTCCGGGTTCGACGCGGCACTCAAATCGTCGGTCGCCATGAGCAAGCGCTCGAGTCCGATCGCGAAACCGATGCCCGCGAGTGGCGGCCCGCCGAGCGCGGCCACGAGACCGTCGTAGCGACCGCCGCCGCCGACGGCGTTCTGCGCCCCGAGATTCTCGGCGACGACCTCGAACGCGGTGCGCACGTAGTAATCGAGCCCGCGTACCAGACGCGGGTTCACGCGGTACGACACGTCAGCCGCCTGCAGCAGGCGCTCCACCTGAGCGAAGTGCGTGCGGCACGGCTCGCAGAGATGATCGGTGACGAGCGGTGCGTCGGCCATGACGCGGCGGCAGCCCTCCTCCTTGCAATCGAGCAGGCGCAGCGGATTCCGATCGAGGCGTTGTCGGCAGTTGGCGCAAAGCTCCTCGATATGGGCGCGGCCATACGCGGTGAGCGCGGCGCGATACCCCGGGCGGCAGGCCTCGTCGCCGAGGGAATTGATGATGAGGTCGCGTTCCTTGAGGCCGGCAGCGTCGAGGCAGTCGGCGAGGAGCATGACGACTTCCGCGTCGGCGAGGGGATCGTCGCGTCCGATCAACTCGGCGCCGAACTGATGAAACTGGCGCGTGCGGCCCTTCTGGGGACGCTCACGACGAAACATCGGTCCGAGGTAGTAGAGCTTGGCGACCTGGTCGCGTTGCGCGAGGCCGGCTTCGAGCGCGGCGCGCACGACCGAGGCGGTGCCTTCGGGCCGGAGCGTCAGCGACGTGCCGTCGCGATCGTCGAAGCTGTACATCTCCTTTTCGACGATGTCGGTCGTCTCGCCGAGCGAGCGTGCGAAGAGCTCGGTGCGCTCGGCGATGGGCGTGCGGATCTCACCGAAGTTGTACGCCGCGAGCACCGCGCGCAATCGCTGTTCGAGGTCCGTGAAGCGTTCGCTCTGCGGGGGCACGACGTCATGGAAGCCCTTGACGCCATTGAGTGTTTTCATCGAGCCACTTTCGTGAAGCGAGCACAGCTACCAAAGCGATGTTGGGAATACAAATCGCATTGGCCGGATGGGCGCTCCGAGCGCTGCGACTTCGATGCGACGACCGTCGGACACGACGCGGATCGCGCCCTGCTCGGCGGTGCTCCACACGGAAGCGCCGCCGGCGCGGAGGCGGCGCACGACCGCGGGAGCCGGAAAGCCGAAACGATTGTCGTGCCCGCTCGAAACCACGGCGATGCGCGGCGCCACGGCCGCGAGCCACCCGGGCGTCGTCGAAGTGGCGCTACCGTGATGGGGCACTTTGAGCACGTCACTGGCGAGCGCGGTCGTGCTGCCGAGCATGGCGCGCTCGGCGCCGTGTTCGACGTCGCCGGTGAACAGCATCGCCGTCGTGCCGAAGCGGAGGCGGAACACGAGCGACGCTTCGTTGGGATCGAGTCCCTCGGTGGCGGTCGGGTGAACGACCTCCACGACGACGTCCGGCCCGAGGCTGCGGCGCGCCCCTGCTTTGAGCATGACGCGGTCCGTGCCGGCGTCGTCGAGGGCACGCTCGAGCCGCGCGAAACCCGCGGCCGTCGCGCGGGTGCCGTTCGACCAGTGCTGGCGCGGCGCGAAGTGCTCGGCGAGATAGGCGAGCCCGCCATAGTGATCGAGCTGCGGGTGCGACAGCGCGAGCGCGTCGACGCGGAGGATCTTCCGCGCGTGCAGAAAGGGTGCGATCAAGCGCTCGCCTGGGTCGAAGTCGCCGGTGAAACCACCGCCGTCGACGACGAGCACCGCGCCGCCCGGGGCTTCGACGACCGCGGCGTCGCCCTGCCCCACCGAGAGAAAGGTCACGCGCAAGGTCGGGTCGCCGAAGCGCTGCCAGGTCCAGTAGCCGACGTCGCCGACGGTCACGACGGCGAGCAGCGCGAGGGCGACAGGCGTACGCGGTGGACGAAACCAGAGAGCGGCGAGGAAGCCGTAACCAAGAGCGATCTCGAGGAGCGACGGCGTCGGCGTATCGACCGCCGCCCACGACAATGCGCCAAGCGTGCACGCGATGCGGAGCCCGAGATCAGCGGCGTGGGCCGCCACGCCCAAGAGGAGATCAGCGAGCGGCGGCACCAGCCCCACCAAGGGAATCGCGGCGAGACCGGGGAGCAGCGTTGCCGGACCGAGCAGCGGTAGCGCGACGAGGTTGGCGAGCGGCGCGATCAGCGACACTTGTTGGAAGTGCCAGGCCGTGAGCGGCGCCGTGACGATGGTCGCTGCGACGCTGACGCGCACGGGGTCCACGACGTACCGGCGCCATCGTGACGCCTCCGCCGCGACGACCGGACGCTGGCGCGCGAGCAGAATCAGGGCGAGCACCGATAGAAAGGACAGCTCGAAGGAGACGTCGGCCGCGAGGTCGGGGGTGGCGACGGCGAGCAGCACGGCGGCTGCCGCGAGCGCGCGCAGCGCATCGGGCGGACGTGCGCAGAGTAGCGCGCCCAGCAGCACGCCGTAGCTGAGGAAGGAACGCGCGGCGGGAACACTGCCGCCGGCGAGCGCGGCGTAGAGTCCGACGGGCAACGTGCCGGCGAGGGCGGCGACGATCGTCACATCGATGCGCAACGGCAGTCCAGCGATACGGACCAGCAGCCAACGGATCGCCACGATCGAGGCGCCGGCCGCGACCGCGATGTGAAAGCCGGACACCGAGACCACGTGCGTCAGACCGGTCCGCGTGAGCGCCGTGCGGATGGCGCGGTCGAGGCTCTGCATGTCGCCGAGCAGGACGGCGACGAGGTAGCCGCGCGCGGGCTCGGCGGCGTGCGCGGCGATGCGCTCGCTCATGGCGGCCCGGATGCCCTCGACGATCCGGGTTGTCGGCCGATCGCTCGGCGCGCTGAGCCCTTCGATGTGCTCGTCGTCCCAGAGAAACATGGTCGCCCGCACCCCGCGGCGGGCGAGCGTCGCGACGAAGTCGTACTCGCCGGGGTTGCCGAAGAGTCGCGGGCGACGGAGTCGGCCGACGGCACGGAGGCGGGTCCCGACGGCCCACGATCGTCGCGCGTGCGCCACCGTGAGACCGACGAGCCCGGACGCCTCCGCGGTAGTGCCGCGGCGGCGCACGCGGTCGACGGCCAGCATCAACGCGGCGCGCTCGCCGTTCGTCTCGGAACGGACGACGCGGCCCTCGATCGCCGTGGTGCCGGGTCCGACGAGGCGGGTCACGTCGTTGGCCGGCGGCGGAACGTGCGTACAGGCGACCAACAGCGCCGCCAGTGCGAGGCCCGCGGCGGCCGCCGACGCGCGTGCTCGCAATGGCGTCGATCGACATTGCGTCACCGCGACGGCGGCGAGCACGACCAGTACGGCTGGGCCGATCGCGCCCGGGCGGCTGATCCCGCCCGCGAGGAACGCCAGCGCGAACGGTACCAGCATGAACGTGGCGACCGGCGGCTCGTCGTCGAACAGAGGCGTCTCCCGCCGGGCGGCGAGGCGTCGGCGTGTGGCCGCGGGGGCGCGGCATCATGGGAACGAGCGGCGGTGGGCGATCAGTCCGCGTCGGGTGGCGTCGCAGGATCCGGCGAGATCGCGTCCGGCAGCACGACGCTGGCCGCGAGCCGGCTGTGAATCTCCGCGGCCAAGCGCGATGAGATCCCAGGCACCGCGGCGATCTCCGGTTCCGTCGCGGCGCGCAGGCGCTTCAGGCTGCCGAAGTGGCGCAGCAGAACGCGACGACGTCCGGGTCCGACGCCCGCGATGTCCTCGAGCCCCGACCGCAGCCGTTCACGGCGTCGCAGCTCGCGATGGTACGTGATCGCGAAACGGTGCGCCTCGTCGCGAACGCGCTGCAAGAGAAACAGCGCCGTCGAGTTGCGACGCAGGACGACGGGATTCTTGCGGCCCGGAAGAAAGATGCGCTCGTCGGATCGCACCACCTCGGACTCGCGCGCGTCGCGCTCGACTCGCATCTTGGCGAGGCCGATGATGTCGACGCCCTCGATTTCGAGCGTCCGCAGGACCTCGACGGCCACGTTCAGCTGTCCCTTGCCACCGTCCACCATCAGCAGATCGGGAAAGTCGTTTTCGTCCTTGGCCCGGCGATAGCGTCGGTCGAGCACCTCGTACATCGACGCGAAGTCGTCGCTGCCCTCGACGGTACGAATGCGATAACGCCGATAACGGGCCGGACATGGCTCGCCTTCGTCGAACGTCACCATTGAGGCGACCGTCTGATTGCCCTGGATGTTCGAGATGTCGAAACACTCGATGCGCTTCGGGGCGCTTCGCAGGTGCAGCCGCTGCCGCAGCTCCTCCAACATGCGTTCGCGCTGCGTGCCCTGGTCGCGCCGCTCGGCATAGCTGTGGCGGGCATTCTCGACGGCCATCTCGACGAGCCGCAGCTTGGCGCCACGTTGCGGGCAGAGGACCTCGACCTGGCGCCCTTTGCGCTCGCTCAGATACTCGGCGCGTACGTCGGCGTCCTCGAGCGTCACGGGAAGGACGATGCCGTCGGGAATGGCGCGATCGCCCTGATAGAACTGGGTCAGGACCGCGCCCACGACTTCGTCATCGGAGAACTCCAGATCGTCGAACGTATAGGCCTGGTTGCCGGTGAGCTTGCCCGCGCGCACGAAGAGCACCTGGATCTCGACGAATCCCCCTTCGCGATACAGCCCGAACACGTCCTGGTCGCGGCCCCAGTGCGCGACCGCTTGCTGCCGTTGCACGGTCGTGTCGATGGCGCGCAGCTGGTCGCGCAGCCGCCCCGCCTCCTCGAAACGCAGCGCCTCCGACGCGGCCTCCATGCGGGTGGTGAGCGTCCGGACCAGTTGCTGATTCCGTCCTTCGAGCAGGTCGACCGTCTGCCCGAGGTTGCGCAGGTACTCGGACGAGTCGATCTCGAGACAGCACGGCGCCGGACACCGCTTGATCTGGTACTCGATGCAGGGCCGTGCGCGGTTGCGGAAGACGGTGTCGCTGCAGTTCCGCAGCGGGAAGATCTTGCGGATGGTGTCGAGTGTCTCGCGGACCGACCAGGCGGACGAGAACGGCCCGAGATAGCGGGAGCCGTCGCGTGTCAGCTTGCGGGTGACGATGAGCCGCGGCCAGGTGTGGTGCTCGTCGATCTTGACGCTGACATAGCTCTTGTCGTCCTTGAGACGGATGTTGTAGCGCGGCTTGTACTGCTTGATGAGGTTGTTCTCGAGGATCAACGCCTCTTTCTCGTTGGCGGTGACGAGCGTCTCGAACGTCGCGACGCGGTGCACGAGGAAGTCGACCTGCGACCGCCCGTCGCCGCCGCGGAAATACGAGCGCACGCGGCTCCGCAGACTCTTGGCTTTGCCGACGTAGATGACCTTGCCGTGCGTGTCGCGCAGCAAGTAGACGCCGGCGCGCGTCGGCAGGGTCGCGAGCTTGGTTTCGAGGTCGGTGTCGTCGGTCGGTGGCGTCATCGTGACGCGCACCTCAACGGTGGGATTCGGCTCGGTCGCGTCGCCCGTAGGCTCGAGCGACTCGCGCTCGATCTCAGGCACGGGATCCCTCGTTGAGGCCGAGCGCATGGCGCTCCAGCGCGTGGATGCGATCACGCAGCTCGGCGGCGCGCTCGAACTCGAGCGCGGTGGCGGCGCGCTTCATTTCTTTCTTGAGGCGATCGAGCGTCGCAGGGATCTCGCCAGCGTCGGGCCAATCGTCGTCCGGGTCGGGGAGCAGCTCCGAGCCTTCGAGGTAGTCGGCGTCGGCGATCGCGACTAGCGGACCGGCGATCGCCTTCCGGATGGTCTGCGGCACGATCCCGTGCTCCTCGTTGTACGCACGCTGGATGGTGCGGCGGCGTGCCGTCTCGTCCATCGCATTTTTCATCGAGTCGGTGATGGTGTCGGCGTACATGATGACGGTGCCGTGGAGGTTACGCGCGGCGCGCCCGATCGTCTGCACCAGCGAGCGCGCGGAGCGGAGAAAGCCTTCCTTGTCGGCGTCGAGGATTGCGACCAGAGACACCTCGGGGATGTCGAGGCCCTCGCGCAGCAGATTGATGCCGATCAGCACGTCGAACACGCCGCGGCGAAGGTCGCGGATGATCTCGACCCGCTCGAGCGTCTCGACGTCGGAATGGATGTAGCGAACCTTGATGCCGACGTCCTGGAAATAGTCGGTCAGGTCTTCGGCCATCTTCTTCGTGAGGGTCGTCACGAGCACGCGCTCGTCGACCTCGATGCGACGGCGAATCTCTTCGAGCAGGTCGTCGACCTGGTCGCGTGCCGGCCGCACCGCGATCTCCGGGTCGACGAGCCCGGTCGGCCGGATGATCTGCTCCACCACCACGCCCAAGCTCTTTTCGAGCTCGTAGTTGCCAGGCGTCGCCGAGACGTACACGGTCTGCCCGACGCAGCCCTCGAACTCGCGGAAATTGAGCGGCCGGTTGTCGAGCGCCGACGGCAAGCGGAACCCGAAGTCGACGAGGGTTTCTTTGCGCGCTCGATCCCCACGGTACATGCCGCCGACCTGCGGCACGGTCACGTGGCTCTCGTCGACGATCAGCAGGAAGTCCTTCGGGAAATAGCTGATCAGCGTCGACGGCGGATCGCCCGGTGCGCGCCCGTCGAGGTGGCGCGAGTAGTTCTCGATGCCGTGGCAGAAGCCCATCTCCTCGAGCATCTCGAGGTCGTACATGGTGCGCTGCTCGAGGCGCTGATGCTCGAGCAGCTTGTTCTGGGTCCGCAGCTCGATCAGCCGGGCCAGCAGCTCGTCGCGGATCGACTGGATCGCGATCTTGAGGCGGGGCGCGCCCGTGACGTAGTGGCTCGCAGGGTAAATGGCGACGCGCGCGAGCCCGCGTTCGGCCTTGCCGCGCAGCGGATCGATCTCGGTGATGGCCTCGATGGTGTCACCGAAGAACTCGACCCGGAGCGCCCGCGTCTCTTCGTACGCGGGAAAGATCTCGACCACGTCACCGCGGACGCGGAACGTGCCGCGGTGGAAGTCGATGTCGTTGCGCTCGTACTGGATGTCGACCAGCTTCCGGAGGATCGCGTCGCGGTCGGCCTCGGCGCCGCGCTCGAGAAAGAGCAAGTTGTCGAAATACTCGGTCGGTGAGCCGAGGCCGTAGATGCAGGAGACGCTGGCGACGATGATGACGTCGGTGCGCTCCAGCAGCGCTTTGGTCGCCGAGTGGCGCATCTTGTCGATCTCGTCGTTGATCGACGCGTCCTTCTCGATGAACGTGTCGGTGCTCGGGACGTAGGCTTCCGGCTGGTAGTAGTCGTAGTAGCTGACGAAGTAGCGGACGGCGTTGTCGGGGAAGAGCGCCTGGAACTCGTGGTAGAGCTGCGCCGCCAACGTCTTATTGGGCGCCATCACGAGCGTCGGCCTGTTTAGCTCGGCGATGACGTGGGCCATCGTGAAGGTCTTGCCCGAGCCGGTCACGCCGAGGAGCGTTTGCGCCGCGATGCCGTCGCGCAGACCGGCGGTCAGCTGCCGGATGGCCTCGGGCTGGTCGCCTTGCGGGGTGAACTCCCCTTGCAGCCGAAAAGGCTCGTTTCGACGCTCCACGATCGGGCGAGTATAACCCGCGCGCGTCGAGCTACCACCACATCGGCAGGCTGCTCGTACTCAGCGTGGGCGCTTGGAGCGTTCGTAGCGGTCTTGCAGATCGCGGCGCTGCGCGGGCGGCATGTCCCGGAACTCGCGATAGTTGGAGCGCATGCGCTCCTTCTCCTGCGGCGGCATCTGCTGCCAGCGCTCGTAGTTGCGCTCGACCTTGTCGCGTTGCTTGGTCGGGAGTTTCTGGAAGCGCTGATAGTTCCGGTACGCCTCGCCGCGCTCTTGCGGCGACATTTGATCCCAGTTCTGGGCGACGCGCTCACCTGCTGAGGCCACGGTTGCGCCAGCGGCGATCGAGGCGACGGCGATCGCGATGACGGCCGAGCGGAAGCCGATCACCCCGCACCGTCCTCGGACTGCTGCTCGCGCTTGACGGCGTCGATGTGCTCGAGCGTCTCGAGACGACGGACGACGGGGAGCCGGAGGAAGAGCTCGGGATGCTCGAGGAGCTCGGGCGGGAGGTCCTCGGGTTTCAAATCCTCGACGTTCGCGAGCTGCGCCGGGGCGGGCTTCTCGACCGGGGCCGCCGCGACCTTCGGACGCTCGATCTTGGGGGCGGCAGCGACTGCCGGAGCACGCGGCGCGGGCGCGGCGGGCACCGTCGGCGGAGGCGTAGACGTCCCAGGCACCATCGATCGCAGAGCCAGCGCCAGGACGGCGGCGGCCGCGAGTACGGGCACGATCCAGCGGAGCGGCCGCGACGGGCGCCCTGACCGCTCGGCGACGGGGGGCTCCTCCTCCATGCGTTCCCAGAAGGTCGCTGCGAAGTCGCGGCTGGGCTCGACGGCCGGCAGCTCCGACACCCAGCGCTGGACGGTCGTCAGACGCTCGATCTCACGGCGGCATACGAGGCACGTGGAAACGTGGCTCGCGATCGGGCGCCGCTCGTCGTCCGCGAGGGCACCGTCGAGGTAGGCCACGAGCTCGGGGCCGATCGCTTCGCAGGTCGCGCTCATAGGAACTCCGTCAGCTCTTTGCGCATGGTCGCCGTCGCGCGGAACACCAGGCTCTTGACGGCGCTCTCCGTCGTATCCAGCGCCTCGGCGACTTCGAGATAGGACATGCCGTCGACCCGACTCATGAGCAGCGCCGCGCGCTGGTTCGGAGGCAGATCCTCGAGCACGGCATTGATCTTAGCCCCGAGCTGCCGACCCGCCAAGGCGCTGTCCCCTGGGATCGCGGTCGGATCAGCATAGGCGATCTCGGCGCGTTTGTGTTCGTCGTCGGGCTGATACTCGAGCGAGCGTTTCGGGTGTCGATGCTCGGGGCGACGGACCTCGTTCAGGCAGGCGTTGGTGGCGATGCGGTAAAGCCAGGTGGTGAACTTCGCCGTCGGCTCGTAACGGGGGGCGGCCCGATAGATCTGGAGAAACACGTCCTGCGCGATCTCTTCCGCCCGATGGCGGCTTCCGACGAAGTGGTAGGCAAAGTTCACGATGGCCCGACTGTGTTTTTCGAACAGCTCTCGGAAGGCGTCCGCATCACCGTCCCGGACGCGCAACATGAGTTGCACGCCCGGATCGGACGCCGGATCGGAGAGCGTCACGTCGAGTCGCTTCAAGGCTCGGCGTCTCCGAGAGTTGCGGGGTCGCGCTCGTTGGGCACGCCTTTTCTCCTATAGAGGATGGTGTCGCCGCACGCACGCGCGCCCGATCCAGCTGGCCAGGGCCCAGCCGAGTTGCTAGACGGGCCCAGGCGATCGTCTCGCCACCATGGCATGAGCACCGACGGGCACGACGACGCTCTGGCCGAGCACCTCCGACGCATCGAACGCTACATGCGTGGGTGCACGCTCTTGCGGTTCCCCCGCGCCAAAAGCGCCCTCCGCGACGAGCTGGCGCGGGCCCTCGACGAGACCATGCCGGACGTGGTGTCCGGATGGGTCGGTCACATCGGCCCGGCCTTTGGCATTCCGCAGGCGCAATGGCCGGACTTGTCGCACGACATCGAGATCGCCCTCCGGCGCTGGGTCCAGCACATTGCCGACCCCGAGGACTGCGACACCTACGTCTACCTGCGCAGCCACGCGCGCCAAGGCTTCATTTCCAAGTTCCCCGCGTCGCGGTTCCTCTCGGGCCAAATGAAGGCGTTTCAGCTCATGGGGAACGCGATCCGCCGGCGTTACGCCGACGACCAGCCCCGCCGTAAAGAGCTCCTCGCGCTCCTCGCCCAGGAGTTCGAGGAGCGCATCCTGCACATCACCGACTTCTTCGTGGAGGCGCGCGAGGAGCAGCTCCGGGAACAAGAGACGACGTATCGCCGGTCGATCGACAGCGCGCCCGCCGCCATCTTCAAGATCGACTCCGATACGGGCGCGGTGCTCGCGGCGAACTTCGTCGCCGAGCAGAGTCTCGAGTACCCGTCCGAGGAGCTGCGCGGCATGAAGGCGTGGGATCTCCATCCCACGGACGAGCGCCTCGAGGCGATCGCGCTCTGGGAGGAAACCCGCACCAAGGGGAATGCCAACCGCGACGACCTCCACCATCGCACCCGAAGTGGCACCGTCATCCCGATCTTCGTCAACTCGGGCTTGATCGAGTACGGGGAGCAGCGCTTCATCCAGCAGATCTGCGTCGACATGTCCGATCGCCAACGGCTCGAGGATCAGCTGATCCAATCGGAGAAGATGGCGGCCATCGGTCAGCTCGCGGCCGGCATCGCCCACGAGATCCGCAACCCACTCGCCATCATCATGAACGCGCTCTACGACCTCGCCGAGATCGTCGATGGCGGCAACGCCGAGGTGCGCGAGGATCTGCGCATCGCGAAAGAAGAGATGGACCGGGTGCAGACGATCATCAACAGCCTGCTCGAGTTCTCGCGCGACTCCGGCGCGACGGTCGAGACGGTCGACATCAACGACCTGCTGCGGAAGACGCTGCTCCTCATGAACAAGTATCTGCAGAACAGCGACGTGCGCGTCGTGACGGAGCTCGGGGACATCGGCCCCTGCCCCGCCAACCAGAACGCGCTCCGACAGATCTTCCTGAACCTCATCACGAATGCGGTGCAGGCCATGCCGCACGGTGGCGAGCTGAGCGTCCGGACGTCGCTCGCGTCCGACCAGCGCGTCCGCCTCGAGTTCTCCGACACCGGCATCGGCATTCCGGCGGATCAATTGAACGACATCTTCAATCCGTTCTTCACGACGAAATCCCCGGGCCAAGGCACCGGCCTCGGGCTTTCGGTGGTGCACTCGGTGGTCCGGCGCTACCACGGCGACATCAACGTGCGGAGCGTGCCGAACGTCGGTACCACATTCACCATCGAGCTGCCGACGCGGCGTCTCGATCCCGTGCAGCCGTGAGCGAGATCGTCGTCGAGCCCGTGGCCGGCGCGCGGGTCCTGCTCGTCGAGGACGAGCCGAACATGGCCCGCACTCTCGCGAAGATCCTCGAGCGCAAAGGCTACGAGGTTGCGACCGCTGGCAACGGCCAGTTGGCGCTCGACGCGCTCGCCGTCGGCACGTTCCAGGTCATCGTGACCGATCTCAACATGCCGGTCCTGGACGGCATGGCGTTGCTTCGCCGTCTGCAAGGCGACGCGCCGCCACCGGCAGGCGAGCGCCGACTCCTGTCGCCGCCGACGATCGTGCTCACCGGGCACGGCAGCACGCAGGCCGCCGTCGAGGCCATGAAGCTCGGCGCCTGGGATTACCTCGTGAAGCCCTGCAACCCCGACGAGCTGTTGATGACGCTCGCGCAGGTGCTCCGCATGTCCGATCTCGAGCGCGAGAACCGCCGCCTGCGCGAGGTGATCGAGCGCACGCAGGGGTTCGGCGAGATCATCGGGCAGAGCGCGGCGATGCAGGACATCTATCAGGCGATCACCGCGCTGGCTCAGAACGCCACGACCGTTCTCATCACGGGAGAAAGTGGCACCGGCAAGGAGCTCGTCGCGCACAGCATCCACACGCGTGGGACGCGGGCTGAGCGACCGTTCGTCGCGCTCAACTGCGGCGCGGTGTCCGACTCGTTGCTCGACAGCCAGCTGTTCGGGCATCGGCGTGGCGCGTTCACCGGCGCCATCGCGGACCATGAGGGCGTCTTCCAAGCGGCGCACGGCGGCACGCTGTTTCTCGACGAGATCGCCGACATTCCCGCCGCGCTGCAGGTGAAGTTTCTGCGTGCGATCCAGGAGCGCGAGGTGACCCCGATCGGCTCGAACCGTCCGATCAAGGTCGACGTCCGGCTGATCGCCGCCACCAATCGTGATCTCGCGGCGGAGGTCCAGCACGGCAACTTCCGCTCGGACCTTTACTACCGGCTGAACGTGGTGCACCTGCCGCTACCTCCGCTCCGCGAGCGGCGCGAGGACGTTCCGCTCCTCGCGCGCCACTACGTCGAGCGCTACGCCACGACCTTCAACGTCGCCCCGAAGACGATCCAGCCGGCGGCGCTCGCGCGGCTGGAATCGTACGAATGGCCGGGAAACATCCGAGAGTTACAAAATGTCATCGAGCGCTGCTTCGCCCTCGGACCGACGGGAGACATCACGCTCGCCAGCCTGACGCCGCTGGTGCGGTCGCCGGCGCCGCGGACCGAGCCCGTGGTCCACTTCGGTGCCGAGGTGCCATCGCTCGAGGCGACCGAACGGGTCTTGATGGAGGCCGCCCTCCGCCAGGCCAACGGAAACAAGAACCAGGCGGCCCGAATTCTCGGGATCGACCGTCAACGGCTCTACCGTAAATTGGAGAAATACGGTCTGGAATGACCCAGGGCTGTCACGGATTGCGACCATGTCCCTGCGTTTTCGAGCCTGACCCCTCTTGCGACGGCTCTGCCCGCACGATGTTTGTTGAGGAGCGGTGGCATGGGGGCGCGTGGCATGCTTCCTGCTGCCGCAAGGTCCTTTGAATGTCCTGCGCCTCCGACCCTCCCCGTCGCATCCTGGTGATCGCGGCCGACGACAATTTCAGCGGTACGATCGGACGGATCCTCTGCCGCTGCGGGTACGAGACGGATCAAGTGTCCTCCGGCGAAGCGGCGATGGAAGCGCTGGAGCGCACCACCTACGATCTGGTGCTGAGCGAGGTGGCGCTGCCAGGGGTCTGCGGCCTCACCGTGCTGTGCCATGCGCGCCAGCACGGCCGGAAGATCCCCTTCGTGCTTCTGGGCGCGCCGGAAACCGAGCGCCGGCGCTGGATCGTGAGCGGGGTCGACGACGTGCACTGCCTCTCGCTGCCGCTCGACGTCGATCGGCTCAAGCAGGTCGTCGCGCAATGTCTCGAGAGCTGATCCGCGCCGCGGGGTGACGGATCACCGTCAGGCGTACCGGCATCGGCCGACCCTCCTCGTCGACGCGAAGATCGAACGCGTGCGTCGCGCAGCCGGAAGCCGCGAGCGCAGCGTAGAGCCCGCGCGTATCCGTCCGATACCCGTCCGCGAGTAACGCGATACCCCCCGGCCGCAGGTGCCGGACGAAGACCGCCGCGAGCTCGTGGTAGCGCGCACGGTCGTAGGCGATCTCCGCCGCGAGCACGACGTCGAACTGCAGCTCGGGATCGAGGCGCGTGAAGTCGCTCGCGAGGGTCGTGCACGCCACGTGATTGGCCGCGGCACTCGCGTCAGCGAACGCGAGCGCCGGCGCTGCCACGTCGACGAGCGTCGCTTCGGCGCCGAGGACCGCGGCCGCGATGCCAGGAAGAGCGAGACCGCAACCGATTTCGAGGACGCGGAGGCCACGGACGTCGACGAAACGCACGAGGTACGACGCGAGCACGCGCGCACCCGACCAGAGGTAGGCCCAGTACGGCGGCTCGGCTTCGCCGCGCAGCAGCGCGCCGCGATCGACGAGACCCTCGAGGTCCGGCACCGCCCACAGCCGCATCGAACGGTCGCCGACGTCGACCTCGAGTCGCGTCGCCGTGAGGCCAGCGATCTCGCGGGTGTGGACGATCTCGTTCGTCATGATCGATCTTAGGTGCAGCGTCCTGTCGATTTCTCTATAGTGCCGCGTTCCGACACTCCCACGATGGCCGCCGAACATATCGAGATCCGCGGAGCCCGTCAGCACAATCTGAAGGGCGTCGACGTCGACATTCCCCTGCATCAGCTGACGGTCGTGACCGGCGTGAGCGGATCCGGCAAGTCGACGCTCGCGTTCGACATTCTCTATGCCGAGGGCCAGCGCCGGTACGTCGAGAGCTTTTCCACGTACACGCGACAGTTTCTCGAGCGCATGGAGAAGCCGGACGTCGACCACATCGGCGGCATTCCGCCCGCGGTCGCCATCGATCAGCGTCGGCCCGTCACGACCTCGCGTTCGACCGTCGGGACGGTCACCGAGATCCACGACCATTTGAAGCTGTTGTTCGCGAAGCTCGGTGTCCTGCAATGCCGATCGTGTGGCCGGCACGTGGAACGCGCGACGCCGGTCCGCATTGCCGACGACGCCATGCAGGAACGAGGCGGTGCCGCGGTCCTCCTCGGGTTCCCCTTCCCGCTTCCGGATCTGCCTTGGCCGCAGACCGTGGCGGCGCTGGCCCGCGAGGGCTTCACGCGCGGCCTGGTCGACGGCGTCGTCCACAAGCTCGACGCTCTCGCTACCGCGCCGCCGAGCCCGCTCGCCGTCGTCGTCGATCGTCTGACGTTGCGGAGGGAAACCCGGGGACGCTTGGTCGGGTCGCTCGAGCAAGCGTTCACCTTCGGGAAGGGGCGGGTCTGGATCGAGACCGTCGAGACGCGGGGCCGTCGCGAGTACAGCGCCACGCTCGCCTGCACGACGTGCGATCTCACGTACCGCGATCCGACCCCCAACCTCTTCTCCTTCAACAGCCCGCTCGGCGCCTGCGAGACCTGTCGCGGCTTCGGTCGGATCATCGATCTCGATCTGCACATGGTGATCCCCGATCCGTCGCGCACGCTCGAAGGCGGCGCGATCAAACCGTGGACCACCCCGTCGACGACGGAGGAACGGCGAGAGCTCTACGCGTTCTGCCGTCAACGCAAGATTCCGCTCGACGTCCCGTTCACGCACCTCGAGGACGAGCAGCGCCGCCTCGTCGAAGAGGGCGATGAGCGCTTCTTCGGCATTCGAGGCTGGTTCCGTTGGTTGGAGCGCAAGACCTACAAGATGCACGTGCGCGTGCTGCTTTCGCGCTATCGCTCGTATCGGACCTGTACCGTGTGTGCCGGCAGCCGGGTGAAGCCGGACGCGCTCGATTTCCGCGTTGCGGGCCGGACGATCGCCGACGTCAATCGCATGAACGTCGCCGACGCGCTGGCGTTCTTCGGAGGGATGGCCGTCGACCCCGTGCGCGATCCGGCCTCGGCGCTCGTGCTGAGCGAGATCCGCTCGCGTCTGAATTACCTCGTCGAGGTCGGGCTCGCGTACCTGACGCTCGATCGTCAGTCGCGGACGCTCTCGGGCGGCGAGCTCGAGCGCGTCGACCTGACGACCGCCGTCGGCTCGTCGCTCGTGAACACGCTCTACGTGCTCGACGAGCCGTCGATCGGCCTCCATCCGCGCGACAGCGCTCGGCTCGTCGGCATCATGCGCAATCTTTGCGCGCGCCAGAACACGGTCGTCGTCGTCGAGCACGATCCCGAGATCATCACGGCCGCCGACCACATCGTCGACATGGGCCCGGGCGCCGGCGCGGCGGGCGGCACCGTCGTGGCGCAAGGGACCGTCGCCGAGGTCATCGCCGATGCGGCGTCGCTGACCGGCGCGTATCTCTCGGGACGCCGCCGCATTCCGACGCCCACGCAGCGCCGGCGTCCCGCGCCCGGGCTCGACATCACGATCCGCAACGCGCGCGCCCATAACCTTCGGGGCATCGACGTGACGATCCCGCTCGCGCGGATGGTGTGCATCACCGGCGTCTCGGGCTCGGGCAAGAGCACCCTCGTCGAGGAAGTCCTGCATCGCGGGCTGCTGCGGCGGCGCGGCCTCCCGACCGCGCCGCCGGGCGAGTGCGACGCCATCGACGGCGCCGAGAAGATCGCCGAGGTGATTTTCGTCAACCAGGCGCCGATCGGCTCGACGCCGCGCGCGAACGCCGCCACCTACACGAAGATGTTCGACGGCGTGCGCCGCCTCTTCGCGGCGACCGATCACGCCCGCCTCCTCGGCTTCACCGCCGCGACGTTCTCCTTCAACGTCGACGGTGGCCGATGCGAGACCTGCCGCGGCGACGGCTTCGAGCAAGTGGAGATGCAGTTCCTCTCCGACGTCCTGCTCGTCTGCGCCGCGTGCAACGGCCGGCGCTACAACCCCGACGTGCTCGAGGTGCGGTACCGCGCGCACAGCATCGCCGACGTGCTGGCGCTGACCGTGCGCGAGGCGACGACGTCCTTCGCGGACCAGGCCGACATCCGCCAGGCGTTGCAGCCCCTGATCGACGTCGGGCTCGAGTACCTCACCCTCGGCCAGCCGCTCAGCACGCTCTCGGCTGGCGAGTCGCAGCGGATCAAGCTGGCCGCGCACCTCGGCCGGGACGCCAAGGCCCACACGTTGTTCATTTTCGACGAGCCGACGACCGGACTGCACTTCGCCGACATCGAGCGACTCCTCGGTGCCTTTGCGAAGCTCACCGAGCGCGGCCACTCGCTGGTGATCGTCGAGCACAACGTCGAGGTCATCAAATGTGCCGATCACGTCATCGACCTCGGACCCGAAGGCGGTGACGGCGGCGGGGACGTCGTCGCGATCGGCACGCCCGAAGCGATCGCGGCATGCCGAGCGTCGCACACGGGCCGGTTCCTGGTCGACGCCCTCGCCGATCGTTCGGCGGTTGCGACGGCGGTGGCATTGCCCGCGCCGACCGTCGCCCCCGACCGCAACACGATTCGCATCGTCGGCGCCCGCGAGCACAACCTCCGCAACCTCGACATCGAGCTGCCGCGCGATCGCATGATCGTGATCACCGGCCTTTCGGGCTCGGGCAAGTCGACGCTCGCGTTCGACGTGATCTTCGCCGAAGGGCAGCGCCGCTACCTCGAGAGCCTGTCGACCTACGTCCGACAGTTCATCGACGTACTGCCGCGACCTGACGTCGACTTCGTGTCGGGTATTCCGCCGACGATCGCCATCGAGCAGCGCTTGAGCCGCGGCGGCCGGAAGTCGACGGTCGCGACTGTGACCGAGGTCGCGCACTATCTGCGGCTCCTCTTCGCCAAGGTCGGCATCCAGCACTGCGTGCGCTGCGATCAGCCGATTCATCCCCTGCCGCGGGGCCAGATCACGACGCATCTCGCCGACCGCATCGGCGCCGAGGCGGTCGTCTTGCTCGCACCCGTCGTGCGCGGCCGCAAGGGCTTTCATCGCGACGTGCTGCGGGCGGCGCGTCGGCTGCGCTACACGCAGGTCCGCGTCGACGGGAAGATCGTGCCGCTCGATCCGCTGCCCGAGCTCGACCGCTATCACGAGCACGACGTCGACGTGGTCATCGGCGTGGTGGCGGCCGGTTCCGGAAGCGAGCGGCTGGTGAAGCCGGTCGCCGAGGCGCTGCGGCTCGGTGCCGGGGTCGTCGTCGCGATCGCCGACGATCAGGAGCACGTCTTCAGCGAGCGGCTCTTCTGTGCCCCGTGCGGTCTCGGTTACGAAGCGCTCGACCCGCGTCTGTTCTCGTTCAACAGCCGCCAGGGGGCGTGTCAGACCTGCCAAGGGCTGGGCGTCAGCGCGGAGCTCGATGCCGATCTCGTCGTCACCGACGCGGAGCGCTCGCTCCGTGACGGCGCCATCGCGGCGCTCGGTGATCTCGGTATGGGGACGGAGGAACGGAAGCTGTGGCGCGCGCTCAAGGCGGCCGGCATCGCCGTCGACAAGCCGTTCAAGCGCCTCACGCCGCGACAGAAGCGCATCGTGCTGGACGGCGACGGGAAGCACGTGGCGGGCGTGTTGCCGCTCTTGCGGTTGCACGGCGTGTACGAGGAGTCCGAGGAGTCCGGTGCTGCCGAGGCCATGGTCGCTGAGGCGATGCGCCCGTATGTGACCAATCGGGCGTGCGGCGAGTGCGCGGGCACGCGACTGAACCCGCGCGCCCGTGCCGTGCGCGTGCTCGGTCGGACGCTTCCCGAGCTGACGGCGATGACGGTCGATGAGTGCGGTGCCGCCATGACCGCGTGGCGATTCGGCACTCGCGAGCGGCAGATCGTCCGGGATCTCGTCGCCGAGGTCGGCCCCCGATTGCGCTTTCTCGCGACGGTCGGGCTCGGGTATCTCACGCTCGATCGCAGCGCCGACACGTTGTCCGGCGGCGAGGCCCAGCGTATCCGCTTGGCCGCGCAGCTTGGATCGAACCTGCGCGGTGCCTGCTACGTGCTCGACGAGCCGACGATCGGCCTCCATCCGCGCGACAATGCGTTGTTGCTGACCGCGCTACGGACGCTGGTCGAGCGCCGCAACACGGTCCTGGTCGTCGAGCACGACGAGGCGACCATCGCCGCGGCCGATCTCGTCGTCGACCTCGGGCCGGGCGCGGGTCGACACGGCGGCGCACTCGTTGCGATGGGCTCGCCCGCCGCGATCGCCGCGGACCCGAGATCGCTCACGGGGCGTTACTTGAACGGCCCACGCGCACGCGGTCGGCCACCGCGTCCGACCGACGGCCCGCGCATCACGATCCACGAAGCGACCGCCCACAATCTGAAGAACCTCACCGTCGACATTCCGATCGGCGCGTGGACGTGCGTCACCGGAGTGTCCGGATCCGGCAAAAGCACGCTCGTGAAGGACGTGCTGCACGACGGGCTCCGCCGCGCCAAGGGCCTCACGGCGCCACGGCCCGGAGCCCATCGCGCGATCACGGGCCACGAGCCGATCGAGCGCGTGATCGAAGTAGACCAGAGCCCGATCGGCCGGACCCCGCGCTCGATCCCGGCGTCGTACGTGGGATTCTGGGACGAGATCCGGAAGCTGTTCGCGCGCACGCCGACGGCGCGGGCACGCGGCTACGCACCGGGCCGCTTCTCCTTCAACGTCGCCGAGGGGCGCTGCGATGCGTGCGCGGGCCAGGGTCGGATCCGCGTCCAAATGAGCTTCCTTCCCGAGACGTCCGTTCCCTGCGATGCGTGCAACGGCCGGCGCTTCACCGAGGAGACCCTGGCGGTCACCTATTCCGGCCGCTCGATCGCGGAGGTGCTCGACCTGACCGTTGAAGAGGCGGCCGGAGTGTTCACCGCGATCCCGGCGATCGCGCGGCCGCTCGCCGTGCTCGTCGAGATCGGGCTCGGCTATTTGACGCTCGGCCAGCCGAGCAACACGCTCTCCGGCGGCGAAGCGCAACGGATCAAGCTCGCGTCCGAGCTCGGACGGAGCGGCAGCGGCAAGACGCTGTTCGTCCTCGACGAGCCCACGACCGGCTTGCACTTCGCGGACGTCGATCGCCTGATCGGGGCCTTCCACCGTCTCGTCGACCAGGGGCACACGCTCGTCGTCATCGAGCACAACCTCGACGTGATGCGCGCGGCCGATCACCTGATCGATCTCGGACCGGAAGCGGCGCGTGGTGGCGGCGAGATCGTTGCCGCTGGACGGCCCGAAGATCTCGCGGCCGCGCCCGGTCGCTCGCATACGGCGTATTGGTTGGCGCAGCCGATCGTCGCTCTGGCAGCCGCAGGCGAATGAGTGCTCGGTTTCGACTCACCCCGATCATCGACGTGCAGTTGCGTGACACGATTCGAGCCACAATTTTCTTGACAGCTCGACGTCAAGAACGGTACCTCTTCGGGCGGTAGCCGACGGTGGAGTGGTGGTGGTGCCTACATCGCTCCGGGACGTTGCCGCTGCTCTTCCAGCGTCAGACATTCCATCAAAGGGTCGATGAACGAGCGCAACGCCTCACTGGCGACCGTACAGGATTCTGCAGTCGATGAAGCCGCGACGCCCGTCGCGTTCGCGGCGCCGTGCGAGTTTGTGGGATCGTCGGATGACACCATCGCGGAAGCCGTTCGACGCGCGCTGGCGCAAGCGGCGCTCTCGCTTCGCACGCTCGACGGCGTCGGCGTCGTGGTGATCCCGCAGATCGACCGACACGGGAGCCCGCGCTTCCATGTCACGCTCCGCGTCTCACCGACCGTCCTCCCCGCTTCCCACCGCTGATGGCCCGCCGCCACGGTGGATGAGCGGTGGACGGCATCTGGAGAACGAGCCGTAACCGCCCGTTCTCAGTGATCAGTTGGCGTCGTCCACAGCTGTGGATGACTCTCGGGCGCCGTCAGCGTCCCGTGATCGGGTAGTTGGGCTCGCCGATGCAGTGGGCGCAGCGGCAGATCGTGCGCAGCTCTTCCGCCACGAAAAACGTCTCGTGGCCGTCGCGCCAGGCGAGAAAGACCGTCGTGTCGCCGATCAATTGCACGCGCGCCACCTCGATCGCGTCACCACCGGGATCGGTGGGCGTCGCGAGACAGGCGTCACAGGGACAGCACTGTCGCAGGTGGCGATGGGGCATGATGCTGTCGTGACCGTCGCTCCAGTCGACCCCGACGGCATATCGTCCGACGGTGCGGAGGTTTTTGATCGTCGGTGTCGCCATGAGGCACGAAGCTACTACGGCCGATCGATTCTTGACAGCGAGGAGCACGGTCGGGAGGATGCGAGTCATGCGAGGTCGGCTGGGGTTTTGGGTCGTGGTGTCGGTGCTGGCCGCTGTCGCGTCGGTGCAAGCAGCCGACCCGTCGACCATCGAGGTCGCCCCTGCCGCTGCGACGGCTCCCGTTGCCGGCCCGACGATCGCCGGCAACCGCGCCGGTGACTACGTGGGCCAGGACGTGACGGTCGAAGGTCGGGCGGTGGCGATCCACGAGTCGCCCCTCGCCACCGTGATCGGTTTCGCACCCAATTTCGCCGGCTTCACCGCCACGATTCTCGCCGCCGACCGCGACAAATTTCCGACTGATCTCGAGGCGCGCGTGCGGAACCGCGTCGTGCGCGTGAGCGGTACCGTGACGGCCTACCGCGGCAAGCCCGAAATGGCGCTGCGCGAACCGGCGCAGCTCATCCTGACTCCGCCGCCCGGCGTCGGATCGATCGCGGCGCCGATGCCGACGGCCCCACCCGCGGCGGCAGTGGACGGATCAGCTCAGGAGCTGCGGCGTTCGTTGGCGCGGATCGAGGCGCGACTCCAGGCGATCGAGGATCGCTTGACGACGCTCGAGGACGGCGGAACCGCGCCGACCGACGCCGCACCGGACGCGCGACCCGCACGTTGAAGAGCCGCGAACCCTCTGCGGCTCAGACGCGGAGGAAGTCGAGGATCAACGCGTTTACGCGCGCCGGATCTTCCTGGTGCAGAAAATGGCCCGTTCCGGGCACGATCTCGGTGCGGAGGCCGCGGGGAAAGAACGCCGCCATCCCCTCGACCAGCTCTGCGCCCATGCAACCATCGTCGGCCCCGTGCAGCATCATCGTGGGCACCTCGATCGGCTCCATCATCATGCGGTTCTGGAGCCCGGCCAGCGCGGGATCCTGCAAGGCCGGATTGAACATCGCGCGGTAGTAGCCGAGCGCCGCCTCGGCGACTCCCGGTTGGCGGAAGGTATCCTTCAATGCCGCCATCTCCTCGGGCGGAAAGTTCCAGCCCGGCGACCAATCGCGCCACAGCCGCTCCAGGAAAGCGTAGTCCTCGTGCGCGACGGCGATGTCCGCAAACGGGGTCTGAAAGAAAAACATGTACCACGAGCGTCGTTGCTGATCGTAGCTCGACATGAACGCCGCCGAGACTTGCGCGCCGTAGGGCACTGCGGCGGTGATCAGCTTGCGGACGCGCGTCGGCGCGGCGAGCGCAGCACCGTACGCGGCGAGCGCCCCCCAATCGTGCCCGAACACGATCGCGTCGTCGTAACCGAGGGCTTCGATCAGCGCGACGGCGTCCTCGGCGAGCGCCGCGGTCTGGTAGCGACCGTCGGGCGCGGGGCCCGTAGGCGCGTAGCCACGCATCGCCGGCGCGACGGCCCGATAGCCGGCGGCGGCGAGCACGGGCAACTGATGACGAAACGAGCGTGCGTGGTCGGGAAATCCGTGCAGGCAGAGTACGAGCGGGCCGTCGCCCTCCTCGAGGGTCGCAAACGTCATTCCGCGTGCGTGCACCGTCCCGGTTTTCATGGAGGGCGACAGTGTGTCTCGCGCGAAACGAAGTCAATCCACCGGATGCGATCGCACGAAGCTCATCACCGCCGTGCTAGTCGCGCGGCGGTGCGTCCGTTACTGTCGACGGACGGCGCTGCCCCTTTTCAGATGAAACTCACGATCCTGAGCGGCCTCGGTGCGGTCGATCCCTCGGAATGGGATGCACTCGTCGGCGACGAGTCGCCCTTCCTCGAGTGGGCGTGGCTGGCGTCGCTGGAAGAAGCCCGTTGCGTCACGCGCCGGACGGGATGGCTGCCGCAGCACCTGGCCCTGCGCGACGATACCGGTCGGCTCGTCGGCGCCTGTCCGCTGTACGTGAAAGGCCATAGTCAGGGCGAGTTCGTCTTCGACCACGGCTGGGCGCAAGCCGCGCAACGCGCCGGCATCGCCTACTATCCGAAGCTCCTGGTCGCGGCACCCTTCACCCCAGCGGCCGGCGTGCGCTTTCTCGCCGACCCGACTGTCGATCGCGGTGCCGTCGTGCGCGAGCTCGGCACGGCCCTCCGCGAGCTCTGCGGGGTCGAATCGTACTCCTCCGTCCACGTGAACTTCTGCCGTCCCGACGAGGCCGACGCATTGGAGCCGCTCGGCTACGTGCGCCGTGACGGCTACCAGTTCCAGTGGACGAACCCGGGCGGCCGGACCTTCGAGGATTACCTGAGCTCGCTCCGCAGCAAGCGTCGCAATCAAGCGCGGCGCGAGCAGCGCGAGCTCGATGCCCAAGGCATCACCATCACCGCGCTCCGCGGCGACGCGATTCCCGACGAGATCTTTCCGACCATGTTCGCGCTCTACCGCACGACGATCGACAAGTTCTCGTGGGGACACCAGTACCTCAACGCCGAGCTCTTCGACTTGCTCCGCCAGCGCTGGAAGCATCGCCTCGTGTTCATGGTGGCGCGCCGACAGGGCGAGATCATCGCGGGGACGATCAACGTCGAGAAGGCCGGCGTCCTGTACGGCCGGTATTGGGGCACGTTCGAGGACGTGCGGCACCTGCACTTCAACGTCTGTTACTACGCGGCGATCGCCTATTGCCTCGAGCACGGGTTGACCCGCTTCGAGCCCGGCGCGGGCGGCGAGTTCAAGCACCTACGGGGATTCGACGCTCGTCCGACGCAGAGCATGCACTTCCTCGCCGACCCGCGCCTCGCCGACGCCGTCCGCCGCTATCTCGTCGACGAACGGAACGCGGTCGATCGCGAGATCGGTTGGCTCGACACCCAGACGGCCCTCCGCCGCGACACGTCGCCCGACGACGAGCCGACCTAGTCGTCGCCTCCGGGCGGCTCGTCCAACAAGGCTTCCTCGGCTACGACACGCGCCGTGCCTTCCGGCGCCGGCGAGTAGTGGAACGTCAGCGCGCCGTCTTTCACGTCGATCTCGACGCGGCCGCCGTCCCGCAGCTTGCCGAACAGAATCTCGTCGGCGAGCACGCGCTTGATCTCGGTCTGGATCAACCGCGCCATTGGTCGGGCTCCGAACGCCGGATCGTAGCCTTTCTCGGCCATATGGCGTCGGGCTTCGGGCGTGATCTGCACGAAGACACGCTTCTCGTTCAGCTGGACGTCGAGCTCCATCATGAACTTGTCGACGACCCGTTCGATCACCGGCATCGGCAGCGCGCCAAATTGAATGACGGCGTCGAGGCGGTTCCGAAACTCGGGGGTAAAGAGGCGCTCGATGGCTTTGCCGCCCTTGTCGGCATTGGTGCGACCGCCGAAGCCGATCGCGGCCGCCGCCATCTCCTGGGCGCCGGCGTTGGTCGTCATGATGAGAATGATGTGGCGGAAATCCGCCTGGCGCCCGTTATTGTCGGTGAGTCCGGCGTGATCCATGACCTGCAAGAGCAGATTGAAGAGATTCGGGTGCGCCTTTTCGATCTCGTCGAGGAGCAGCACCGCGTGCGGGGTCTTCCGGACCGCGTCGGTCAACAAGCCACCCTGATCGAACCCGACGTAGCCCGGCGGTGCGCCGATCAAACGCGAGACCGTGTGCGCTTCCATGTACTCGCTCATGTCGAAGCGGATGAACGCGATGCCCAGCGCCGAGGCGAGCTGCTTCGCCACCTCGGTCTTGCCGACCCCAGTGGGGCCGGCGAACAGGAACGAGCCAACGGGCTTCTCGGGTTGTCCGAGGCCGGCGCGGGCGAGCTTGATCGACGACACGAGCGAGGTGATCGCGGCGTCCTGCCCGAACACGCTGAGCTGCAGGTCGCGTTCGAGGGTCTCGAGGCGGTCGCGGTCGGACGTGGACACGCTACGTGGGGGGATACGGGCAATCGTCGCGACGACGTGCTCGATGTCCTTCACGCGCACCGTCTTCTTTTTCTGGCCGGCGGGCTGCATCTGCAAGATCGCGCCGGCCTCGTCGATGACGTCGATCGCCTTGTCGGGCAGATGGCGATCGTTGATGTGCTTCGCCGAAAGCTCGGCCGCGGCCCTGAGCGCGGCGCGCGTGTACGTGACGCCGTGGTGCTGCTCGTAGTGCGTCTTCAACCCCTTCAGGATCTCGTGGGCCTGCTCGGTGGTGGGCTCGGGAACCTCGATCTTCTGAAAACGGCGCGCGAGCGCACGATCGCGCTCGAAGTAGCTCTTGTAGTCCTGGTAGGTGGTGGCGCCGATGCAACGCAGCTCGCCCGAGGCGAGCACGGGCTTCAGGATGTTCGACGCGTCGAGCGAGCCGCCGCTGGTCGCACCAGCACCGACCAGCGTGTGGATCTCGTCGATGAAGAGGATCGCCCCCGGAATCTTCTTGAGGGCGCCGATCACGGCCTTCAGGCGTTGCTCGAAGTCGCCGCGAAAGCGGGTGCCGGCGAGTAGCGCGCCCATGTCGAGCGCGAAGACCTTTGCGGTCTTCAGGGCGTCGGGAACCTTGCCTTCGTGGATCTGCAGCGCCAGGCCCTCGGCGAGCGCCGTCTTGCCGACGCCGGCTTCCCCGACGAACACGGGATTGTTCTTGCGGCGCCGGCAGAGGACTCGCGCCGTTCGCGCGAGCTCGTCGTCGCGGCCGATCAGCGGGTCGATCTTGCCTTCGGCGGCGCGCGCCACCAGGTCGACGGCAAACTGCCCGAGGGGATCTTTCTTCCGCGGCTCGGACGGTCCGTCCTCGTCGTCCTCGTCGTCATCGTTGTCGTTGGCGTCGCCTTCAGCGAGGCCGCCCTCCTCCGCGATCTTCGAGACGCCGTGGGAGAGGAAGCTCACCACGTCCAAGCGGGTGATGCCCTGCTGCTCCAGCAAGAAGGCGGCGTGCGACTCGGGCTCGCGGAAGATCGCGACGAGCACGTTCCGACCGAGGATCTCGTCCTTGCCGGAGGACTGCACGTGCGCGGCGGCCCGCTGGATCACGCGCTGGAAGCCGATCGTTTGCTCGGGCGCCGAATCGGGCGTCTCCGGCATGCGTTGGAGCTTCTCCTCGAAGAAGCGCTCGAGGTCGCGTTTCAGCTCGGCGACGTCGCCCCCGCACTGACGGATGATCTCGGCGACGTCCTCGTCGTGCAGCAGCGCATACAGCACGTGCTCGATGCAGAGGAACTCGTGGTGGCGCCGGCGAGCCTCGTTGACGGCCAGGGCGAGACTGATCTCCAGCTCTCGGCTGATCCGCATCAGGCTTCGTCCATGCTGCAGCGAAGGGGATATTCGTGCTTCCGAGCCAGTGCTTCGACCTGGGCGATGCGCGTCTCCGCGATCTCCCGGGTGTAGACGCCGGCGACTCCAAGGCCGTTTTTGTGCACGTGCAACATGATCTGCATCGCCTCCGACTCCGAGTGGTGGAAAATACCTTGCAGGACGAACACGACGAACTCCATCGTGGTGTAGTCGTCGTTGTGCAGGAGAACTTTATACATGCGCGGCTTCTTCAGCCGCGTCTTGGTGCGGGTCTCGACGGCCGTTCCCGACCCGTCGCCCCGCCGATCGTGCCCTTCCCCCATGGCCTCGACCTTAGCACTGCCGCGGCCCCGAAAAAACGCGGTGTCCTCACGATTGACGCTGGCGTCCCCCGCCCGTCTCTGGTGTAAGCTGGCGGACCCATGCGCATCCGCGATCTCTTCGGTCGGGACCGTCCGGTATTTTCCTTCGAGTTCTTTCCTCCGAAGTCCGACGACGGCGAGCGCAAGCTCATCGACACTGTTCACCGCCTGAAAGAGCTCGGGCCGAGCTTCGTGTCGGTCACCAAGACCGGCGGCAAGCCCGCCGAGGCGACCGTCAATTTGACGGCGCGGTTGAAGCACGAGGTCGGCGTCGAGGCGATGTCGCACATGACCTGTGCCACGGCCGGACGGACCGAGATGAACCGCATCTTCGAGCTGATCCGCGACCAGGGCATCGAGAACGTGCTGCCGCTGCGCGGCGATCCGCCCGCCGACCAGCCGGATTTCGTCAAGCCGCCCGACGGCTTCGGGTACGCCAACGAGCTCGTGCAGTTCATCCGCGAGCGCGAATTCCCGTTCTGCTTGGCGGGGGCGGCCTATCCCGAGAAGCATCAGCAAGCGCCGTCGCTCGAGGTCGATCTCGCCAACCTGAAGGCGAAGGTCGGTGCCGGGGTCGATTTCCTGATCACGCAGATGTTCTACCGGAACGCCGACTACTTTGCTTTCGTCGACCGCGCCCGGGCGGCCGGGATCACGGTGCCGATCGTCGCGGGCATCATGCCGATCACGAACGTCGCCCAGATCGAGCGCATCGCCGCGCTCTCGGGCGCGACGATCCCAGCCGATCTGCAGGCCGATCTCGACGGCACCCGTGGGGACGAGGCCGGCGCGCGCGAGGTCGGGATTCGCCATGCGACGGAGCAATGCCGCGAGCTGCTGCAGCGGGGCGCGCCCGGGATTCATTTCTACACACTGAATCAGTCGCCCGCGACGTCGGCCATCCTGCGCGAGCTCCGCCGCGATTACGCTTGACACCCGGCGGGGCGGCGTCCTTCTATGCCGCCGAAGGAGCTTCCTCATGACCCCCCTGCTTCGCTTCGTTGCCGTCCTGTCACTGCTGCTGGCGTTCCACGGCCCCGCCGCCGCCCAGCTGACCTGCCTCAGCGACTCTCAGTGCGCCGACGGTGATCTCTGCAACGGCATCGAGCATTGCGAGGCGGGGTCCTGCGTCGCGAGCACGGCAGCGCTGATCTGTGACGACGGCGACCCGTGTACGAACGACACGTGCAATCCGACGGCGGGCTGTGCCCACGCCGACGTCGCGTGCCCAGCGACGTGCGGGCCGGGCGACGACGGCCTCCGGTGCAGCGACGGTACCGCGTGCACGGTCGGCGACACGTGCAGCGGCGGAGCCTGCAACGGCGCCCCGCTCGCTTGCGACGACGCCGATGCGTGCACGGTCGATGTCTGCGACACGCAGCTCGGTTGCACCTACACGGAGCAAGCGAACGGGCCGACCTGTCTCACCTCCGCGCAATGTGCGTCGGCCGCCGACCACACGCCCTGCGTCGCCGACGGCGATCCGTGCACCCAAGACGGCTGCCTCGAAGGCGCCTGCCGCCTCGGCTTGAATCAAATCCAACGGCAGTGCGCCGACGCCGACGCCTGCAACGGTGAGGAGTTTTGCAGCGCCGTAAAGGGCTGCGAGCCCGGCCCGCCGCTCGTGTGCGACGACGGTGAGGGCTGCAACGGCGTCGAGGCCTGCGTACCCGCGAGCGGCTGCGCCGCGGGGACGCCGCTCGCCGACGGCACGACGTGCGACGACGATCAGACCTGCACCGACGGCGATGCCTGCAGCGGCGGTGCCTGCGTCGGCGCGCCCCTCGACTGCGGCGACGGCGACGGCACCACGAGTGATCTCTGTCTCCAAGGCACGGGCTGCCTCAACTGCGCCGGGTTCACCTCCCCGCGCTTCAGCGTGCGCTTCCCGACGACGACCAAGGACGGGACGTTCGCGGCGAGCAGCGGCTTCGTCCCGACGGCGAGCATCGTGCCGCCGACCGACGTCGATCTCATCCTGCACGACGGCGCGACGGTGGTGCAGCAATGGCACGTCCCGAGCGCGAGCTTCGGCACGAACGGCAACGGCACGATCGCGAAATTCGTCGATCGGAGCGGGACGACCGCCCAAGGATTGCAGCGACTGCGTCTCAAGACGGGTGCGGCCGGCAGCAAACACTCGGTGACCGCCGGTGGCCGGCTCATGGCGCCGGGGTTTCCGCATCGAGCCTTCTATGGCCTGACGATGCGGGCCGGGAGTACGTGCGCCACGTCCCTCCTGACGTGCCAAGCGACGGCGGGCGGCAAACGCGACCGTTGCAAATAGCCGCGAGCCCCGGCGGAGACCGGTTTGACGCTTCCCGGCGCGGCCACTAGAACCCGCACGATGTCCGCCGCACGGGTCGTCATCACGGGGATGGGGGGCGTCACGCCGATCGGTACCGGCATCGACGCCATCTGGGAAAGCGCGCGCACGGGTCGTTCCGGCATCGGTCCGATCACGCTCTTCGACGCGTCGGCGCTGCCCTGTCGGATCGCGGGCCAGGTGCAAGGCTTCGAGGCCGGACGCTTCATGCCGGCGAAGCACTTGAAGCGCATGGACGATTTCGCGCGCTACGCCGTCGCGTCGGCGGTCATGGCCGTCGAGGATTCCAAGCTCGAGATCACGCTCGACAACTCGCGGCGGATCGGCGTGCTGCTCGGCAACAACAACGGCGGCGCGCGCACGATCTTCAAGACCGTCACCGGGTACAACAAGGAAGGTCCGGGCTGGGTTTCGCCGTTCTACATCACGGCGATCACCACCAACATGGCCTCGGCGCAGGTGGCGATCCGGCTGCAGGTGCGCGGCCCCAACTTCACGATCGGGAACGCGTGCGCGTCCGGCCTGAACGGTCTCGGTGAAGCCTGGCGCTACATTCGCGAAGGCACGTGCGACGCGATCCTTGCCGGCGGCTGCGACGCGCTGATCGATCCGACGGAGGTCGCGGGGTTCTCGAACTCGCGGGCCGTGTCGATGCGGAACGACGAGCCCGAGCGCGCGAGTCGGCCGTTCGACCGCGCCCGTGACGGCTTCGTGCTCTCCGAAGGCGCGGCGGTCTGTGTGGTCGAGTCGCTCGAGCACGCGCAGGCCCGCGGCGCGCGCATCTACGCCGAGATCATCGGCTACGCGACCGGCAGCGAGGCGTTCCACATCGCCGCCCCGCTCCCGAATGGCATCGGCGTCGCCGCGTGCATGCAGTCGGCCATCGAGTCGGCTGGGCTCACGCCCGATGCGATCGACTACGTGAACGCCCACGCCACCTCGACCCCGCTCGGCGACGTCAACGAGACGCAGGGGTTGAAGCTCGTCTTCGGCGACCGCGCCGCGCGCATTCCGATCAGCGCCACGAAGTCGATCACGGGCCATTTGATCGGGGCGTCGGGCGCGCTCGAGGCCCTCATCACCGCGAAGACGCTCGAGACGGGCACGATCACACCCACCATCAACCTGGACGACCCCGATCCGGAGTGCGACCTCGACTACGTGCCGCACACGGCCCGCCAGGCCGACGTCCGCCACGGCCTCTCCAACTCGTTCGGCTTCGGCGGCGCCAATGCGTCGTTGGTCCTCCGGCGATGGGACGGCTGACGCTCCTCGCGCTCGTCGGCGCGGTCGTCCTCGCGCTCCCGGCGGCGAGTCACGCCGCGTTGCTCCAGAACGGCCGCTTCACGGACGCCGGCGACGGCCTTCCCAGTGGGTGGCGTCTGGAAGCGTGGAACCGCGACTTTTCCGACGTCACGGTCGAGCCCGGCACCGACGGTGGCAGCGCTCTCCGCATCGTCAATCGCGACGCCAACGACGCGCGCGTCTGTCAGACCATCGCCGTCAGCCCCGGCTCGAGCTATCGGGTCTCCGCGCGCGTCAAGACCGCGGGCATCGGTCTCACCACCGCCGGGGCGTTGATCGCGATCGAGCCGCGCATCGCCGACTCCGTCGACATCAAGGGCACGACCGACTGGCAGCCGATCGAGGTCACGGCGGCGAATGTCGACGCCAACAGCTGGGACATCTGCGTCCGGCTTGGAAGCTACGCCAACCTCAACACGGGAACGGCGTGGTTCACCGACGTGCAAGTCGAGCGTATCGGCGGCGGGACCGACGACGCGGCTGGGACGCGGTGGCCGAGCCTCGGCGTCGCGCAATTGGTGGCGTCGTTGCGGCAACGGGCGTGGGCGGAAACCGCCGTGCCCGTGGTCGGGGGGATCATCCTCGCCTTCGGTCTCGGCCTCTTCAGTCGTCGTCCGCGCTGACGGAGCCCGCCGTGTTGCCGCGTACCAGCCGAGCGATCGTGCAAGAGGGACCGCGGCAGCTCGTCATGCGCGAGCTGCCGATCCCGGAGATTACCGACGAAAGCGCGATCCTGCGTATCGAGGCGTGCGGCATCTGCGGGAGCGACGTCGAGCAATACACCGGGACGATCGCCATCCCGCTGCCGGTGATCCCGGGACACGAGCCCCTCGGCGTGATCGCCGCGATCGGCGATCGCGCCGCAAAGCGCTGGGGCGTCGATGTCGGTGATCGCGTCGCCGTCGAGGCCCCGATTCCCTGCGGGCACTGCCGCGCTTGTCTCGCGGGCCGCTATCAAGTCTGTCGCGGCCGCGGCGGGATGTTCGCGCACGGGTACGTGCGGCTCGACCGCGCTCCGGGCCTCTGGGGCGGGTATGCCGACTACATGTACCTCGACCCGTGCTCGATCGTGCACAAAGTGCGGGCGGACATCCCGGCGAGCGTGGCGGTCATGTTCAACCCGCTCGGGGCTGGCTTCCGGTGGGCCGTCGAGATCCCGAAGACGGGGCCGGGCGACACGGTCTTGGTCCTCGGACCCGGGCAGCGCGGGCTGACGTCGGTGATCGCCGCGCGCACAGCTGGCGCCGACCGCATCATCGTGACCGGCCTCACCCGCGACGCCGCAAAACTCGCGCTCGCGAAAGAGTTCGGCGCCGACGACGTGATCGACGTCGAGCAGGAGGACGCGACGCGGCGGGTGAAGGAGCTCACCGACGGGCGGGGCGCCGACGTGGTGATCGAGGTGTCGTCGTACGCGACCGCGCCGGTGGCCGAGTCGCTGCACCACGTCGCGTCGGGCGGACGGATCGTGTTGGCCGGCATCAAGGGCTTCAAGGCGGTGCCCGACTTCATCAGCGATCTCGCCGTCGTCAAGGAAGCGACGATCTACGGCGCGTTCGGCGTGACGGCCCGATCGTACGACGCCGCGATCCGCTTGATCGAGTCGGGTCGCGTGCCGCTGGAGCGCATGCACACGCACGACTTCGCGCTCCCCGACGCCGAGCGCGCCATTCAGATGCTGGCTGGCGAGATTCCTGGCGAGAGCAGCATCCATTCCTGCCTGCTCCCCGGTTGACTCGCCTTCGCCGTCTGCCTACTCGCGGTGGGTCGCGATCAATGCGGTCAATCACCCGAGGAGGAGTCGTCTGATGCCTACACTTTACGGAGCCGGTCTCTCGCCGTTCGTTCGCAAGGTTCGTGTCGTGCTCGCCGAGAAGGCGATCGCGTACGATCACGATCCCGTCGTCCCCTTCAACGTCAGCGCCGAGTTCAAGGCGATCAGCCCGCTCGGGAAGATTCCGGCGTACAAGGACGAGAACGGACCGCTCTCCGACTCGTCGGTCATCTGCGCGTATCTCGAAAAGCGCCACCCGACGCCCGCGCTCTATCCGACCGATCCCTACCAGTACGCCCGCGCGCTCTGGTTCGAGGAGTACGCCGACGGCGGCATCACTCCGGTGGGCGGCGCCAAGATCTTCTTTCCGCGCATCGTGGCCCCGCGGTTCTTCAACCAACCCGCCGACGAAACCGTGATCCAGAAGGCCATCGACGAGGATCTGCCGCCGCTCCTGACCTATCTCGAAAGCCAGCTCGCCGGTGATTGGCTCGTCGGCTCGCAGTTCTCGATCGCCGACATCGGCGTCGGCACGCAATTCGTCAACCTGCGGCTCGCCGGCGTGACCGTCGACACCCAGAAGTTCCCGAAGCTCTCCCGCTACATCGCTCGCGTGCACGAACGGCCGTCGTTCAAAGCGCTGATCGAAGAAGATCGCGCCGCGTTCGGCCTCTGAGCGTCTCGCAACCAACCGCGGCGACGCGACCGAGTCCGCACGGGCTCGGCCGCGCGTCCGCCGATTCGGCGACGGAGCTTCCGACGCTCTGGCATTTCCGCATTTCGCACTACAACGAGAAAGCCCGCTGGGCCCTCGATTGGAAGCAGCTACCGCACCGACGTCGCGCGCTCGTTCCCGGCCCGCACCTCCCGCGCATGCTCTGGGAGTCCGGCCAAAAGAAGGTGCCGGCGCTCCGCCTCGACGGCGAGACGATCGTCGACTCGACGCGCATCATCGCGGCACTCGAAGCACGTCATCCTGACCCGTCGCTCTACCCGGCCGATCCCACCGCACGGGCGCGTGCACTCGCGCTCGAAGACTACTTCGACGAGGAGCTCGGGCCGCACATCCGTCGCTTCTTCTTCCATCATCTATTGCAGGACGCGGCCGCCGCGGTTGCGACGCTCGCCGTCGACGAGCCGCCGCTCACGCATCTGCTCTACCGCGCCGCGTTCCCGCTCGTGCGCACGGTGATGCGTCTCGACATGGGTATCGACGACGCCGGTGCCGCCGCGAGCGCGGTACGCGTCGCGGCGGCGCTCACGCGTCTCGAAGGGGAGCTCCAACCGTCGGGCTATCTCGTCGGCGACGCGTTCTCCGTCGCCGATCTCACCGCCGCCGCGCTCTTCGGCCCCTTGGTGCGCGCCGACGAGTTTCCCTATCGACTGCCGCCGTTGGTGCCCGTGCTCGCCAATTGGCGCGCGTCGATGATCGACCGACCCGGATTGCAATGGGCCCACACGATGTATCGCCGTCATCGCGGGCGTTCCGCGGAGGTCATCGCCTAACCCGTTCTTGACTCATGGCAGGATCACAGCCACGGTCGAGCCCGTGCGCTGCGTCAACTGTCAGACCGAGTTGATCCCCGGCAAGGCTTTTTGCCACGCCTGCGGGACGCGCGCACCGATCGCGTGCACCAACTGCGGCTCCGCGATCGAGCCCGGATTTCGCTTCTGTCCCGAGTGCGGGACACCGGCACCGGCCGAGGCCGCCGCCAGCGTCGCACGACCTGCCGTCACCCTGCCGGAAGCCGCTACACCGGCCATTCCCGAGACGCTCGCCGCCAAAATTCGCGCCAGTCAGGCCGTCATCGCGGGCGAGCGCAAGCTCGTGACCGTGATGTTTTGCGATCTCGTCGGCTCGACGACGATCGCGGAGCGCATGGACCCCGAGGACTACCGCGACCTCCTCGAGGAATACATGGCGCTGGTGTTCCGCGAGGTCTACCGCGTCGAGGGCATCATCACGCACCTCGCGGGCGACGGGGTGATGGCGCTCTTCGGTGCTCCGATCGCGCACGAGGACGCGCCCTATCGCGCCGTGTATTCGGCGCTCGCCATTCGCGAGGCGCTCGCCGTCATGAACGGCCGCGAGCGGCGCGCGCCGGTCGATCTGCGCGTCCGGATCGGCGTGCACACCGGCCCGGTCGTCGTCGGCACGGTCGGCAGCGATCTCAAGATGGATTACACGGCGATCGGCGACACGACGAACCTCGCGCAGCGGCTCCAGTCGGTGTCCGAGCCGGGCATGATTCTCATCAGCGAGGCGACCCACCGGTTGGTGCGTGGGTTCTTCGACGTGCTGCCCGCGCGTCGTTTCGAGGTCAAAGGCAAACGCGAGCCGGTCGCGGCGCATGTCGTCCGTGGTCTGTCCGAGACGACGACGGCGATCGCCGTCGCCGAGGCGCGCGGCCTCACGCCGCTCGTCGGCCGGAGCGAGGAGCTGCTGCAGCTGACCGCCTGCTTCGATCGGCTCGCCGGCGGCCTCGAGCAGGTCGTGACCGTCGTCGGTGACGCCGGCAGCGGCAAGTCGCGACTGATCTACGAGTTCAAGCAACGGCTCGCGGAGGTGCCGGTCGTGTTCTTCGAGGCCCGCTGCTCGGCGATGACGCAAGCCGCGCCCTATGCGCCGTGGGTCACGATGCTCCGGCAGTACTTCGGGATCACGAGCGACGACGGCGAAGCGGCGGCGGCGGTCAAGATGTCGGCCAAGCTCGGGGACCGCGCCGACCAGGTCGCGTCGACCTACCCCGCGCTGTGCCAGGTGATGAATCTCCGATCGTCGTCCAACAGTCCGGACACGCCGGAGACGGACGCCATCAAGCGCGAGACGTTCGAGGCGGTGGCCGGCCTCGTCTACACGGTGAGTGAGCAGACGCCCGTCGTGATGATCATCGAGGACATCCACTGGATCGACGAGCCGTCGCGCGAGATGCTGGCGCTTGCCGTTTCCAAGACGACGCGCTCGCGGCTGATGATGCTCATCAGTCACCGCCCGGACTACATGCCAGCGTGGCGGGTGCGCTCCGCGTTCACGCAGCTGACGCTTGGGCCGCTTTCCGACGACGAAACGGTCGACGTCGTCCGCGGCGTCGCCGGCGGTCCACTACCCGGCGAGCTCGAGCGCCGCATCGTCCAGAAGGGCGAAGGCAATCCCTT
>JBDSJB010000010.1:0-2556 GCA_039917665.1 Binatia bacterium
CAGTCCCTCGAGATCGCGCGGCAGCAGGAGAACAATCTGTTCGCGCTGCGCACGGTCATGGACATCGCGCGGCTCTGGCAGCGCCGGGGGAAATGCGGCGAGGCCCGCGCCCTCCTCGCGCCGCTCCACGCGTCGTTCACCGAGGGCTTCGAGCTGCAGGATCTACAGGACGCCAAGGCGTTGCTGAACGACCTGGCGTAGACGGCAGCATTCTGCAGACGAGTCCGACCCCGAGCGGTGTGTTGCGCCACGTGTGTCTGGCAGGGGTCTCCCGCCTGCGGCGGTCGCCATTCCGCGGATGCTACTCAGACCACGTTAGGGCTTAGCGGAGGCGTCCGTGGATCGGGGCGTCCGAAGTCCAGCCTGCCAGACTGAACTTCGCGCTGATTCGCTTCTAGCCGGCGAGAGAAACTCTTGCTGCGTCACCACTTTCGAGAGAGCGGGCGACCGGGGTCGAACCGGCGACGTCCAGCTTGGGAAGCTGGCATTCTACCGCTGAATTACGCCCGCGTGAGAGTTTCGATAGCGGAGTCGTACCGGGGTGACAAGCTGCGGCGATGGCTCAGGCGCGACGAGCGTTGCGCTTCACGAACTCGGCCTTCGCTTCTTTGCCACGACGCTCCATCAGCGGCAGCATGAAACTGCGGAGCGCGGGGAACAGGTAGCCGGCGGTCGCGAGGTAGCCGGTCAGTTGCGGGATCACGCGCTCGACCGTGCCGTCGGCGGCGCAGTCGAGGATGAGGCGGGCCACCTCTTCGGCGGTGCTCATCGGCTGCGCGAAGACGACGTCGGGAACGTCGTCGAGGTTGTCCATGATGAAGCCGGTGTCGACGGGACCGGGCGAGACGGCGGACATGGTGATGCCGGAGCCGTGGAGCTCCTCCTGCATCGCGAACGTGAAAGCACGGAGCCCGAACTTGGTGGCACTGTAGACGGCCTCGTCGCCGAGCGGGATGCGCCCCGCGATCGACGCGACGTTCACGATCGCGCCGCGGCCGCGCGTACGGAGATACGGCAGCACGAGCCGGGTCAGCATGATCGGCGCGGTCAGGTTTACCTGGACAACGCTCGCGAGCTCCTCCGGCGTGTAGCGCTCGATCGGGCCGCGCTTGTTGGCGCCAGCGTTGTTCACGAGCACGTCGATGCCGCCGAAGCGATCGGCAACGGTCGAAAGGAGACGGCTCGCCGCTTGCGGATGCGCAATGTCGGTCGGGACCGCCAACGCCCGCGCGCCGGAACGTTCGAGCTCGCTCGCTAGGTCAGTGAGCGGAGCGGCGCTCCGTGCGGCGAGTGCTACCGCAGCGCCCTCCCCCGCGAATTGCCGTGCGGCGGCGGCTCCGATGCCCGCCGACGCGCCCGTGATGATGACGACCTTGCCTTCGAATCGGCGGCTCATGAGTTCGAGCTATCGTCTTGACCTGGGCATGGCAATTGACTTGAATGCCGCGCCTTGCCCGCTTCAACGCCAATAATCCGGAAGATCTTCACCGACAGCATCGCCGCCAAGCGGACGTTCCTCCGCGAGCACGGCGCGCGCATCGCCCCCGTCGCCGACCTCATCGTGGCGCGCTTTTCCGAGGGCTCGAAGCTGCTGCTGTTCGGGAACGGGGGCAGCGCCGCCGACGCGCAGCACATCGCGGCCGAGTTCACGAATCGCTTCATGATCGAACGGCCGCCGCTGCCGGCCATCGCGCTCACAACCGACACCTCGGCGCTGACCGCGATCGCGAACGATTACAGCTACGAGGAGATCTTCTCGAAGCAGGTGCAGGCGCTCGGCAAGCCCGGCGACGTTGCGATGGCGTTCTCGACGAGCGGCACGTCGCCGAACGTGGTCCGGGGGGTCGCCGAATGCCGTCGGATCGGGATCCACACGATCGGGCTCACGGGCGGCAACGGCGGCAAGCTCCGCACGATGGTCGATCATTGGCTGAACGTCTCGGCGAGCCGCGAGTCGGCCCGCATTCAGGAAACCCACATCCTGGTCGGACACGTGATCTGTCAGCTCGTGGATGCCGCGCTCTATGGCGGCAAGAAAAAGTAGGCGCGCGGACGATCGGGCGCCGGCGCCGGCAGCGGCGCCGATCATCACCCTCACGACCGACTTCGGTAGTCGCGATCCCTTCGTCGGGATCATGAAGGGCGTGATCCTCGGGCTCGCGCCGTCGGCGCGTATCGTCGACCTCACGCACGCCGTACCGGCGCAGAACATCCTGGCCGGCGCGCATCTGCTGGCGAGCGCGGCGCGATGGTTTCCGCTCGGGACGATTCACGTGGCGGTCGTGGATCCGGGCGTCGGCACACGGCGCGGCGCGCTCGCCGTCGAGACCGACGACGCGTGGTTCGTCGGGCCGGACAACGGTGTCCTCGGCCTCGCGATACCGGCCCGGAAGGTTCGGCGAATCATTGAGGTGTCCCGCTCGCCCTATCGTCTTCGCCCGGTCAGTCGGACGTTCCATGGGCGCGATGTCTTCGCTCCGGTGGCCGCGGCGTTGGCCAACGGGGTCGATCCGGCGCGGCTCGGGCCTGCCATCGCCACCATGCAGAGGCTGCGCC
>JBDSJB010000011.1:0-3043 GCA_039917665.1 Binatia bacterium
GATGGAGGGTAGCGACGGCAGATTCGGCGCGCGTGGAGCCGAGTAGCTGGTGCCGGACGGAGACTTGCCTACTTGACCCTGCGCGCGCGGCTCGCGTAGAAGAGTCGCATCATGACGTCGCGCGCGCGAACCTTGCTTACGAGCCTACTCCTAGGGCTAGCGATGCCCATGGCGGTAGAGCCGTAGACCCGCGTTAGCTCGCGAACGTCTGCAGAACCCTCTCCCGCTGTACGGCCGGAGGGGGTTTTTCGTTTCTGGCACCTGCATCTCCCCTCCCCCGGTCAATCGCAGCGGCACGACGAACGGAGGACGACGAGATGACAACGATGCCGATTCAGAAGTACCGACCGTATACGCCGGTCGACTTGCCCGACCGCACCTGGCCGAGCCGCACCATCACGCAAGCGCCCCTCTGGTGCAGCGTCGACCTCCGTGACGGCAATCAGGCACTCGTCGAGCCGATGGGTCCCGAGCGCAAGCAGCGCATGTTCGAGACGTTGATCGCCATGGGCTTCAAAGAGATCGAGGTCGGGTTTCCGGCCTCCTCGCAGCCCGACTTCGACTTCGTGCGCTGGTTGATCGAGTCAGACGCGATTCCCGCCGACGTCACGATCCAGGTGTTGACCCAGGCCCGTGACGGCTTGATCCGCCGCACCTTCGACGCGATTCGCGGCGCGCGCCGCGCGATCGTCCATCTCTACAACTCGACGTCGACCTTGCAGCGCCGGGTCGTGTTCGGTCTCGACCGCGCCGGCATCGTCGACATTGCCGTGCAGGGCACGAAATTGGTGCGTGAGCTCGCCGACGCGATGCCCGAGACCGACGTCCACTTCGAGTACTCGCCGGAGAGCTTCACGGGCACCGAGCTGGATTTCGCGGTCGAGATTTGCGAGCGCGTCATGGACGTCTGGCAACCGACACCGGCGCGCCCGATCGTCTTGAACTTGCCCGCGACGGTCGAGATGTCGACGCCCAACGTCTACGCCGACATGATCGAGTGGTTCGGCCGGAACGTCACACGCCGTGACGCGATCGTCTTGAGCGTGCACCCGCACAACGACCGCGGCTGCGCGGTCGCGGCCGCCGAGCTCGCGGTGATGGCAGGCGCCGACCGCGTCGAGGGTACGCTCTTCGGCAACGGCGAGCGCACCGGCAACGTCGACATCGTGACGTTGGCGATGAACTTGTTCTCGCAAGGCGTCGATCCCAAGCTCGACCTCAGCGACATCGACGCGTTGGTCGCCGTCGCCGAGCACTGCAATCGCTTGCCGGTGCACCCGCGCCATCCCTACGCCGGGACGCTCGTCTACACGGCGTTCTCAGGCTCGCATCAGGACGCGATCAACAAGGGCCTGGCCGCGCAGCGGCGTGGACGTGGAATAGATGCGCAGCGGCGTGGAATGGAGGCGCAGCGTGCCGACACGACGGGCATCTGGGAGGTGCCCTATTTGCCGATCGATCCGGCCGACGTCGGCCGAAGCTACGAGGCCGTCATCCGGGTAAACAGCCAGTCCGGCAAAGGCGGCGTCGCGTACTTGTTGGAGCGTGACTACGGCTTGACGTTGCCGCGGGCGTTGCAGGTGGAGTTCAGCGCCATCGTGCAGCGCATGACCGAAGAGAGCGGCAGCGAGCTCACCCCCGACGCGATCCATGCCGCGTTTCAGGCCGAGTACGTCGACGGCACCGTCGACGCGATCGTCGAGCACAGCGTGACCGCAGGTCGCACCGGCGATTGCGGCATCGAGGCGACCGTCACGATCGCCGACGCGCCCCGCCGCATCAGCGGCCACGGCAACGGGCCGATCGACGCCTTCACCAGCGCGCTCCGCGCCGCAACCGGCGCCGACATTCGCGTCGTCGATTACCACGAGCACGCGCTCGGGGCGGGTGCGGGTGCCGTCGCCGTCGCGTACGTCGAGGTCGTCGTCGGCAACGGCACGCACGCGTTCGGCGTCGGCCGCGATCCCAACTTGATCACCGCGTCGCTCCGCGCGGTCGTCGGCGCCTATCGCCGCAGCCAACGAACGCACGGCCGCGTCGTCGCTGCGTCGAGCGTGCGCGTCATGAAGGAGGCCGTATGAGCGCGCCGCAGGCCCGGACCCAGACCTGGAGCCCGGAGCGTTACGAGAAGAACGCGCGCTTCGTCAGCGACCTCGGCATGCCGGTCGTGGAGCTGCTCGCCCCGCGCGCAGGGGAGCGCGTCCTCGACATCGGCTGCGGTGACGGCGTCCTCACCGAGAAGCTGGTGGCGCTCGGCTGCGAGGTCGTCGGCGTCGACGCCAGCGCCGAGCAGGTTGCCGGCTGTCGCGGACGCGGGCTCGATTGCCGCGTCGCGAGCGGCGAGGAGCTGCCGTTCACGCACGAGTTCGACGCCGTCTTCTCGAATGCCGCGTTGCACTGGATGCGACGGCCGGATGCGGTGATCGCCGGCGTGCGACGCGCGCTGAAACCTGGGGGCCGCTTCGTCGCCGAGATGGGCGGGCACGGCTGCGTCGTGATGATCGTCGCGGCGCTGAGCGACGCGTTGGCGCGGCGAGGTCTCGACGCCGCGGCCCATCACCCCTGGTTCTTCCCGACGGCGGAGGACTATCGCGCGCGGCTCGAGGCGCAGGGATTCACCGTCGCGTCGATCGCGCTCTTCCCGCGTCCGACGCCGCTGCCGGGCGACGTCGTCGGCTGGCTCGAGACTTTTGCGGAGAGTTTCATGGTGCCGATCCCGCCGAGCGACCGTCCCACCTTTCTCGCCGAGGTCCGCGACACGCTCCACCCGAAGCTCGCCGACGCGAGCGGCCAATGGACGGCCGACTACGTACGCTTGCGTTTCGCCGCACGGCTGACCAAGTGATCGAAGGACAACCGACATGAAAATCTCCGAGCAACTGACCGAAGACCTCCGCACCGCCCTCGCCGCCGAGCACGTCGAAGTGCTCGACGAGAGCGCCCGCCACCGCGGCCACGCGGGCGCGCTCGAGGGCGGCCACTTCGACGCCGTGATCGTGAGCACGCGCTTCGAGGGCCTCGGCCTCGTCGAGCGGCATCGCGC
>JBDSJB010000012.1:0-3515 GCA_039917665.1 Binatia bacterium
TCAGATGTTTCACGGTTCCGGGAGCGCGCGTGATCTCGAAGAGGTGTAGCGACGCGCCAGGTGCCTCGCGCGCGTCGACCTGGCGGCCATAGAGGGCGAGCTCGCCGAGGATGACGTCGCGCTCCGATTGGCCGCTCGGGGCCACGAAGACGTGCGCGAAGAGCACCCACACGCGCGTGCCGGGGACGACCAGCGGGCGGATCTCGGTGGCGTACGCGGCGTTGTCGGTGCGCCGCGAGCTGCCGAGGACGATCGCCGGGTCGGCGGCGGGATGGCGGAACCGAAACGCTGGGACGGCGCCGTCGTAGACGTAGACGCGATCGTTCGGTCGGCGCTCGCGTTCGATCGCAGCGATGAGCGGTTCGGTCTCCTCGTAGACGAGCGCGGCCGCGGGGTGGACGAGCCCGCGGCCGACGAGCGGGATCACGGTGACGGCAACCAGGAGTGCGAGGACCGCGCCGATCGCCGTCCGCATGCGACCGCACGCCGCGGCGAGGCCGAGATAGACGAACGGCAGCAAGAACACCGTCGCGCGTCCGGCCGAGAGCGGATAGATGCGCCACGCGGCGGCGGCGAGCGCCGTCGCGAGCGTTCCGAGCGCGGCGAGCCCGAGCCAGCGTGCGGCGCAGACGAGCCCGACGACGGTGACGGCCGCCGCGAGCCACGCCGGTTGGCCGCACGCATACACGACGAAATCGCGCAGCTGCCCCGCGAACCACGCGGGACCGAGCGTCTGATCGAGCGGCGGGAAGTCCCCGGCCCAGTACGCGAGGACGCGCGGACGCTCGCGCTGCGGGCCGATGACGAGCGCGTACCACGCGAGCGCGGCGAGCGCGCTGATCGTCTGGGCCACGAGCCACTTCTTGCGGTCGTCGTTGCCGCGGCAGACCGAGAGCGTCGCGAGCGCGGTCCCCGGCAGCACGAGCGCCGCCGGGTACGCGAGGCCCGGCGCCAGGCTTTGCACGCCGGCGAGCACCAGCCACGCGCGCCACGTCGACGGCGACGCGGCGACGGCGCTCGTCGCGAGCAACAGCGTGAGCACGACGGTCACGTCCACCGAGTATTGCTTGAGCTCCTGGCCGTGCAGCAGCGCTGCCGGCGCCGCCGTCAGGCACAGTGCCGCCACGAGGCCCGCCGCCGTGCCGGCCGCGCGGCGGCCGACGACGTAGGCGATCGGCACAGCCGCGATACTGGCGGCGAGCGGCAAGAGCCGCATGCCGACTGCCGAGTGACCGGTGACGAGACCGATGGCGCGCAGCACGACCACGAAGATCGGCGGCATCGGCGCGCCGATTTTCCCGCCGCCCGACCCGAGCACGTCACTCCAGAACGCGGGCCACGACGGCGCGAGCGCGATGTTGGCGCGCCACGCCTCGTCGAGCCAGAGCGAGCGGCCGAGGGTCGAGAACCGCAGCAGCAACGCGACCACTGTGAGCGCGGCGACAGCGATCACCGCGAGGCGCTGCGTTGCGCGCGCGGGGTGCTCGTCGGGGCGCTGCACGGGGCGGGAAGCTAAGCGAAGCCTTCCGGCGGTGCAACCGTGGCACGCGATCGTCGTCGGCGCGGTTGCCTAACCTGGCGGGCTCGCGTGAAGCTTGCAGCGCGTGAAGAGGAAAGCCGGGCCCGTCGCGGATGTCGACGCTCGAGCCCGCCTCGTGTGGCCCGCGCTACTGGCTCGCGAAGATCGCGCTGGTGCAGGACGACGCCGCGAAGGCCGAGCGATTCATTGCCGAGGGCTGCGCGCGCGACCATGACGGCACGTGCCAACGCGGTGCCGCCGCCGATCCGGTCCTGCAGCCGCTCCTCACGCGTCTGCCGGCGCGGCCATGACCTCGGCGGCGATCTCGTACGAGCGCAGCCGCGCGGCGTGGTCGAACATCATCGAGCCGATCATGATCTCGTCGGCGCCGGTGCGGGCGATGAAGGCACCGAGCTTCTCGCGCACGACGGCAGGCGTACCGATCGCCGAGCACGTGAGCACGTCGTCGAGCACCGCGCGAAAGGGCGGCGGCAGGCTCTCGTAGTAGCCGCGTGACGGCGGCGGCAACCGCGACGGCCGACCCGTCCGGAGATTCACGAACGCCTGCTGCACCGACGTCGCGAGGAACCGCGCCTCGTCCTCCGACCCAGCCGCGATGACGTTGAAGCCGAGCATGACGTGCGGCGCCGCGAGGTCGGCCGACGGTTTGAAGCCGCCGCGGTACACGTCGAGCGCGGCCATCAGATCGGCGGGCGCGAAGTGCGACGCGAACGCGAACGGCAACCCGAAGACGGCCGCGACCTGGGCGCCGAACGAGCTCGAGCCGAGAATCCAGATCGGCACCCGCAACCCCGCGCCCGGCACGGCGACGACGCGCTGGCCGGGCTCGGCCGGACGAAAGTACGTCATGAGCTCGATCACGTCCTGCGGAAACCGCTCGGGGTCGGAGACGAGCGTGCGACGGAGGGCCTGGGCGGTGGTCTGATCGGTGCCGGGCGCGCGGCCGAGTCCGAGATCGATCCGTCCCGGATAGAGCGACTCCAATGTGCCGAACTGTTCGGCGATCACGAGCGGCGCGTGGTTCGGCAGCATGATGCCGCCCGCGCCGACGCGAATGGTCGTCGTCGCGCCGGCGACGTGGCCGATCACGACCGCCGTCGCCGCGCTCGCGATGCCAGGCATGCCGTGATGCTCCGCGACCCAGTAGCGATGATAGCCCCAGCGCTCGGCGTGCTGAGCGAGATCTCGGGCGTGGCGAAACGCCGTCGCGGCGTCGGCGCCTTCGGTGATCGGCGCGAGATCGAGGATGGAGAGCGGGGTCATGCGGCGGCGACACTAAAGCCGCCGCACGTCCGAAGCGAGCGGCGCGGCTAGCAAGGTGATCTCCCGCGCGTCAGCGCGCGGGCCGAGCAGCGCGAGCCGGGGAGTGAGGGGAGAGATCCATTCGCTGAACTAGCTACGGACGGGGAGGAGCGCGCGGACGCGCGCGTCGCGGAGATACAAGCCGCCCCAAATAGATGATGCCGAAGTCGATCGGGAACAGTGTGCGGGTCGCGAGCGGATAGCCGACGCGGACGTGAATGGCGATGGCGCCGCCGAGGTAGCCGGTCAGCGAGATGGCGCCGTCAGGGGTTCTCGGGGTAGCCGGCGGCGGCCCGGCCGCCTTCGAGCCAGGCTTTCAGGCGCGGTTCCAAGCGGGCGCTCGCAACCTGCTCGTAGAGCGCTTGGTTCTCGGCCGAGAGCACCTCGCGCCACGTGCCGCGCCGGCCACGCCGGAAGAAATCGCGATTGCTGCGCCACTCGGCGAAATGGGCGCCGGGCGCGAGCTCGTCGGCGCGCGCGCGCATCGACGCGAAGCTCGCGGCCTCGAGGTAGTGCGGCCACTGCGCTTCGTCGATCGGCACGGCGAGAAACCGCGCGAGGCGGCGCAGCTCGGCGTCGAGATGGTCCGACAGGTCGGCGTAGTTGAGGAAAAGAAGATTCGGCAGATGGCGGAACCGCCAGTAGGTCTTGGTGAGGCTCATCACCGAGCCGA
>JBDSJB010000013.1:0-30399 GCA_039917665.1 Binatia bacterium
CGGCCATGTAGTTCAAGAGCTTCATCGGGAAGCCCGACCATTCGCGGCGCGGACAGAGCGCCAGGTCGGCCACCTGGATGAGATCGCGCACGGTCGCGAAGTCGCCGGCGGTGACGAGCCGCACCTCAGCGGGCAGGCGGCGCAAGTACGTCGGTAGATCACGCGGCGTCGCATGCGTCGCGAGCACGAGCAGCGCGTCGCGCACCGATCGGCGGACGATCGCCATGCTCTCGAGCAGCAGCTCGAGGTTCTGATACCCGTCGAGGTTCCCGGTGTAGAGCAGCACCGGCCGCTCGCCGAAGCCGAAACGTGCTCGAATGCGTGCCGCCTCGGCGCTCGAGCAGAGCGGAAACTCCTCGGGCGAGCCGCCGGGAGCGATCATCTCGATCGCCTCCTCCTCGACTCCGCGCGCCCGCAGGAAGCCGACGAGCTCGCGGCAGATCGCGATGCAATGATCGGCCCGGCGCGGGACCTCGCGATCGGCGAGCGCGCCGACGACACGCGCCAGCCGGCGCGCGGTCCGGCTCCGGAAGTACGTCGGCAGCTCCTCCGCGAGCGCGTTGTGGCTATGGTAGATCAGCGGCACGCCGGTCAGACGCCGCGCCGCGAGCCCGATCAGCGCCGCCTCGTAGTTGTGCGCGTGCATCACCTCGATGTCGTCGCGCCGAATCACGTCGAGGACACGCGCGAGCAGCGCCGCATCGAGCACGACCTTGGCGGCACGCGGTCCGGAGCCCAACGCGCGGAGGCCGGGAATCCGCGGAATGCGGCGCACGGGCAAGTCGGCCAGCGCTTGCTCGAGACCCTCGGCGTAGGTCACGACGACCGCGTCGTGGCCGCGCGCGCGGAGCCCGGAGGCGAGCCGCCGGATCAGCAGCTGCGAGCCCTGCAGGGTCGGGAACGGACACGCGGCAACGATCGCGACGCGGTAGCGCCGACCGGCCGCCGCCACCGCGGGCCTGCTCTCGCTCGTCGCCTCGCGCGTCATGCGTTCAAGTCTCCGAGGTAGCCGAGCGCGTGCAGTCGTTGCCGTAGCTCGGCTTCGTGATCGTCCGATGCCGAGAGATCCGGAGTCGTCGCATCGTGATCCGCGATCGTCATCGCCCCGGCGACGCCAGGCAGCAGTCGCCCGTCCATCCACGCCGGCACCGCGAGACCCGCGAGGTGCAACACCGACGGCGCCACGTCGACGATCGCGGCTTCCGTGTGCGCGGTCGGCGCCACGTCCGGACCGGCGAGCACCCAGAGGCCTTCCGCGCGATGGCTGCCGTTCATGCCCCCACCCTTCCCCGCTACATGCTCGCGGCGTTCCAGTCGGCGGACGCTGCGGGTTTCCGATGGCAGCGTCGGCAGGCACGGGAAAGAGTAGCCGGCATCGAGCGCGAGCTCGAGCACGAGGTCGGGTGCGTCGGCGGCTGCGGGACCTTCATAGAGATCGTCGCGGCGGTGCACCCGCCGCACGATCGCATGGCCGGTGGTCGGATGACGCCAGGCCAGCAACTCGGCCGTGAGCGCCGCCACGGCCGCATCGTACGCGGCGCCTGGCTCGACGCTGCCTTGCGGATCGCGCCCACGCACGTTCAGCCAGATGCTCGGCGCGTAGTTGAGCTCTTCCGAGAAGGCGCGCGTCTCGGCCATGTCGATCGCCGCGAAGCGCGACCAGCTTTCGAGCCGGCGCGCCAGACCTCGGCCAGCGCGCCGCACGAGCCGCTCCTGCACGCCGCGCGGCAGCAGCGCCAACGCCGCTCGTCGCACGCCGCGCGCGAGCCGCGCACCGATCTCGCGGCGTCCGGCGCGAAACGTCAGCCAGCCGTGCTCGGCGAGCCAGCGGTTCAGGTGCAAGACGGTCGTCCCCGCGCCCCCGAAGCCGTGATCCGACGCGATCAGCACCGTCGCGTCGGCCGGCAGATCGGCGAGGATCGCGCCAAGCGCGGCGTCGAGGCGGCGATACACATCGCGGAGCGCGCTCCCGAACTGACGCGCGCCCGCGGGATCGAAGCGCGGCGACGCCGGGTCGGCGAACATCCAGAAATGATGGCTCGCGGTGTCGGCCTCGCCGAAGAGCACCATGAAGCAATCCCACGGCTCGCGGGCGAGCACGTAGCGCGCGAGGTCGCGCTTGCGATCGACGGTGGCGAGAATCTTCGGAAGCGCATCGGCGTGCCACCCGGGGCCGATCGTCAGCTCCTGGAAGTCGGTGACCGCGTATGGCCCCACCGCTTGCGTCATCTCCGCGTAGAACGCGCGCGGATGGACGAACGAGCCGTCGATGCCCGTCGCGACCGGGCTGTCGAAGCCACCGACCATGATGCCGTTGATCGGCTCGGGCGGATACGTCGTCGGCACCCCGAGGACCGCCACCCGTCGACCGGCATCCGAGAGCAGCTTCCACATCGTCGGAACGCGGCGATCGCGGCTGCCGACGAAGGCGACCTCGTACGTCCCCGGCACCCGGCGCGTGAAGTCGAAGATGCCGTGCTTCCCGGGATTGCTCCCCGTCATGAACGACGACCATGCGGGAAACGTCACCGGCGGCATCGTCGAGCGGAGCACGCCGCACGCCCCACGCCGCACGAGCCCGGCGAGCGCGGGCATGTCGCCGGCTTCCAGAAACGGCCCGGCGAGGTCCCACGTTGCCCCGTCGAGACCGATGATCGCGATCACGGGACGATCAGTGCACGTAGCCGAGCGCGCGCAGGCGCTCTTCGCTGGCCGCGTCGATCGAGGTGCCCGTCGACTGGACGGCTACCGACTCGGCATGGCTCTGGACGGCCGTCATGTCGGCCGTCAGCTTGTTGGCGACCTCGGTCTTCGTCGTGATCAGATCCTTCTGCTCGCCCGGATCGGAGGCGACGTCGAAGAGCTGGTGATCGGGAAGCCCACGTGGGTTGCCGGGGTTCGCGTGGAGGACCTTCATGCCGCCGCTGCGGTACGCCTGCAGGTTGTTCCCCTCGAGCTCGCTTTCGGCGAACGAATGATCACGCGGCGCGGGCGCTCCGGCGGCCAGACCCAGTGGCTTCCCGATCATCGCCGGCGGTACGGTGACCCCTGTGGTTTGAATGATGGTGGGGGCGATGTCGAGGCTCGAGACCACGGCCTCGTTGACGACGCCGGTGGCGCCACCCCGCGGCGGCTTGATCAGGAGCGGTACGGCGAGCTGCTCGTCGTAGAGCGTCGTGCCGTGCCACCAACCGCCGTGCTCGTGGAACTCCTCGCCGTGATCGGCCGTCAGGACGATCAGCGCGTCGTCGTAGATGCCCTTCGCCTTCAGGTCGGCGAAGAGCTTCGCGAGCTCGCCGTCGAGATAGCGAATCGCGCCGTCGTAGGCGTCCCGGTATTTGTCGGCGAGCGACGAGTCCGGATTGGGATTGGCGACGCGGGCGTACGCTTCGCCGTTGTACGGGTGCACGAAGTACGGATCGTGCGGCTCCATGTAATGCAGGAACATGAAGAACGGCCGCTTGGCATCGCGCGCCGCGAGCCAATCCAGACCGTGCTTCGAAACGACGTCGGCGGGTTGATAGTAGTTCTCGACGTACTTCTTCTGCGACACGAAACGCTCACGGACGAGGCGGAGCGTGTTGTAGACCGTGAGCTGCGCGGCTGCTTCGGTTGCCCCAAAAAAGAACTCGGGCTCGAGGAAGGTGTACTGATCGAAGCCCTGCTGGAAGCCGAAGAGCGGCGCGACGTTGATGTTGTTGGCGAAGCCGACGGTCGCGTAGCCGGCGCCCTGCATCACTTCGGCCAGCGTCACGACGGCGTCGGGCAGCGCGTCGGCCTTGTGGATCGCGCGATGGGAGGACGGATAGAGCGACGTGAAGATCGTGCCGAACGACGGCCGCGTCCATGAGGCCTGCGAGTACGCGTGCGAGAAGCGCGTGCCGTCCGCGGCGAGCCCGTCGATGATCGGCGTCTGATTCTTCATCGCGCCGTAGCACGAGAGGTGATCGGCGCGGAGCGTGTCGACGACGATCAAGATGACGTTCGGGGCTTTTGGAGGCGGCGTCGCCCCCGCCGCGACGTGGGTGAGAGCCGGCGCGTGCGGTGTATGGAGTGCCATGCCGGCACGGGACGCGACGAGCGCGAGCACGAGGCCGCCGATGACCGTCAGCGGCGACGCCAGCGCGGGCATTCGACGCGCCAGCGCGCGCAACAGCACGAACCCGAGCACCAACAACAAAACCGCCGCCCCGAGGGAGGCGACCTGGAACATCTTCGGCGAGAGCGGTGCCCCGTCGAACGTCTCGTTGAAGACGTCGCGGAACACTCGGAAGCGGCCGATGATCGTCACCAACGCGGCCAGGATCACCCCGCCGCTGAGGCCGAACGCGGTGGAGCCGCTCCGGGTCACGAAGCTCAGCACGATACCGATGCCGAGTCCGATCGCAGCCGCGATCCCACCGTAGAAAAGGAGGGCGAAGAAGATCAGGCTCGGATCGAGTCCCAAATGGCGCTCGACGATGACGATCGCCGCCTCGCCGAGGCCGACCACCATTCCTGCCAGCGCGGCACCCGCGAGTGCGCGCCCGACTACGCCGCCCGAATCCTCAGTGGCAGTCGTCAATCGGGAAACTCGGTCAGCAGGTCGGCATCATTGTGGGTCGAGCGCAGTCCTTTGGGCGAAATCTTGAAGACGTCGGCCGCCTTCCAGTGCAGGTATCGGTTCTGCTCCAGCCACTCGACCTGTGGCGCGAGGGTTTCGTAGGTTTCCTGCAGGCGTTCGGTCATGTGCTGCCGGGTATGGAGGAACGGCATTTCCTTGTTGGCATCGTTCGCCGCTCGGTATTCTTTGAGCAGGCGTCGTCTCATCGCGTTGTCACTCATTAGTTCCGTTTGCTCCTCCGTCTCTGGGGATGGGACTGCTGACCGGCGGGTACCCTTGCCATCGTCCGCCGGAGGGGCGCAAGGCCCCCTCGGTTGAGCGGGCTTTAGTGCCCGGGTACCGCCACGTGGGCCCTCTGAACGTCCGGGGCCGGGCTCGGGCGCCCGAGCAGCGTGGCCTCGTAGAGCGCGGTCGTCGCGCGCACCATGAGGTCGGCGCCGAGGACGCGCACGGCATGAGCACGCGCCGCCTGGCCCGCGGCGCGCAGCCGGCTCCGGTCCTCGATGAACGACAGTGCCGCCTCGGCGAAGGCGCCCGGATCGCCGGCGGCCACGACCTTCCCGGTCGTCCCGTCGGTCACGAGCTCGTCGACCCCAGGGGCCGCGACGGTCACGATCGGCCGGCCCGCGGCCAGCGCGGATGGGACGAGGTCGAACGCGTCGCCGGTGAGGCAGAGCACGGCGAGCTGCGCGAGGACCGGCTCGGGATCGTCGCCGACCGCGACCGTGCTGAGCGGCAACCCGGCCGGCCGCTCCGCGAATGCCTCATGGCCGTTCCCGGAAAGCGTGGCGCCATCCTCCAGCCAGACGAATCGGATGTCGGGGTGGCGCGCAGCAATCAGCGTGGCGGCCGCGAGGAACGAGAGCCGACTCCCCGCCGTCCGCCCCGCCCCACCGACGACCAACGGACGGTGCCAGACGCGTTCGCGGATGCCGTCGAGCATTCCGGGAAGCGGATGCCGCGTGAGGTCGACGCCGTCGTAGATGACCTGCACGCGTTCGACGGGGACCTGCGCCTCGGCGGCGAGCTGCCGGGCCTGCGCCTGGGTATTGGCCGTGAGCGCGGTCGCGTTCCGATAAATGCGATGGAGCAACGTCCGCACGCGCCGCTGCTCGGGCGGATCCCCGGCGCGGGTGGACACGATCACGATCGGCACACCGGCGAGGCGGGCGGCGATGGCACCGTAGGCGGCCCCGGCCGGAAGAATCGCGTGCACCAGATCGATGCCGTCGCGCTTCAGGGCACGCGTCAGCGCCATGACCCGCCCCGGCTCGTACGGGCGACGGCGTGGCAACACCGTCAGCGGAACGTTCCGGGCGGCCAGCCGCTCTGCCATCCCGGCGGGCGCGTCTTCCAGGACGTAGACGTGCACGCGATGGCGGCCTGCCCCGAGGCCACGTGCGAGCGCCTCGACGTGGCGGGCGATCCCGGCCGACGCCAGGGACCCGACCACCAACGCGACCGACGCGTGGCCACCCGCGATCGGCCAGGCGCTGGGGAGCGCGGTCGGGTGTTGACGCATGCCGGCCTCAGAGGCGGATGATGTTGCCGCCGATGAAGTCGCGGAGCGCGTTCCGCGTGTCGATGATCACCGGCGCGAGGTGCACGATCTCCGAATAGTTGAAGGCCGTATGATCGGTGAGCAGCACGACGCAATCGGTGCCGGCCTCGAGCGCCTGCCGCACCGGCGTCTCGCTCAGCTCCATGCCGTCCTCACGAATGGTCGGCGCGAACGGGTCGCTGTAGGTGACCTTGGCGCCCTTGTCGAGCAGCATCTTAATGACGTGGAGCGCCGGCGACTCACGCACGTCGTTGACGTCGCGCTTGTAGGCCACGCCGAGCACGTGAATGCGCGAGTTACGGACGGCCTTGCCGTCGTTGTTGAGCGCATCGGTCACCTTGTCGACGACGAACTTCGGCATCGACTCGTTGATCTGGCCGGCGAGCTCGATGAAGCGCGGCTCGAACCCGTTCATCTTGGCCTTCCAGCCGAGGTAGAACGGGTCGATCGGGATGCAGTGCCCGCCGAGTCCGGGACCCGGATAGAACGGCATGAAGCCGAACGGCTTGGTCGCCGCCGCGTCGATCACTTCCCAGACGTTGATGTTGAGCTTGGCCGACATCAAGGCGAGCTCGTTCACCAGGCCGATGTTGACGCTCCGGAACGTGTTCTCGAGAAGCTTCACCATCTCGGCAACGCGCGTCGACGACACCGGCACGACCGTGTCGATGCTCTGCTCGTAGAGCGCCTTTGCGACTTGCGTGCACTGCGCGGTGATGCCGCCGACCACTTTCGGGATGTTGCGGGTCTGGTACTGCTTGTTGCCAGGATCGATGCGCTCGGGAGAAAACGCGAGGAAGAAGTCCTGCCCGACCTTGAGGCCCATCTCTTCGAGGGCCGGGAGCACGAGCTCGTCGGTCGTGCCGGGATACGTCGTCGACTCGAGGATCACGAGCTGACCGGGACGAATGTATTTCTTGATCTCGGCGACCGCGGCCAGGATGAACGTCATGTCCGGGTCTTTGGTCTTCCGGAGCGGCGTCGGCACGCAGATGTTGATCGTGTCGCAGTCCGCCAGCACGGCAAAGTCGTTGGTGGCCGAGAGACGGCCCGTCGCCACCAGCGACGCGATCTCCTCTGACGCCGTGTCGACGATGTACGACGTGCCACCGTTCACGGCGTCGACTTTGCGCTGATCGACGTCGATGCCGACCGCGTGGAAGCCGGCGTGCGCGAACTCGATCGCGAGCGGCAATCCGACGTAACCGAGACCGATGACACCCGTGCGCGCCTTCCGGCTGCGAATCTTGTCCAACAACTCCATGAAAGTGCCTCCTGATGGGGATCGACGACTGGGACTGACACGATAAAGCAAAGGACCGACAGCGACGACCGCCAAAGTGCGGAAGTCGAGCGGCAAGAAAACGACGCGACCGCCGCAGAGCCTATGGCTCTTCGCGATGCAGCCTACGGCTCTCGGCGATAGCGCCTACGGCTTTCGCCGACCGACCGGCCGTTCGCAGGCGGCGAGCGCCGCCAGAACGGCGTCGCGATGACGGCCGAGTTGGCGGCCGATGAACACGGCCTGATTCTCGTTCTGCGTGTCGCCGAGCTTCAGCCAGCCGAGCTCGACCCGGCCGCACGTCACGTTGAAGAGACAGTGCCAATCGCGATCGACGAGGCGCACGATGCCTTTGGCGCGGATGACGTCGGGCGGCACATGCTCCAGCGCAGACTCGAACGCAGGCTGATCGAGCGGCACACGGCTGCGGTAGAGGAAGGACTCGAACGCGTCGTGGGCGAGATGCGGCGACGCTGCCCGCGGCTCCGTGGCCCGCTCACGATGCGCGGCGACGTCGGTCGCGAAGAGCACGTCGGCGCCGATTGCCCCGCGCACGGTCTCGAATTGCAGCGCGCGCGCGTTTAGTCGGGCGAGCCGCTTCCGCACCCGAGCGACGGCCGCGGGAGCCACGAGATCGGTCTTGTTCACCACCAAGAAGTCCGCGGCGGCGATCTGCGCGCCCGCGACTTCGGTCTCGCCGAGGAACCGCTCGACGTTCTCGGCATCCACCACCGTGATGATTGCGTCCAGGTGCAACCCAGCGCTCTTCACGCGGTACGCGAGCGGCTCCGGATCGGCGAGCCCGGTCGACTCGATCACGATCAAATGCGGCTGGACGGTTTCGACGATCTCCTGGATCGCCAGGTCGAAGCGATACTCGTCGATCGAGCAGCAGATGCAGCCGCTCGAGAGCTCGACCATCTTCTCGACGTAGTTCAAACCCGTGACGACCCGGCCGTCGATGCCGATGTCGCCGATCTCGTTGACGATCAGAGCGACCGGCTTGCCCTGGAGGCCGTGCGCGAGCGCGTGCTTGAGGAGCGTCGTCTTGCCGCTGCCGAGGAAGCCGGTCAGGACGTCGACGGCGACGTGTCGTGCGGTCACGGCGGCGAGTCTACCTTACGAGCGGCGTGGCCGCGCTATCGCACGAGCGGCGTGCCGATCATGTCCGCGGGCACCGGCTGGTCGAAGAGGCGGAGCAGCGTCGGGGCGACGTCGTAGATCGAAAGATCGCCGAGGTCGCCAGAGAGTGGCGGCTGGCCCTCCAGCGTCGAGAGCACGAAGATGCCGAACCAATCGTGGTTGGCCTCGTCCGGCCCCGTGTCGTTCTCGAAGGTGTGGATGCCGCCCATGCCGACCGCGCCGACCGAGCGCCAGGCGAGATCACCGAAGTAGACGATCAAGTCGGGCGCGACCCCGCGCACCTCTCGATAGATGTCCTCGGGCCGGAACGCCTTCGAGCCGATGTTCACGCCGTGATCGTCGGTGATCGCGGCGATGCCGGCGATCAGCTCGTCGCGGACCTTTTCGTAGTCGGCGGGAGCGATCGTGCCTTCGGGCTCGCGGCCTTTCACGTTCATGAAGCAACGGCCGTAGTAGCCGCCGTCGCCCCAAGCCTTCGTGCGGTTCCAATCGATCGCGACCTTGCCGATCGGCGTCGGGGTCGTCGGCGGGTTCTTCAGCGTGAGGAAGCCTTCGCGGATCAGCCACTCGTTGAAGCAGAGGCCGCCCGCCATGCGCTTCGACCCGTGGTCGGAGACGACGACGACCACCGTGTCGCGTGGGACGAGGTCGAGCAGCGACTTCAGCTCACCATCGAGGTAGCGATAGTAGTCGCGGATCGCGTGCTCGAAGGGATTGCCGGGCTCGTACTTGTGATGCTCCGGATCCATGTAGCTCCAGAACCCGTGGTGGATCCGGTCGAGCCCCATCTCGACCAGCATGAAGAAGTCCCACGGTCGCGTCTTCGCCATGTGACGCGCGACCGCCCAGTGCTTCTTCGTCTTCGTGTAGACGCGCTCGAGCAGCGCCGCCTTATCGGCCGTGCGGAAGTCGTCCACGTCGAGCACGTAGCCACCCGACACCGACTCGACTTCCGCCTTCAAGCTGGCGGGGTGCGTGTACTGCGCCTTGGTCGACGGCGTCAGGAAGCAGGTCACCATCTCGCCGAGGAGCGGCCGCGGTGGATACGTCTGCGGCACGCCGAGGACGATCGACCGCTTGCCTGCGTCGCCGAGGAGATCCCAGAGGCGGGGCTCCTTCACCATCGACGAGTTCGCGAACGCGTAGCCGTCGTACGAATGGTCTTTGCGGTTCCGGAAACCGTAACAGCCGAGCTGACCCGGATCCTTGCTCGACATCATGGCGGTCCAGGCGGGCACCGTGATCGGCGGGTTCGTGCTCGCGAGCCGGCCGTGCGCGCCGCGTTCGATCAGACCCGACAACGTCGGCATTTCGCCGCGGAAGACGTCGAAGATCAGGCTCGGCGGCGCCGAGTCCAATCCGATGACCAGCACCTTCCCCACCCCGTCCTCCGTTCGCGTTACTTCGCCACCGTTCCCGACCGGCGGAAGCGCGCGCTGGTCGCCCAGAACATCTGCGGATAGCGCGCCAGATCTTCGGCGCTGACGAGCACCGTCTCACGCACCGTCGCACCCGATTCCCGCACGAACACGACCAACAGGATCAGCGCGGCCAGCGAGTAGGAAATCGCCGTCGACAACGCGGCCCCGACGATGCCCATCCGGGGAATGAGGATCAGATTGGCGGTCGTGTTCACGACGAGCGCGACGCCAGCCGAGATGATGTTGATCTGCTGCTTGTTTCGACTCGTGAAGTTCCGGGTCAGGATCTGGTACAGCGAGATCATGATGATGCCGGGCAGCATCATGAACATCGGTGGAATCGCCGGCGCGTACCGCGAGCCGTAGAAGAACACCATCAGCTGACTGCCGATGCCGGCATACACGATCGCCGCGATGATGGTGGCGAAGAGCGTGTGGCGACAGGTGACGGCCGTCCGCTGGTGCGCCGCCGCATCCGACGAGCCGGCGAGCTTCGGGAAGATCACCGTCCCGATGGCGTCCGGAATCTGGAGGATCGGATGGGTCATGTTGACCGCGATCGAATAGAACGCGACCTGCTCGGGATTCAGCAAGAGCGCGATCAGGTAGAGGTCGATCCGATAGTGCAGGTGCGCCGCGAGCGTCTGGACGTACGACTTGGCGCCGAACTCGAGCATCCCTTTGCCGACGTTGTTGTCCCACCCGAGGCGGTACGGCTCGATGCGATAGACCTGCCAAAGCACCCAAAGGTTGGCGATCGCGAGCACAGAGACTTGCGACACCAACGCCGACCAGAGCTTCCCGTGCAGCAACAGCAGCGCCGTCGCGATCCCGACGAAGCTCATGACGGCCTTGTAGATCGACTGCATATTGTACGGCCCGAACGCTTCGACCGCCTGCAGGATCGCGAGAAAATAGCTCTCGATCAGCAGGAACGGCACCAAGATCAACGACAGCCACACGTACGACCACGGCGCCCCGTCGACGAACGGGTCGATGAACCACTGCCCGCCGACCAGACACGCGAGCAAGCACACGATGGTGACCGCGAACGTCAGCATCAACGAGTTGGACGCCACCACCGACACCGGCACGTTGGCGCGCCGGATGTAGTAGACGTTCGCCTGCGCGACACCCATCTTGACGAACGTCACGAGCGTCTGCGGCAGCATGATCAGGAGCGTGAAGATCCCGCGATCGTGCGGACCGAGCAGACGGGCCGTGATGATGCCGGTGCCGAACCCGAAGATCACCAACATCAATCGCGAGCCGATCAGGCCGGCGATGTCGAGCAGCATGTTGCCGCTGGACTTGCGCTGCTTCACGAACCGCCCGCCGGGTGCACGCTGGTGCGATCCTCGCCGGCGACGACCGGGCGGAGCCGATAAAGCGCGCCGGTCGGCGTCTCACCGACCTTCTCGGCGCTCGCGATCAGCTCGTCCCAGAGACGCGTCACGCGCTCGCCGATCGGATTGGTGCCGATCTTCTCGTCGTCCGGCTCGCGGACGACGTGCGTGATGCCGTACGGCGCGAGCGCTGCCGTGAGGTCGGCGACGGTGGAGAGTCGCCGATAGTCGATCGCGCCCTGCTCGAGCGGGCTCGCCAACGTGAAGGGCCGGATGATGTGGTAGGGGTGTGGAATCATGGCGAGGATGAGGACGTTCCCCGTGGTTGGTACTTCCCGGTTGACGAGATCCCAGAGCGGATAGCGGCGTTCGTAACGGCGGAGGAAGGCATCTTCCGAAAGCCGCCCGGTTGCAAACCGGAGACTGTCCGGCACGAGCGGGGCGACCACGCGGAGTGCCGTCACCGCCTGGAGCGCGACCGTGAGACCGAGCACCCCGACCACGCCGCGCCGCACCAGCGGTCCGAGCGTCCCGACGGCCCAGAGCGCCTGGACACCCACGATCAGGAAGAGCGGCAGAGTCGGGTGAATGTATCGGGGGTGCGCCCACATGCCGAGGACGACCGTCGCACTGTAGGCCAATCCCAGACCGACGAGAATCCAGGCGCGGGGATCACGCCGGAGCAGCAGCACGCCGGGGACGAAGGCCAACAGGAACGGGCCGACGTCATACGCGAAGCGTCCTACGTTCTCGAACGCGTATGGCGCCATCGTGGCGTCCCAGGGGAATCGCAGCGCCTCGCGCCAGGAGCCGTACGCCCCTGCCCCACGCTTCTGCATGTGGGTATCGCGATAGGCCGCGTAGTAATCGTCCAGCCCGCGCGCGGCCTCGGCGCTCCAGTTGCGGCCGCCGAAGACGCCATAGCCAAACGGGAAAATCGGATTGCCGGTGGCCGCGGCATTGCGCAGATAGCATGGCGACGCGACGAGCATCGCTACGAGGCCGAACCCGATGGTCGTCCGGAAGGCAACAGCGAAGCCACCTTGCCGGACGGCCGTCGCGAAGACGACGACACCGAGCAGCGACGGCGCGAGCACGCCCATGAGTTTGGTATCGGCCGCGAAGCCTCCCATGACGGCGGCGAGCGCGAGCCAGCTGCGCGTCCCCGTCTCGCGCCAGGCGACCACCCCGATCACCCCGAGCACGACGTAGAGCGTGAGGGCGAACTCGACCCAGGCCCGCACCATCAGCGTCGCGGTGAACGGCATGGTGAAGAACAGCAGCGCCGCCCAGACCCCGACGGTGCGGCTGTGGCAACGCCGGCCGAGCGTGAACACGGCGAACGTCGCGAGCACGCCGAAGGCCACGTTCACGAACCGCGCCAATACGTCGCCGCGGAGCACGAACGCCGCCGCGAAGAGCATGTTCACGAGGTACTGCATGTACCCCCAGAAGCTCCACGGCGTCTGGACGAGCGCGCCGGCCTCCGCGAAGAGACGGGGGTATACGAGCTGATACTTCGTCTGATCGCCCCCGAATGCGGGCGCGAGTACGAGGAGGCATTCCACGGCGAGGAGCGCGATTCCGAGTGCGACGGCGGCCTGCTCACCACGCGGCGCATGGCGCAACCAGCGCCCGATGGCGCGGCCACCGCGGGCGAGGCCACTCACCGCTTCGTGCCGTCCGAACCATGCCGCCGCCGCGAGCACGGCGACGAGCATCGGGCGACGCAGGAGACCGAGCTCGCCGAGCCCGAGCGTCGCGTAGGCGAGCAGACCGAGGCCGAGCGCGATCGCGAAGACGCCCTCTTCGACCCCGTCGACGAACGGCACCGCGCGCAGCGCGTGCCGTCCTGCGCCGTAGAGCGCGACGAGCACCACGATGAGAATCGCCGCGTCGATCATCAGTGGACGTAGCTCGTCATGTAGGCCGCATACACCAGCGCCGCCCACGCGAGGAGCGCCAAAACGAGCGGTACCGAGGGGCGGATGGGGGTGCGATCAGTAGACATGGGGGATGAGTCGGGAGGTGCGAGCAGCGTAGGCGGGATAGTCCGAAAGGCGTTCGGCGAGCGCGCGCTCCTCGACGCCGATCCGTTGGATCACGAGGACGGTAAAAAGCCCACTCAGGAAAAAGGTCCACGATGCCGCGAGGAGCGCAGGGGCCCCGAACGCCATGGCGAGCTCGGCGAGATACATCGGATGGCGGAGCCGGCCGTAGGGGCCGCGCTCGATCAACACGGCGGGCTCGGCCGGTGCGATCAACGGACCGAGCTGATTGCCGAGGGCCCGGCCCGCATGGAGGTAGCCGGCCACCCCGGCGCCCAACAACAGCGCTCCCAAGATCTGCATCGCTCCCGCGGGTCGCCCGCGGAACACCCATTCGATCGGGGCCGCCATCAAGAGCGCGTAGAAGACCGCGTGATGCCGCTTCACCATGGCGAGATCGGCATCACTCGCCACGAGCTGACGGTGCCCGCGCCGGGCCGCGGGATCCTCGAAGCGAACGAAGAGCGCCATCACGCCAGCGAGGTAGGCCGCGAGCGGCCAGAAACCCATCAGGCGAGATCCTCCTCACGGCGTTCCGCTTGGAAATCCTGGCGGCCACTAGCGCGCGAGAGCCACGTCTCACCGAGCATCCAGGCTCCCACCGTCGCTGCCACGATTCCGGCCTCGCGCATCAGGACGCTCACCGTCTGCCAGTTGACCGTCGTACGAATGAAGTCGGCGCGCGTCCGCCCATCGATGAGGATCTCAGAAAAGATCGTCACCGGCGAGATGAGATACTCCGAAGAGAACGGCCAGAAGAATTGGCCACCGAATGGCGGTCGATGGTCGATCGTCACCGCGTCGAGAACGAGGTGCGAAAGGTAGCACGCACCGAACGCCAGCGCCGTCGGCCCGAAGCGCGCGCGCCCTCGCCACTGGCACCACGCGCCGACCGCCACGCCGAAAGCGACGGCGGCAACCACCGTGTGACTGATGCCCCGATGGAAGAGACCGGGGCGGCCCGCGACGAACCCGACGATGAAGTCGAAGTCGGGCAGGTTCCCGATGAGCATGAAAAGAGCGGCGCGCCGCCAGTCCGAGAACGGGAAGCTCCCGCTGGACCGGGGGCGCGCCGAGGTATCGACGCGCTCCGATCTTTCGACGCGCTCCGCGCGATCGCCGCGCGTTGGGCTATCCCCGCGCGTGGCGCGATGCACGAGGTAGCCCGCCGCCGCGTGCGCGATCGGCAGTGCCATGCGTCGCGGCTAGTTGACGGCGCGGCGCTCGATCGGCGGCTCGACCGCGTCGGTGGCCGGACGGATCGGCTCGACGACACGTAGCCGCGGCTGCTTCTTCCGCAGCATGAAGCGCTTCTTCACCAGGAAGAACAGGTTGTAGAAACCATCGCGCCAGATGTTGAGCTTCGACTCACCGATGCGAGCACCGTAGTAGATCGGCATCTCGAGGCAGCGGATGCCCGGATGGGTGAACGCTTCGATCTTGATCTCTTCCGAGAGCGCCATGCCGTTGCTGGTCAGGTCGAGCTCGGGAAGGATCTCTTTCTTGAACATCCACATGCCCGACTGCGAGTCGATGATGAATTTGAAGTAGAGCGACATCATCGCGCCCGAGAGGATGGCATTCCCGAGCAAGCGGATCGGGCTCTTCACCTCGCCGCTCTTCGAGTACCAACGTCGCGCCGTAATGAAGTCGACCTTCTCCTCGATCATGACGTGCAGGAGGAGCGGCACGCTGTCGGGCGGATACGTCCCGTCCCCATCCATCGTGACGATGATGTCGCCCGTGGCCGCCGCATAGCCGGCTTTGTGCGCGTAGCCGTAGCCCTTGCGGGTTTCGCTGACGACGCGCGCGCCGGCCGCAGTTGCGACCTCGGCGGTCCGATCAGTCGAGTTGTTGTCGACCACGACGACCTCGTCGATGATCGGCGGCATCTGCGCCATCACGGCCGCGATACCACCTTCCTCGTTGTGGCACGGAATGACCACGGAAACGCGCTTGCCTCGGTACATGGGGGACCTCCAGTCGAAATGCCGGCGTGGCGCCGGTGGAATGTGTGACAGGTGGGTGGGGCCGCGACTCTGGCGGTCACGGCCCCAGACGAGATCAGTTGAGCGGGTGTGTTTCGCTGCTCGAGTGAGCAGCGCCGTTGGCGGCGCCGTTGAGGGCGCCATTCGCATGACCGTTGGCGTTCGTCGCGCCGCCGTTCAGGACTTTCTGGTTGTGCGCGGCGATGGCCGTATTGATGCAGCCACCACCTTGATGCTTGAGGACGGCCGATTCCTGCTTCTCGGCGAGACCCATTGCGCGCATCGCTTTCCGCACCTTCAGGCTGCCCCACTCCTTCAGGATCTTCGGCATCATCCGAGGGTTGAAGAGAATGTTGACCGTGAGGAAGCACTCGTACGTGCAGAAGCACTTGGTGTCGCGAATGAACTTACGGGTCTCGTCGGCCTTCTGGCTGTACCAGATCTTCTTGAAGTCGTAGTTCACGTCGCGCACGTTGCCGAGCTTGCGATCGATCAAGAGCTCGCACGGCAGGATGTCGCCGTTCGCGAACATGCAGGCACCGAGCGAGCCGGCGAAGCACGGAATCTGATAGGTGTTGGTCTTCGCGATCTCGGCGATCAACCGATGCCGCACGATGCGCTTCGCGTTGATGATGTCGGCGAATGGGAAGGTGTCGTAGCCGGAGAGCGAGCCGCTCTTCATGTCCTTCTCGATCAGGGCGGCGTACTCTTCGTAGAGCTTCACGTCGAAGAACTTCGCGATCGACTCTTTCGGGCTCCCGCGCGTGAGCAGCGTGAACACGTTGTCGACCTCGAGCTCACGGCGGAACCACGCGTAGTTCTCCATGAGATGCTTGTCGTTGTGCGACGACACCGTCGTCTCGACGTTCACGTTCAGCTTCGGGTAGTGCTTCGAGAGCTTCTTCAGCTCTCGGTAGGTCTGCACCGAACGCTCGAAGAGACCCGGGAAGACGCGGATTTCGTCATGCAACGCGCCGACGCCGTCGAGCGAGACGTCGATGCCGAGATCGAGATCGGGACAGGACTTCAGCACGTCCTCGACGATCTTCAGCGTGCGTGCGACGGTCGAGCCGTTGGTCGGAATGCCGACGTTCCGGACGCCCGTATTCTTGTAGAAAATCTTGACGATTTCGCCGATGTCCTTGCGGAGGAACGGCTCACCACCAGTCGGCAGCAAGAACATCAAGCTCTTGCCCATGCTCGCCGTGATCTTGTCGACCTCTTCGAGCGTGAGCTCCTGCTTCTTGAACTGCATGCTGGGAGTTTCCCAGCCGGGGTGCGCGCCATCTGCGAGCAGGCAGTGCTTGCACTTCGCGTTACAGGCGTCGGCGATGAAGTACACCATGTACGCCGGCATCGCGCCCTTCTTCGAGAACATCTTGCCGCCGTGCCGCAGGTAGTCCAGGTAGCCCATCGGAAAATCCTCCTAGTACTTCTTTCCAGCAAGATAGGTTGCGATGCCGACGGCGCTACCCGCACCGGCGGCAAGAAGTTCGATGATCAGTAGGCCGCAGCTCAGGCCCCACGCCCGTACCCCACCGTGGGCGCGAATCAGCCTGAGAAACGGGACATTTAGCACGAGAATGGCCCCCAGTGCGAGAAAATTCGCGATCAGGAGGGTCCGGTTGCCCAGGACGAGGCCAACGAACAGAGCCAGCATCGCGAGTCCGGCGAGCGGAACGCTCACGATGTACCCGGTGGGTACCGAAGTGTCGTTGGTGCCGATTCCGTCAGCGCTTTTTCGCAGCTTCAACCTCGCAAGCGACATAGAGCGTAGGAAGTCGACTCGCAGGAGACCTGCGAGGTCGTAGCCCTTGACGTGCTCGACCTCGAGGTCGGGAAGAATCTGCACCCGGAAGCCCTGACTGGCGAGCTTCTGACCGTAATCGGTGTCCTCGATGTTCGGGTCGACGTAGTTCGCGTCGAAGCCACCCGAGTCGAGGAACGCCTGGCGACGAATGGCCGCCGCCGTCGTGTAGAAGAGCGGCACGTCTTCCCCGGCGCGACGCACGTAGGTGTAGTGCATCCAGAGGTTCTTGTAGACGCTGCAGAGGTTTCGAAAACGCATGGTCGGCGACTGGACGGCCACGATGCCGGCAAGACCGGGATCGCGATCGAATGCCGCGACCAGACGCGTCACCGTGTCTGGTCGCACGACGACGTCGGAGTCGATGAAGAACACGATGTCGCCGTCCGCGTGCTCGACGCCCTTGTTGCGCGCCCTGCCCGGCCCGAGCCGTCCGCCACTCGGGACGACGCGACAGCCGTGGAACGCCGCGATGTCGCGGGAGGTGTCGGTGGAGCTGTCGTCGACCACGATGATCTCGTAGTCGTGAAACGTGCTGGCCCGGAGCGCGCTCAGACACTCCCCGAGCAGACGCTCGGAGTTGTAGACCGGCATGACGACCGAGATCCTCGGTGTGCCGGCAGTGGACGTGGGGGCGGTGGAGTCAGGGGGGGTCATCGAGTCCTCTTTACGGATGGGATGCGGTCGCGACCTTCGGTTCCATGGTGCTCATCGCGGCATCGAGATCTTCTTCCATGCCGGTCACGCGTTGCGGCTCTTGCGTCGCAAGGTCGGTGGTCTCGTCGGGATCCTTGCTCAGATCGAAGAGGAGGCGCTCACCGCGCGACGACGAGATCAGCTTGTAGGAGCCTTCGTAGATGACGCGCAGCGCACGGTTGTAGACCTCGCCGTAGAACGAGACGAACTCGGGATTGATGTGCTCCTCGGCGAGACTGTTGCGGGCGACCTGCTGGAGCGGCGAGCCTTGCACGCCGCCTGGAATGGGCGCGCCCAGCGTCTGCAGCACCGTCGGCAAGATGTCGACGAGCTGCACCTGATCTTTCACGACGGCCTTCGGACGCGCGGCCCCCGGCAGCTTCACCACCAACGGGATGTGGAGCAAGCCTTCGTACATCATGCGCCCGCCGTGCCCGACGATGTCGTGCTCGCCGAGCAGCTCGCCGTGATCGGCCGAGACGACGATCAGCGCATTCTCGTAGCGCCCGCGCTTCTTCAGCTCGTCGACGAGCTCGCCCAGCGCGGCGTCCATCGCGAGAATCTGGCCATCGTAATTGGCGGTGACGAAGTCGCGCTCTTCCTTCGTGAGACCGGCGGGAACCTTGTGCGTGAAGAGGCCCTTCCGGGCCAGCTGCTTCGCGTGCGGCAGGTTCCGGGCCCAGAGGTCGTATGGCGGTGCCGCAATCCAGTGATGCGGCTCGAGGTAGTTCATGAAAACGAACCCGGGACGGCCCTGCGGCAGCGAGTCGAGCCACGTGAGCGCACCCGCATTGATGTCCTGAGCACTCCGGAACGGCTTTTTCATGAAGGACGGCGAGAACTGCTGCATGAAGCCGACGACGTGCGGGATCGGCCGGAGCAACAAGCTCGGATGATCCTCGTAATGTTGGAAGCCCTGCGCCATACCGAAGCCGCGATAGAGATTCGCGAAGTTCGCGACGAAGCCGCCCGTCACCCAGCCGCGCTCGCGTAGCACCTCCGCAAGCGTCGTCTTGTCCTCGGCGAGCGGGAACACGCGACGACGGCCGTAGATCTCGGGGCCGCCCTGCCAACCGCCGACGTAATGCGCGCCATGACGGCTCGGATACATGCCGGTGAGCATCGAGGCGTGGCCGGGGACGGTCCATTGCGCCGGCGAGCGCGCCTGCGTGAAGTTCAAGCCGTCGGCGGCGAGCGCCGTCAGGTGCGGCGAGGTCTCGAGCGCATACCCGTACGTCGACATGTGATCGGCGCGGGTCGTGTCCATCGAGATCAAGAACACGTCCGGCGACGACGCCGGCGCGACAGCACGAAGCGGTCGCGGATCGTCGAAGGCCGCGGTCGAGAGCGGCTTCCCCCAGATCAGCGCGGCCACGGCAGCGACGACCAGCAGGCTCGCGAGCCGTACGATGTCCCGCCGCAATACGAACGCGAGAAGGCGATCGAGCGCCACGCCGAGGATCGGCAAGATCGCGAGCACCGCGATCAGCACGTAGCCGTTCGGCTCCTGCTTGCTGAAGTACGAGCTCTGGACCTCAGTGATGGTGGTCTTCCCCAGCGCCAGGGCCGCGGTTGCGACGAGCGCCACGTGGACGAAGCCGTGCCATCCGACACGCCGACCCGCGATGAGAACGCCGATCCCAGCGCCAAGGCCGCCGACGACGACGAAGAGGGCTTCACCGAAGAGCGACGGCGGCTCGTACACCCGCAGCAGCCCGAAGACGACCGTCATTCCGAGCGCGTAGGCGACGACGCCGTCGCCGCGACCCAGCGCCGCGACCACCGCCCCGACGAAGAGGCCCCCGAAGCCGGCAACCGCGAGATCGAGCGCGAGCACGATCAGCGACTCGCGCATCGGGATGACGCCGCCGAACGTCCAGTTCACCGCAAACTCGACGAGCCACCAAATGGTTCCCGACGCGAGTCCCGCGAGGAGCCCTCGTCCGATGCCGCCGGCGATGCCGACGCGCGAATCGCTTCCGCTCATGCGTCCCGTTCCCTCAATCCCCATGCTCGCCGAATCGCCACAACACGCGGAACGTAGGACGCCGCCCGCTCAGATGCGTGATGATGCCGAGCCCGACGCCGACCATCCCCCAGAAAAAGATCTGGATCGTCACGCTGAAGAACACGTTGGCGTCGGCCATCGAGATCAGGATGCCGACCATTGAGCTGAAGATCGCCCAGACGATCCGCCGCATGTGCGGGTCGTGAATGTGGTCGTAGCCGCGATAGAGCGCGATCAAGGTCGCGCCGAAGATCCAGAGCATCAAACCCCAGCCGATGAGACCGTGCTGACGGATCAACGTGAGGTGCATGTTGCTCGAGATCCACGCTCGATCCTTGTCGGGGATCGGCGATACCGCCTGACGCCGAATGCTGCCGACACCGAAGAGCAGCTCGGAAGCCGGCGCGGAGAACACTTCGCTCACCGCCTCGGTCCGCCGTGACGCTTCCGCCGTGACCTCGGGAAGCGAAAGGCGCAGACGCTCGCCGCCGATCGCGACCAGCGCGAGCATCGCCCCGACCAATCCGAGGATGGCGAGCAACCGGTAGCGACTCCGCCAGAGGAACGTGCCGAAGGTCACGATCAGCGCGACGAACCCCATGCGGGTCTGCGTGAGAAAGACGCCGACGAGCGCGATCGTCGCGCAGGCGACCCAGAGGTCGCGCACCTCGCGTGTGCGGCTGTGCAGCATCTGCGTCAGCAGAAACGGCAACCCGAGCACGAGATACGTCGCGAGCAGGACGGGATTGCCGAGCGTCGACGACATGCGCGGGGCGCTCTGCACGCCGAGCTGATTCTCGAGACCGATTTGCATGAGACCGATCAACGACACGCCGACGGCTGAGAGCCCGACCACCGTGGAGATCTGGTTGGCCTCGGTCTGCGAGAGCCGCGTCGTGACGATCAGGAACGTGAGAAAGAAGCCGGTCGCGACGTAATACAGTACGCCCTGGATCGCCGACGCCGGCTCGGCCGAGAGGAGCGACGCGAACGCGGCGAATCCGATGAACGCGCCGATCGCCCCGTTGACGGGCGTGTCGTAGATGCAGAGTTGATGACGCGGCGAGCGCTGGACCGCGATCCACGCCGCCGTCACCGCGACGAACACCTCGAACGGGCTCAGCTTGAAGGTGCCAACCTCGAGTTGGAAGGGATAGTGAAAAAGGCCCGGCAGGAGTGCGGCCGACAGGAAGAGCGCGGTCAGCAACAGCCCGAGCGTCATCCAACGGTTCAGCACCTTGATGAACGTCAGCGTGACGAGCCGGACGTCGAGCCACCAGCCGCGATTGCGGATGTAGATCTCGTCGTAGCGCAGCTTGTCGCGCGGGTGCGTGAAGTAGCCGCCGCGGACCTGAGCCAACCCGGTCATGCCCGGGTTCACCCCGAATCGACGCAGATAGCCGGGAATCTCGCGCGATAGCGTCTCGAGAAAGATCGGACGCACGGGACGCGGACCGACCAGGTTCATCGTACCGAGGATGACGTTCAGGAGCTGGGGTATCTCGTCGAGCTTGGCGCGCTTCAGCATGCGGCCGATGCGCGTATAGAGGCCGTCGGAATGCTCGAGCAGCCGCGCCCCGATGCGTTGCTCGGCGCCGACCTCGAGCGTGCGGAACTTGAAGATGGTGAAGACCTGCGCGCCGCGGCCGAGACGCTTGCCGCGATACAAAATCGGACCCTGACTCGTGAGCTTGATCCCGACGGCGATGACGAACGCGAGCGGCGACAGCAAGAAGAGTCCGACGATTGCGGCGAGCCGCTGCCAAATCGGCGTGGCGCCCCCCACGACCGTGAGCTCCACGGGGGCGGGCGCACGAACGGCCTCGGGTGCCGGCTCGAGGTTCGGCATCCGCGGGGTGACGGACGCACTGACGGGAGTGTGCATGCTCATGGGGGGTCTCAGGATCCTCGGGATGCCAGGCCGACGGCGGCCTCGGTTGGCACTGGGGGGTGAGAAGCGACGGCAGCGGCGCGCCCAGCGGCGCGCGTCTGTTGCCACATGTCGTACCAATTCATGAAGACCAGCAACGTCCACAGCTGACGGCTGTTGTCGGCCTGCATCGAGTCGTGCTCGGTCATCAGACGCTGGACGTAGGCGGGCTCGAAGAGCCCGACCCGGCGAAGCGCCGCCGGGGACAACACGTCGGCGACCATGTCGTGCAGGTCGCCGCGCAGCCAGCTCGCCACCGGCACGTTGAAACCCCGCTTCTTGCCGTCGAGGATCGACGCTGGGACGTGCTTGGCGAGCGCCTGCTTCAAGATCCACTTCTTGCTGAACCGCCGGAGCTTCACGTCGCTCGGGAGACGCGCGGCCAGCTCGACGAGCTTCGTGTCGAGATAGGGCACCCGCGCTTCGAGCGAGTGCGCCATGCTCATGCGATCGGCTTTGGTGAGGATGTCGTCGGGAAGATAGATGTTGGCGTCGATCGCTTGGAGACGGGCGAGCCAATCGTCGCTGCCCGCCGTCGTGGCCGCGGCGCGATAGAGCGCCGCCGTCTCGAGATGCGGATCGCGGGCGGCCGCCACGCAGAGCTCGGCTTGTGCCGCCTCCGAGAGCACGACCTTCCACCAGAAATGACCGTCGGCGAGCGGCAGATTGGCACCGGCGACGAAGCGCTTGGCTTTGTAGTCGAAGCTGACCTTGCCGTGCGACACCGGCAGACGTCGAACGACGGCGGGCAGCAGCGTACGGCCGACCACACCCGGAAGCCGCCGGTAGACCGCCGCGAGCTTCCCGGCGAGATAGGTTTCGTACCCCGCGAAGACCTCGTCGCCGCCCTCACCCGAGAGGACGACCTTCACGCTTTGGGCCGCGAGCTCCGAGACGTAGTACACGGGCACGGCCGACGAGTCGGCAAACGGCTCGCCGAAGTGATGCACGAGAGCTGGCAGGACGCGCAGCGCATCCGGTCGCACGACGATCTCGTGATGGTCGGTGCCGTAGCGCGCCGCCACCTGACGCGCGAGCGAGAGCTCGTCGAAGCTCTTCTCCTCGAAGCCGACCGAGAAGGTCTGAATGCGCTGGGTCGCATGCTCGCTCATCAAGCCGACGAGCCCGCTCGAATCCACGCCGCCGGAAAGAAATACCCCGATCGGCACGTCCGACAGGAGATGACTCTTCACCGCCGCTCGCAGTGCCTCGCGCACCTCTTCGATGTACTCCTCGTCGCGACGCGCGGGAGTTTCGGGGGCGAAGCGCAGCTGCCAATAGCGGTGTTCGACCGGCGCGCGATCGGCCGAGAAGGTCACCTGCGTGCCGGGCTCGAGCTTCCTCACACCGGCGAAGATGCTGCCCGGGGCCGGAATGTATCCGAGCGACAAGTAATGATGGAGGCTCGTGAGGTCGAGCTCCTCGCACCAGCCGCCGGCCATCAGCGCCGTGATTTCCGAGGCGAAGGCCACCGCTCCGTGACGGGTCGCGACGTAGAGCGGCTTGATGCCGATGCGGTCGCGCGCGAGCACCAGACGACGATTCCGCTTGTCCCACAACGCGACGGCAAACATGCCATCGAGGTGCCGGACGAAGTCCTCGCCGTACTCCTCGTAGAGGTGGGGGATCACGGCGACGTCCGAGTGCGACCCCAACCGATGACCACGACCTTCGAGCTCGGCGCGCAGCTCCGGCGAGTTGTAGATCTCGCCATTGCACACCACCATCACGGAGCCGTCCTCGTTGCCGAGCGGCTGATGCCCGCCTTCGAGGTCGTTGATGCTGAGGCGGGTCATGCCCATGCCGAACGCGCCGTCGACGAAGTGCCCTTCGTGATCGGGCCCACGGTGCACGATGGCCGCACACATCCGATGGAGCGCGTCTCCGCCCATCGGTGTGCCGTCACCGTGATTGAATTGGCCGACTATCCCGCACATGTGTGAGTGATCTCGAGGTAAATGTATTCAGGCGCGCGCGCGCTCGGCGGCTTCCATGAGGACCCCACGGATATGCCGCCAACGTTCGGCGCCGACCAGCTGTTTGCCGACCTTCTTCATCGCATGAAACGACTGCAAGGTCGCGAGGGTAAAACGACTCCCGGCACAGATTTGACGGAGAAACATCGGGGTCGTGCGCTGCTTCACCGCTATCCGGGGAACCTCGTAGGGATCCGTCCGGACCGACACCAAACCCGGCTCGCTCGTGCAAAACGCGCGATAGCCGAGCTCCTTGATCAGAGCTCCCATGCCTGGAGCGGCACTGCCGCGGGGCAATGACGCGAAGTGGATGGCTTGCCCGAGTCCGTCCTCGAGAATCCGCTTCGACTCGCCGAACTCGCGGCGAATGAGGTCGGGGTCGGCGCGATGCAGGAACGGATGGGTCAGCGAGTGGCTGCCGATCTCCATGCCGCCCGCAGCCATCTCACGCAGCTCTCGCCAGCCGAGCGCGCGAGGTTGACCAACCTGGTTGGCAATGACGAAGAAACATCCCGGCCATCCGCGCTCGGAGAGCTTGGCGAAGGCCACGCTGTAGTCCGTGAGATAGCCGTCGTCGAAGGACAGGACGAACTGCCCCGGCGCGGGTACGGCGAGCACGTCGGCGAGACGGCTCGCCCGCAGCCCCGGCGTGGCAAGCGCGTCGAGGTGCGCATCGAACTGCGCCTGGCTCAGCACGTACGCCTGCGATGTCGGCGCCGGCGTACCGGGCTGCTCCACGAAATTGTGGTACGCGAAGATGGCGGCGCCGTTCATGGGAGATCCCATCCCTGCCCCGTGTCGATTACGACACGATCATCGCGGCACGACTTTTTGTCGGCGAGCTCGACCACGATCATCCGAGTCGGCATCAGCGACACTCCTCGAGAGAATCCAGGTTTGGTTTCGACACCAGCGCCGCGCGGCTGCCGGACGCGATGTCGCCGGAGTTGGCGATCGCGGCATACACGGCTTCGAGGCGCCGTACCATACTGCGGGCACCGTACCGTTCCTCGACGGTGTGCCGCGCCGCGGCACCGATCTTGGCCGCGAATGCGGGTTCATCGAGCAGACGTTCGATGCTGCGCGCCATCGCGGCAGCATCGTCGGCCGGCACGAGCAGACCGGACTGGCCATCGGCCACGACTTCCGGGGTGCCCCCGACGGCCGTCGCAACGACCGGTCGGGCCATCGCCATCGCTTCGAGAAGGGCGTTCGACATCCCTTCGGTTCGCGAGGGAAGGATGAAGACGTCGAGCGCCGCGAGCACCGAGCGAACCTCGGAGCGATCGCCGAGCAACCGCACGTGCGCCGAGACGCCGAGCCGCTCGGCGAGCGCGCCGAGCTCGGCGCGAAGCGGGCCGTCACCGACGATCACGACGGTCGCGTCGTGGCGGCCGCCCGCGCGGAGTGTCGCGAGTGCCTCGATGAGCGTCGCCGTGCCTTTGCGGGGCTCGAGTCGGCCGACCGTGCCGAGTACAGGGCGATCGACGGGCAAGTCGAGTGCGGCTTTGGCGTCGGCGAGCGTATCGGTCGCGGTGAAGCGGTCGGTATCCACACCGCTCGGAATCACGTCGGTGCGCTGCCCCGTCGACCCCTGCGGCCGCAACATCTCCGCGTTCACGATCACGCGATCGGCGACCCGAACGACGAGCTCGGCGAGCATGCGCTGTGCGCCGTGTTCTTTGGGAACGCTCCGGCGCGCGGCGACGATCCGACATCCACCCGCGCGACGTGCCGCCAGGAGCGCGATCAGTCCGGCCCGCCATTCGAAGTACTGAATGATGGCGACCCGGCGCGAACGCAGCACGTCGGTGGCTTCACGCACACAGCGCAGGAAATCCCGACTCATCATCGATGGACCGAGTTGAAGCTCGAAGAGCTCCACGTCGGCCGCGCGGATCGCGGCGCCGAGTGGACCGGTTCCCTTCACCGAAATCACCAGCGGCGTGAATCGCGAACGATCGATCAGATTCAACACCTCGAGGAGATGTCGTTGCGTGCCCCCGCTCACCAATTCCGGCGAGAAGAACGCAATCGGGCGCGGGGCGTTATCAAGCGAGAACGACACGTCGGCAGCTCACATAGCGTTTGAAGACGACCGTGAGGACGATCAGGATGTAGGTGATCGGGTTCAACCACATGTCAGCAAAGAAACTGTAGAAGAGCAGCAGAATCAGGCTGGGATGGAGCGCTGAGGCGATCCAGCGCAGATCGGGCGGTGTCGCCGGCGATCGCTGCAGCCAACGGATATCACGCAACGTCACCCAAAAGAGGAGCAAAAAAAGCGCGAAGGAAAATATCCCGGTCTCGCTGAGCGCCCAGATGTAGGAATTGTGCGGCGGCCGGTAAAACGGGTCGTTGTAAACCTGCCGCGCGACCTCGCGAAAGTTCCCGAGCCCGATCCCGAAAATCGGATGCTCGAGAAAGATGTCCCAGCCGAGTCCAACGGTTTCCACGCGGCGCTCGGTAGAGTGCGTGCCAGTGTTGCCGCCACGGCCTTCCGCAAACGGATTCAAGTTGGCGATACGGTCCAGATTCTCTTGCGGCACGATCGTGAACATCATGCCGGCTCCGAGCAGCGCCAACAGGATGATCTGAATCCGGCCGCCCTTCACGGCTCCACGATCCCGCATCAGCAGGTAGAAGAGCACGCCGAGACCGAGGAAGCCGCTGCGCGAGGCCGTCAGTAGCACCGTCAGCACCAGCGAACCGATGATGCCGTAGATCACGAGGCGGACCGCATGCGATTTCTGCGTCTGGCCGAGGTACCACCAGAGCGCCGCCTGCATCAGGCACAGGAACGCGAGCCGGTTCGAGTTCGTCCCCATCGAGAACGACGCCGCCGCACGACCGTCCGCCGACGCCCCACTCGCCCATCCGGCGAGCGCAGAAGGCACGACCATGATCAGGCAGAGCATGATCACGGTCATCGCCATTTTTATGTGGCGTTTGGTCGTCAGGAACTTCGCTGCGAGGATGATGAACGCGAACCGTGTGATGAAGTCACGGGTGAGCGGGGCCGTCTGATCGAGCGTACGGACCTTCCCCCACGTGACGCGAAGATCGGGGAACGTCCAATAGGATGCGAACGTGCCGAAGAGCATCACGACGCCGATGGCCGCGTAGATCTGCACCTGCCGCGAGCGCATGAACCAGAAGTCAGGACGTTGCGCCAGCTCGGCAAGCAGAATGACGGCGAGGATGATGCCGAGCACGTTGTTGATCGTCAGAAGACCGCCACCGCGGATCGGAGTCGGATAGCTGGCAAACAGATAGTTGGTGAGCAGGAGCAGAATCCCGACCTGCGGTCGAACCGTCACGACGACCAGCAGCATCGACGCCACGATCAACGCGACTGCGACCGCTTCCTGCTGGGCCCGAGTTGCGAGCACGAGCCCGACCCCAAGCAGCAGCAACGAGACCACGCCGGCGATCGACGTCCGAAGACTGGTGCCTTGCGTCGACCGATACCCCGGAAGAGCGTGCTCCGCTGCGAGACTCATCGTCGTTCGTCGATCTGCGGGCGACGGCGTACGTCGCTCAGACCATGTCCTCGATGAAGGCTGGCAAGTAGCTCTTGCGGCGATTCAACAGGGCACCCAGCATCTTGGTGCCGGCGCGCTCGAGCTGACGTTTCGCACGCTGCGCCTCGTCGATGCGGGTGCGATCGGCCTCGATCACGAAGACGGTGCCGTCCATGCGCGGCCCGAGAATGAGTGCGTCGGTGTAGACGTTGACCGGCGCTGAATCGAACACGACGAACTGAAACCGCTCGTGGAGCTTTTCCATTACTTCTCCGAAGCGGGACGATTCGAGAATGCTCGAGGGCGAGCTTTCGTAGTGACCGCTCGTGACGACGAAGAGCTGCGGTTGCGGCGTCGATTGCACGACCGTCTCGATGCCCTGCCGCCCCTCGACCAGCTCGGCAAACCCGCCGTTCCGCTGGATCGGGAACACCTGCTCGAGCGCTGGCGTGCGGAAGTTGGCTTCGACGAGCAACACGTCGAGCTTCTTCCGCTTGGCGAGCGTCGAGGCGAACAGCGCCGCCGTCGTGGTGGCACCCTCCCCGTGTTGCGACGCCACGACCATCAGATCCCTGAGCAGGCTCGCTTCGCGTCCCGGCAGCAACAAGTGCGTGCCGAGTCGCTGGTAGGCCTCTTCGATGTCCGGCGCGAGATCGAAGTCGATGTGCAGGCTCCCGCTCGCGCGCATGCCGGTCGCGGCCTTGGCAGCACGACCCGAGCGCCACCAGCTCCGCCGGGGCGGACGGGGCTCGCTGTCGAGGGCGTCCGTGATCGTCGCCCCTTCGCGTTCTTCCTGCGCGCGCTGCAGCGCCTCGTAGATCTTGCTCATGAACGGAGCTCGACGATCTCGCTGATGTCGGGGATGACAGCGAACACGGGCAGCTCGAGGTGTTGTTCCACCTGCTCCTCCAGCTTGAAGTTCCGCCCGAGGAACTCGATACCAACGGCCGAGCCGACACCAAGACCGATACCCGCGAGGAGCGCGGCAAACACCATCACCGGGCTCATCGAGTTGAAGGGTTTGGTTGCGAGGCTTGCCGGATCGAGCACGCTCACGTTGACGATGCCTTCTTTGTCGAGCGCTTCCGAGATGCGCGATTCGTCTTGCTTGCGCTCGAAGAGCCGGTAGGCCTCACGAGCAGCCGAGACGTCCTGCTCGAGCGACGCGAGCACGATGGTCTTCTTGCGGAGCGCCACCGCCTGCTCCTCGTTCTGATCGCGCCAGTTGTCGAGGAAGCTCGGGAGGGCCTTCACGCGCTCTTGCAGGTCGAAGAGATTGCGCTCGTGATGCAGGATTTCCTGCTGCAACACCTCACGAATCGGATTCGCGCCCATACGCTCCCGACCGACGATGCCGCTGCTCGCACGCGCGAGCGCGAGCTTCCCTTTCAGGATCGAAATCTCGCCGTCGATGTCAGAGACCGTGCGGTCTTCGTCGGTGTAGAGCTGCTTGGCGTTGGCGCGGCGTGCTTCGAGCTCCCCGAGCTTGGTGGTCAGCAGCTGTGCCTCGGGATTCACCCGCTCGCTGTCCGCGAAGATGCGCTCCGGCTGCTCCGCGAGCTGCTTCTTCATGATCGCGAGATTGCGCTCGGCGACACTGATCTTGTTGGTCTGAGTACGGAGCACGTCGCGAAAACGGACGGCGTCTTTGACGGCCCAACGAATCTGATCCTCGGGAACGACGATGCGCTCGCGCTCGACGAAATCCGCGAGGACGCCTTCGGCTTTCTGCACACGCTCTTTCTGCACGGCGAGCTCGTTCTCGAAGAACGCGGTGGCACCGCTCGCGCGATGCACCTGCGCGTGGCGCTCGAGATAGACCTCCACGAGCGTCTTCAAGATCTGCTGCCCCTTTTGCGGATTGCGGGCGAAGAGCTCGATCCCGATGACGTTCGATTGCGGGGTCGGGCCGACGGAAACCATGCTCCGCAACACACCGACTTGCTCGTCGATCGTGAGATCCGTATCGGCTCCGAAGATCGGGGCGCCCCCCGCGTCCATCCGTCCGATGACCTGGCGCGCGAGCTCCGCGCTCTTCATGATCTCGATCTCGGAATTGACCTGCTCGGTCGTGGCGGAAACCGGCAGCGTGATCTCGCGTTGCTCGCCCGAGCTCACCTGCACTTCGGCGCGACCGGGGCGGATCATGACTTTCGAGGTGCTCTTGTAGATGCGGGGACGCGTGAGTCCGGCGACGAGCATCGTCAGCACGACGACCGCGATCACCGCCAATACTTGCCACTTCCGCTTGAACACCGCGTAGAGCATCAACTTGATGGCGGCGGCGCCATCTTGGTTCTGCGGCGCTTCGGCGAAGTACGGTACGCCGCCGCCGTTGGTCTTTATGATTTCAGGTTGCACGCTTGTCCTCGTTGCTTCACGGAACCGGAATCGGAGCCGTGGCGCCGGCCTTCGATTCGACTGGAAGAAGATCGCGAATGTACTGCTTCACGAAGAGGCCGGCGTTGACGATGCGCGTCGCCGGCACATACACGATGTCGTTGCCGACGAGACGCACGACTTCAGGCGTTCCGTGCTTCACGACGTCGAGAAGATCGACGCGGCTCGCGTTGTAGTCGCCGCCGGCGCCACGCGCGATGTAGAGCACGTCCGACTTCTCCGCGGTGTCCTTGAACCCACCGACAGCCATCACGGCTTGCAGCGGCGTCATGCCTTCCTGAATGGTGACGAAACCGGGCCGATTCACCTCGCCGCCGACGTATACGCGCCGATCGCCGATGGAGACGACGATGACCACGACCTCGGGCTTCTTGAGGTAGCGCGACGAACGTTCCTTGATGACTTCGGAGAGCTCGAACGGCGTCATCCCTTCGGCGTCGATCTCGCCTGTCACGTCGAGACTGATCTTGCCGTCGGGGCGCACGGGCAGCTCTTGATCGCGTGCAGAATGGTAGGGGAATTTCACCGCGATCTTGTCACCCGCCATGAGGCGGTACTCGCCACGTTGGATCGGGCCGGTCCGTTGCGCCATCACCTCCTCGGGCGAGCGCAACTTGTTGTTACCGACCTCGGTGCAGGCCCCCGCTCCGAGGACGAGCACGGAGC
>JBDSJB010000014.1:0-4607 GCA_039917665.1 Binatia bacterium
ACCGAGGTTGCCGACCTCGTGTATCGCGTCGAGGACGCCCGGATCGTGCTCGTCCGCGGCACCGTCGGCGAGCCCCGCGGGGCCGCCCGCGGCTGATCCCGCCTACGGCACTGTTTCAGTTCGATTCGCGGCGTCGATGCGATCGGTGGCAGCAGGCGGGCGGGTCGGGGATGGCTTCTACGGTCGCCGGTGTGCTGCCACCCAGCGCTTGAAACTCGCCCGCTGCCTCCATGTCTGGCGCACACGCGAGCTGCGGCTCCCCGGCACTCCTTGACCCACCCGCCGGCGATGCATCGCAACGGAAGATCAACAGGCCCGACTCGCACTGCCGACGCAGATCCAATGAGATCGGCTCCGATGAAATCGAGTTGATGATGCAGCAGGCGGGCGGATCGGAGAGGGCTTCGGGGAGCGCCAGCTCGCGTGTGCGCAGGACAATGGAGGCAGCGGCAGGTTGTATGCGCTGGGTGCCAGAGACCGCGCGACCGTAGAAGCCCTCCCCGACCCGCCCGCCGGCTGCCACCAATCGCATCGACGCCGCGAATCGAACTGAAACATTGCCGTATGCGGAATCAGCCGCGGGCGGCCCCGCGGGGCTCGCCGACGGTGCCGCGGACGAGCACGATCCGGGCGTCCTCGACGCGATACACGAGGTCGGCAACCTCGGCGAGATGGCCGTGGTGGCAGATCGCGATGATCGTGACCGCGCCGCGGAGCGCGCGCAGGGTCTCGCAGATTTCCCGCTCGGTCGCGGGATCGAGCGCGGTCGTGGCCTCGTCGAGCACGAGCAAGCTCGGCTTCCGGACGAGGGCGCGGGCAAGCGCGAGGCGTTGGCGCTGCCCGCCCGAGAGGCGGAGCCCACGCTCGCCGACGATGGTGTCGACGCCCTCGGGCAACGCGGCGACGAACTCGCTGGCACCGGCGGCGCGGAGCGCGTCTTCGACGTCGGCGAGCGGCACCGACGGATCGCCGAGCGTCACGTTCTGCGCGACGCTCTGGTGCAGCATCAACGTCTCCTGCGGCACGTACCCGATCTGCATGCGCCACTCGCGCGCGACGATCTCGCGGAGCGGGACCCCGTCGACGAGAATCTCGCCGGCATCGGGTTGCAGGAGCCCGACGACGAGATCGACGAGCGTCGTCTTGCCGGCGCCGGACGGTCCCATGATGACGGTCAGCGAGCCGGCCGGAATCACCATCTCGGCGTCGCGCAAGATCGGCGCGACCTCGTGCGAGAACCCGACGCCGTCGACGCGGATCTCGCGCGTGAAGCGCGGCGGGAGGCTGCCGCCGGTGACCTCGACCGCGGCGCGGGCCTCGTAGATCAGCGTGTCGAGAGCCCAGTAGGCCCCTTCCTTCACGGCCAGGCGCTGCATGCTCTTCTGCACCTTGCCGAGATCACCGACGATGCGCGCGCAGAGGAACACGAGGATCACGACGTCGGCGAGCGGCATCGCCAGCATCGTGAGCCCGACGTAGAGCGCGACCGCGAGGAACAGCATGATCAGCGGGTCCTGCAGAGCTTCCAGGTACGCGCGGCTCATGACCTCGTGCTCGAGCGCCCGGTTCAGGCTCCGCGTCTCGCCTTCGAGCACCGGCGTGATCAGAGGCTCGCGGGCCATTGCCTTCAAGGGCTTCACGGCCTGCAGCGTGTCGGTGAGACGCGCGAGCAGCATGCGAATGCGCTTGGTCTGGCGGCGCCCCGACTTCCGTGACGAGCGCACCAGCCGATTGAGCGCGAGCGTGATGAACGAGCCGATGGCGAGCGCCCCGAGCGTCGCGGGCCACGACACCAGGCACGACAGGGCGGCGAACACGCAGCACTGCACCAGCAGCGCCATCACCGTCGTCCCGTGCAGATAGGCGTCGGCGGCGGCTTGCGCCTCCGTCGCGACCGCGTTGGCGATCGCGCCGACGGGCTTGTGCACGTAGTACGACCAGCGCGTGCCCAAGAGCGCGTTGATCAGCTGCAAGCGCAGCGTGGTCGCGACGTGCGCGACGGCGTAGCCGACCTGGCGATTGGCGAGCAGCAACAGCAAGGCCTTGAGCACGATGCCCGTGAGCACGATGCCGAAGAGCGTCGCGTTGGTGGGCTGCAGACCGACGACGGCGAGGGCGTGCGTGAGCCCGCGCTCGAGTGCCGTGTCGCTCGCGGCCGTGCTCGCGGGATCGCGGGTCGCAAAGCGAATGACCGGCAGCAGGCTCGAGATTCCGATCCCCTCGGCGAGCCCGGCCAGCACGAGGCAGGCGAGCGTCAGGAGGGTGCGCTGCGGATAGGTGCGAATGATCAGCAGCAGCAGCTTCATCGGGGAGAGGCTTGTATCAAGGGCGGGCGCCAAACGGTAACTCCGCGCCCCATAAGGTTTTGCTTGACCCTCGTCCGCCTTCTGCATATGCCGCACGTCGCGGTGGCAACAGTATGAGCATTGCCGGAGCAGCTCCGGCGGCAGTCGGCGTTCGACAGCAGCACGAGGGAGCACAGGCACCGGTCGAGGTGCGACCAGTCAGCTCGAAGCGCGAATTGCGCGCATTCATCGAGTTCCCCTACGAGCTGTACGCGGGCGATCCCGTGTGGATTCCGCCGCTGCTGACCGAGCAGCGCCACACGTTCTCGCCGACGAGTGCCTTCTTCGAGCACGCGCAGGTGCAGCTCTTCGTCGCCTATCGCGACGGCCGCCCCGTCGGCCGCGTGAGCGCGCAGATCGACCAGCTCCGCGTCGATCGCTACGCCGACGCGACCGGCCACTTCGGCTTCCTCGAAGCGATCGACGACCCGGCGGTGTTCGCGGCGTTGCTCGCCGCCGCCGAGGAGTGGCTCCGCGCCCAAGGGATGCAGCGCGTGATCGGTCCCTTCAATCCTTCGATCAACGGCGACATCGGCATCCTCGTCGAGGGGTTCGAGCATCCGCCCGTGTTTCTGACCGGCCATGGGCGTCCCTATTACGACCCGCGCGTGCAGGCGCTCGGCTACCACAAGGTAAAAGAGGTGGTGGCCTACTCGCTCGACCCGACGGCGACGCCACCGCGCACGATGGTCGAAGCGGCGCGCCGCGCACGCGAAGCGGCCCGCGTCCGCATCCGCCCGCTCGACAAGTCGAGGATCAAAGCCGAGACCGATCTGATCGCGAGGGTGTTCAACGACGCGTGGGAGCACAACTGGGGCTTCGTCCAGTGGACGAAGGCCGAGTTCGGCGAGCTCGGGAGCGCGCTCCGGTTTTTCGTGTCGCGCGACCTCGTGCAGTTCGCCGAGGTCGACGGCGAGACCGCGGCGATCCTGGTCGTGGTGCCGAACCTGAACGAGCTGATCGGCGACTTGCACGGCCGCTTGTTGCCGTTCGGCTGGGCGAAGCTGCTGTGGCGCTTGCGGTTCAAGCGGCCGAAATCGGCCCGCGTCGCGCTCATGGGCGTCGGCCAGAAGTTCCAGTCGAGCTCGCTCGCGATGGGGCTCGTCTTCGGCCTGATCGAGGCGATTCGCCAGTCGGGCGCCGCGACCGGCATGCGCTACATCGAGATGGGCTGGGTGCTCGAGGACAACTTCGCGCTCGTGCGGCTGATGCGCCTCCTCGGGGGCCGCAAGTACAAAACCTACCGCTTGTACGAGAAGTCACTCCCCTGAGCACCGCGGATACCACTCCGACGCGCTTCACCGCGCTGGTCATGGCCGGGAGCCGTGGCACCTTCGACCCGCTCGCGGTCGCGACCGGCGTCGCACACAAGGCGCTCGCGCCGATCGGCGGCGTCGCGATGCTCGCCCGCGTCGTGCAGACACTGCGCGCGAGCCGCTGGGTCGAGCGCATCGTGATCTGCGGGCTCGACGACGCGGCGGCCAGCGACTTCACGGTCCCCATGGCCGGCGGGACACCCGTCGAGCTGATGCGCGGCGATCGCACCCCGAGCGCCAGCGCGGCGCTCGCCATCAAAACGCTCGGCCTGACGCCGCCCGTCTTGATCACCACTGCCGATCATCCATTGCTCACTCCCGCGACGCTCGACGCCTTTTGCGAGCGCGCCGTCGAGCTGAACGCCGACGCGACGTTCGGCCTCGTGCCGGTCGGCCTCGTGCACGCGGCCTTCCCCGGTGTGCGCCGCACGACGTTCCGCTTTCGCGATGGCGGCTTCTGCGGCTGCAACCTCTACGCGCTCCTGAGCAGCAGGGGCTACGACGCGCTGAAGGAATGGGCTGCCGTCGAAGCCGAGCGCAAGAAGCCGTGGCGGATGGTGAAGATTCTCGGCTGGGGCACGCTCGCGCGCTTCGCCGTCGGACAGCTTTCGCTCGCCGATTTGACGGGCGTCGTATTCGCACGAACCGGGCTTCGCATCGGTCCAGTCTTCCTCACCGATGCCGCCGCGGGGTTCGACATCGATACCCCGGAGCAACGGCTCGTCGCCGAAGCGTACCTCGCCGAGTTATCGAGACGAGGAAATCTCTCCCCTCACTCCCCGGCTCGCTGACAGCGACGGCGGCCGTCGGGAAACGCGGACGGGGAGGGGATCGTCGGCGGGTCTTACGGAGCCGGAGCGCGCGTACGGTGCATCGGCGGGCGAGGGAGGCGCATGATGCGTCGGCGCATCGGGGCGCATGTCTCTCGTCATGCGGTCGGCGCGTC
>JBDSJB010000015.1:0-2588 GCA_039917665.1 Binatia bacterium
TGTTCCAGGACCGCAAGGGCGTCTGCCGCGATTTCGCGCACCTCGCCGTCGCGCTCTGCCGCTGCATGAACATCCCGGCGCGCTACTGTACCGGCTATCTCGGCGACGTCGGCTTGCCGCCGCCCTACGCGCCGATGGATTTCGCGGCGTGGTTCGAGGCGTACCTCGGCGACGACTGGTACACGTTCGACCCCCGCAACAACGTGCCGCGCGCGGGACGGATCCTGATCGCGCGCGGCCGCGATGCGGCCGACGTCGCGCTCACCACGAGCTTCGGTCCGAGCTCGCTCACGAGCTTTCGGGTGTGGACCGACGAGGTGAAGGCCGCGTGACGTATTGCGTGGGTGTCCTCCTCGAAGACGGCGTGATCCTCGCCTCGGATTCGCGCACCAATGCCGGCGTCGACAACTTTTCGAAGTTTTGCAAAATGACCGTCTTCGAGCGGCCGGGCGAGCGCGTCATCGTCCTGCTGAGCTCCGGCAGCCTGGCCGGGACGCAGGCGGTCACGACCATCCTGCGCCAGCGCGCCGACGCGGCGGGCGACGCCCCGACCGTGTGGACCGCGGCGACGATGTTCGACGTGGTGACGCTCGTCTCGGACGCGATGCGCGACATCGGCCGTCGCGACGGGCCGTATCTGGAAGACAGCGCGCCGTTCAACGCGTCGTTCATCGTCGGCGGCCAGCTCAAGGGCGAGCGCCACCGCCTCTTCCGCATCTACGCCGAAGGCAACTTCATCGAGGCGGGGCAGGACACGCCGTTTCTGCAGACCGGCGAGGCGAAATACGGCAAGCCCATCATCGATCGGGTGATCAGCCCCACGACCACGCTCGCCGACGCCACCAAGTGCGTGCTGGTGTCGTTCGATTCGACGATGCGCAGCAACCTCTCGGTCGGCATGCCGATCGATCTGGTCTGCTACGAGCGCGACAGCCTGCAGATCCGCCGGCGCCGGCGCTTCGACCAAGGGGACGCGTATTTCACGTCCCTCAGCGCCGACTGGAGCGACGGCGTGCGCCAGGTATTCCGGCGGTTGCCCGAGCTCGCGTGGCCGGTGGGCGGATCCGAGACGTAGCCGTCCTTGGTGAAGCATCCGTTGAGCGTCACGACCGCGGTTCCAGCGAGCGACGCTTCATGGAGACGCGTCGACTCGCCGGCAGCCCGGCGCTAAGGGGATCGCACCATGAGCTGGGTCGAGGGTTACTTCGCCGCTTGGGCACGGCACGCGCAAGCATCCGAGCCGATCAGCGGCATGGCTGATCGCGAACGTCTGCTGGCCTTCCTGGCGCCGGACGTCCACTACGAGGACGTGCCGACGGGGCAAATCTTCACGGGTCATGACGGGGTGATCCGCATGGGGGCGCAGGCCCTGCTCATGGCGTCGGACATCCGCTTCACGTGCATCTCGCTGCAACAGAGCAGCGATCAGTTCGCGTTCGAGACCACGACCCACGGCACCAACACCGGCGCGGTCGGCGCCTTCCCCGCCACGGGCAAGTCGTTCGTCCTGCGCGGGGTCTCGGTTGGGACGCGCACCCCCCAAGGCACCGTCGTCTCGCACAAAGACTACTGGGACCTCGCGGGCTATCTGCGACAGATCGGATTGTTACCCCCCGGTTGAAGCCGCCGGACGAGCAGATCTTGCGGGCGCCGGACGTCTTTTTCCTGGCAAGGTTCTGCGGGACATGGCAGCCTGCCGCACGCCATGACGCGACCCACGCTCCTCGCCACGATGCTCCTCGCCTTGCTGATCGGTTGCGGCAGCAGTGACGAGTCGAGCTTCGAGAGCAACCGCTGCTTCGGTGAGGATCTCGGCTGCGGTCGGGCGACCTGCACGACGCGGGAAACCTGCGAAGACCGCCACTGCAAAATCGAGGAAGGCTACGACGACGACCTCGACTATTTCTACAAGTCGAAGTGCACCGACACCGCCACCAGCACGACCGTCGACACGCCGCGCGAGGGCGACGGCATTCGCACCACGACGGTCGCGGAAGCCGTCATCCAGTGTTTCTACAAGGAAGAGGTGGACGACGACGACTTCGAGGTCACCGACGAGTGCACTGGCTCGACCGAAACCACAGTGACGCGCGAAACGTGCCGGCAGGATCCCAGTTGTCCGTCGTGCGCACCGATCTGCACGCCCCTCGATCAGACCGTCGACGTCGTCCGTACTCCCGCGCGCTCGAAGTAGCCCGCTGCTCACGCCCCCTTCGGCTTCTCGTGGTGCCCGCCGAAGGCGAAGCGCATCGCCGAGAGGACGCGGTCCTGGAACTCGGCTTCGCCGCGGGACGAGAAACGCTCCATCAACGCCGCGGCGAGCACGTGCGCTGGGACCGCTTCGTCGATCGCGGCGTCGAGCGTCCAGCGGCCCTCGCCGGAATCGGAGACATGGCCCGAGTAGCCGCCGAGCTGCGGATCGCCGGCGAAGGCCTTGGCCGTGAGGTCGAGCAGCCACGAAGCGATCACGCTGCCGCGGCGCCAGACCTCCGTCACGTCGGCGAGGTCGAAGTCGTACTGGTAGTACTGCGGGTCGCGGAGCGGCGTCGTCTCGGCGTCGGCGGCGTGGGTCTTCTTGCCGATGTTGG
>JBDSJB010000016.1:0-2748 GCA_039917665.1 Binatia bacterium
GCCCGTAATGACCATAGCCGTCAATCGTGATGAGCACCGTGGAACGGATCGATTTCGCGGAGCTGGTCCTCGAGGACTTCGCGGCGGCCGCTCGCTGGCATCACGAGGAGCAGACGGAGCCGCACGAAGAGGACTTCGCGATCTTCCGTCACCTCGCGGGCCCCGAGGAATGTTTCGTCGACCTCGGCGCCAACATCGGGAACTCGGTCGTCTCGTTTCGTCTGCTGAACCCGACGGCGCCGATCGTGTCGTTCGAGCCCGGTTTCTGGCTCGAGCCCGCGCTCCGCTATTTGCGGGAGCACGATCCGGCCCTGACCTACCATATGGTCGGGCTCGGCGAGCAGGCAGTCCGCGTGCCGTTCTACATTCCGGCGCTCGATCGGCGGCCCGACTTCTACCTCGCGTCGATGGTGTGGACGCGGTTCGAGGAGCCCCGGCTGACGCACGTGAAGGAGCTGATGCACGCGGTGCCAGGGCAGCACTTCGCCGTCTGCGAGGTCGCGGTCGCGGTCGCGTGCCTCGACGATTTCGCGCTCGCTCCGACCATCATCAAAGTGGACGTCGAGGATTGGGAGCCGGAGGCGTTGCACGGGGGCAGGGCCACCGTCGCCGCGCACCGTCCGGTCGTCCTCGTCGAGGGCGCCAACCGACGGCCGGAGATCGTCACCTTCTTCCGAGAGCAGGGCTATGACTTCTGCGTGCGCGAAGGCGACCAGCTCCGCCTCACCGCCGGGCCGACGGAGGCCAGCAATGGCTTCTACTTGGCGCACGAGCGCGGCGAGGAATATCGGCGGCGCGGCCTGCTGCGCTGACGCCCCCAGCGCATTCGCGCGCTTGACACGTCGCGAGCCTACCGAGATAGTCCCGCGATGACACAGAGCGCCATGGGCGCAGAGCCGGGAACCAGCGGCCCCGCCACCTCCACCAACCTCCAGATTCGTCCCGACATCCGCAACATCGCGATCGTCGCCCACGTCGATCACGGCAAGACCACCCTGGTCGACGCCATGCTGCGCCAGAGCGGCATCTTCCGCGCCAACGAGATCATGGTCGACCGCGTCATGGACTCGAACGATCTGGAGCGCGAGCGCGGCATCACGATTCTCGCGAAAAACACGGCCGTCACCTACGAAGGCACGACGATCAACATCGTCGACACGCCCGGCCACGCCGACTTCGGCGGCGAGGTCGAGCGGACGCTGCTCATGGTCGACGGCATCTTGCTGGTGGTCGACGCCTCGGAAGGGCCGCTGCCGCAAACGCGTTTCGTGCTGAAGAAGGCACTCGAGCGCGGCCTTGCGCCGGTCCTCTGCATCAACAAGATCGACCGCAGCGACGCGCGCATCGCCGAGGTGCTCGACGAGGTCTACGATCTGTTCATCGATCTCGGCGCCGACGAGCACCAACTCGACTTCCCCGTGGTCTACACCAACGCGCGCGCCGGCCAGGCCCACCTGACGCCCGACGGCACCGAGACCACCTTGAAGGCGCTCTTCGACATCATCATCGAGCGCATGCCCGGACCGGCGTACGATCCTGCCGCGACGACCCAGTTCCAGGTCAACAATCTCGACTACAACGATTACGTCGGCCGCCTCGTCATCGGGCGCCTCGTGTCGGGTGAGATAGCGGTCGGCGGCCAGTACACGCTCTGTCGGGCCGACGGCCGGCAGGTGCCCTGCAAGATCACGCAACTCTATGCGTGGATGGGTCTCGCGCGGAAGGAAGTCCAGACGGCGCACGCCGGTGAAATCCTCGCGATCGGCGGCATCGACGAGATTGGCATCGGCGACACGATCGCCGACAAAGAGAATCCGGTGGCGTTGCCGCCGATCCGTGTCGAGGAGCCGACGATCGCGATGATCTTCGGCGTCAACACCTCGCCGTGGGGCGGCCGCGAAGGTCAGCACGTCACGTCGCGGAAGCTCCGCGAGCGTCTCTTTGCCGAGTCGCGCAAGAACGTGAGCCTGCGGATCGAAGAGACCGGCTCGCCGGACTCGCTGCGGGTCGCCGGGCGCGGCGAGCTGCAGCTCGCCGTCTTGATCGAGACCATGCGGCGCGAAGGCTACGAGCTGCAGGTCTCGAAGCCGACGATCATCACGAAGGTAGAGAACGGCGAGACCCTGGAGCCGATGGAGACGCTGTTCATCGACATCCCCGAAGATTACATCGGCATCGTCTCGCAGCTGCTCGCGGCCCGGAAGGGCGTCATGACCGGCATGGAGCACCACGACTCTGGGCGCGTGCGCCTCGAGTTCAGCGTGCCGTCACGCGGTCTGATCGGCTTCCGATCCTACTTCCTCACGTCGACGCGCGGGACCGGTATCGCCAACATGCTGTTCGCCGGCTACTCGCCGTGGGCCGGCCCGATCCGTGGGCGCACCAACGGCGCGCTCGTTGCCGACCGTGAAGGCGTCGCGACGCCGTACGCGATCTTCCATTTGCAGGAGCGCGGCACGATCTTCGTGAAGCCCGGTACGCCGATCTACGAGGGCATGGTCGTCGGCGAGTACTCGCGCGACAACGACCTCGACGTGAACCTCACCAAAGAGAAGAAGCTCAGCAACATGCGGGCGACCGGCCACGACGAGGCGACGGTCATCACGCCGCCGCGCGAGATCGGCCTCGACCTCGCGCTCGAGTGGATCTCCGAGGACGAGCTGGTCGAGGTGACCCCCGAGAACGTCCGCATGCGGAAGAAGGCGCTCAAGAAGGGCTCGCGCGGCGGGAAATCGGAAGGCTAGCTAG
>JBDSJB010000017.1:0-18168 GCA_039917665.1 Binatia bacterium
GATCTCGCGATGTTGGCGATCGAGTTCGATGCCTACGTCAGCGAGAAGAAGCTCCGCACCGACGGTGTCGTGGATGCGACCCTGACGGCGCTTGCCGAGCGCGGCGTGGTCTACGACAACGACGGCGCCCGCTGGTTTCGCTCGACCGACTTCGGCGACGACAAGGACCGCCCGCTCGTGAAGTCGGGCGGCGAGTTTACGTACTTCGGTGCCGACGTCGCCTACCATCGCGACAAGCTCGCCCGCGGCTTCGACCGCATCATCGACGTGTGGGGCGCGGATCACCACGGTCACATCCTGCGCATGAAGGCCGCGCTCTCCGCGCTCGGTCTGGACCCCGAGAAGCTCGAGGTCTTGCTCGTGCAGGTCGTGAGCCTGACGCGTGCGGGGGTCCCGGTGCGCATGGGGAAGCGATCCGGCTCGTTCGTCACGCTTCGCGAGGTCGTGGAAGAAGTCGGCGCCGACGCGACGCGCTTCTTCTTGCTCATGCGGAAGTCCGACGCCCAGCTCGATTTCGATCTCGACCTCGCCAAGCAGCGCACGACGGAGAATCCCGTGTTCTACGTGCAGTACGCGCACGCGCGGGTCGCGAGCATTTTTCGCCAAGCGACGACGACCGGCATCGCCCGCGCCGCGATCGCCGCGGCGGACCCGAGTCGGCTCGACGATGCCGACGAGCTCGCGCTCATTCGCTCCCTCGCTCAGTTTCCGGGGGTCGTCGAGCACGCGGCGCTCGAACGCGAGCCGCATCGTGTGGTCTTCTACCTGATGGAGCTCGCCGGCGACTTCCATCGCTACTACAATCGCAATCGCATTCTCGGGGACGATCGCGCGCTGGCGGAGGCGCGTTTGCTTTTGGCAGCGAACGTCCAGAAGGTGATCCGCGTCGGATTACGGATGTTGGGCATGACCGCGCCCGATACGATGTGACGGGGAGGGGAACGCAATGGCCGGCAAGGGGACACGTCACCGTTTCGAGCTGAGCCGTCTCGAGATCGCCGGCGTCATCGTGAGCGCCACCGCGGGTCTCTTCGTGGTGTTCCTGCTCGGGCTCTACGCCGGGCGCGGCATGGTCGACCGTCGTGGCGACGGGGGCGAGCAGATCGTGCGCTTGCCCGTGGCGCCCGCGATCGAGCAGACACCGGGGACGGAAGACGGGCTCACCTTCTACGACACGCTCGGCACGGATGGGCGGCTCGCGAAAGCGGATGGTGGCGCCAACGAGCGTCATGCTGCGCCGCCCGTCGACGACGTGCCGGAGGCCGTCCCGGCTGAAACCAAGCCGGTCATCAAGGCGGCGGAGCCGGCACCGGCGCCGAAGCTCGTCGAGCCGGAGGTCGTCGCCAAGACCGAGAAGCCCGCCAAGCCCGAACCGCCAGTCAAAGTCGTGAAGGAGGAGGCCGCGCGTCCAGCGTCCGCGCCGTCACCGGCCGCCAAGCCCGTTTCGCCCTCGACGGCCCGCGTCGCCGTGGCGCTCGCCCCGGCGGCCGTACCGACGCCGGCGCTGCGCACGGGGGCGAAAGGTGATTGGAGCGTCCAGGTGTCGGCGACGCGCGATCCGCGCACGGCCGACACGGTGTTGAAGCGGCTCCGAACGAAAGGCTACGACGCGTTCGTGTTGAAGGTGCGGCGCCGCGGCGAGACCTTCTATCGGGTGCGCGTCGGACACTACGGTACCCTCGAAGAAGCCCAGCAAGTCGTCTCGCGGTTGCGCCGCGAGCCGGGCGTGCCGGAGGCGTTCGTCGCTTCCGATTGAGTTGCCGGATGGTCGCGTGCACTCCGAGCCTCGCTGATTTTCTCGAGCTGTCGCGTGGCGGCAATCTCGTTCCGGTCTTTCGCGAGATCCTCGCCGACACGGAAACACCGGTTTCGGCGTTTCTGAAGACGGCGCGCGGCGAGCACACGTTCCTGCTCGAGAGCGTCGTCGGGGGCGACAAGTGGGGGCGGTACAGCTTCCTCGGTTCGGAGCCGTCCGCGGTCTTCACGAGCCGGGGCACGACGGTCACCCTGCGCGAGGACGGCAAGCCAGAACGTACGTTCACGGCCGCCGATCCGCTCGAAGCGCTCCGCACGCTCCTGGCGGAATATCGTGCGGTGCCGGTCGCCGGGTTGCCGCGCTTCTTCGGCGGCGCCGTCGGCTACGTGGCCTACGATGCCGTTCGCTTCTTCGAGAAGCTACCGGCGACGTTGCCGGACCCACTCGGGCTCCCGGAGCTCTACTTCATCGTGCCGGAGAGCCTGCTCGTCTTCGACACGGTTTCGCAGTCGATCAAGGTGGTCGTGAACGTCGATCTGCGCGATCCGCAGACCGACGCGCGCGCCGCGTACGACGCCGCCGTCGCGTGCATCGACGAGCTCGTCGCGCGTCTCGCCGCGCCACTCACGATGCCGGACGCGCTGCCCGCGACCGGCGAAGGCCTGCCAGTCACGCCGAACATGAGCGCCAAGGAATATGGCGCCATCGTCGAGCGCGCCAAAGAGTACATCCGGGCCGGCGACATCATTCAGGTCGTGCTCGCGCAGCGTCTCGAGGCGCCGCTCCGGGCTGTCCCCTTCAACATCTACCGTGCGCTTCGCACCGTGAACCCGTCGCCGTATATGTTTTATCTGAAGCTCGGCGAGCAGACGCTCGTCGGCTCGTCGCCGGAGGTCATGGCGCGCGTCGAGGACGGCGAGCTCACGGTACGACCGATCGCCGGAACGTCGCCGCGCGGCACGCAGGAGATGGAAGATCGCGAGCTCGAACAAAAGCTGCTCGCCGATCCGAAGGAGATCGCGGAGCACATCATGCTGCTCGACCTCGGCCGGAACGACGTCGGCCGCGTCTCGGAGATCGGTAGCGTCGCGGTGACCGAGCGCCTCGTGATCGAACGCTACTCGCACGTCATGCACATCGTCTCGAACGTACGCGGCAAGCTCGCCGGGACCCACGACTGCTTCGACGCTTTTCGCGCGACGTTTCCCGCCGGCACGCTCTCGGGCGCGCCGAAAATCCGTGCCATGGAGATCATCGAGGAGCTCGAGCCCGTGCGCCGCGGCGTATACGGTGGCGCGGTCGGCTACTTCGGTTTCGACGGTGCGATGGACACGTGCATCGCCATCCGCACGATGCTGATCCGGAACGACACCGTCTATCTGCAAGCCGGAGCCGGCATCGTCGCCGACTCCGACCCCGAGCGCGAGCACGCCGAGTGTCTCAACAAAGCGCGCGGCCTCCTCCAAGCCCTGAAGCGCGCCGAACAAATGGGCGGAACGAAATGACCGCGACCAAGTCGGGAGATCTACGGATCTTCATGATCGATAACTACGACTCCTTCACCTACAACCTCGTGCAGTACCTGGGTGAGCTCGGCGCCGAGGTCGAGGTTCGGCGGAACGACGCCGTGACGCTCGACGAGATCGCCGCGTACGAGCCGGACGGTATCGTGGTATCGCCCGGCCCCTGTACGCCGAAGGAAGCCGGTGTTTCCGTCCCGGCGATTCAGCGCTTCCAGGGCACCGTCCCCATCCTCGGTGTGTGTCTCGGTCATCAGGCGATCGGTGCCGCGCTCGGCGGCGCGATCGTCCGGGCCACGCGCATCATGCACGGCAAGACGTCGCCGATTCAGCACGACGGCCGCGGGGTCTTCCGGGATCTCACCAACCCGTTCGATGCCACCCGGTACCATTCGCTCGTGATCGATCCGGCCACGGTCCCGGCCGAGCTCGAAGTCTCGGCGTGGACGGCGGAGGGCGAGATCATGGGCGTCCGTCATCGCCACCTCCCGATCGAGGGCGTGCAATTTCATCCGGAGTCGATCCTGACGCTCGAGGGCAAGCGACTGTTGAAGAACTTCCTCGACAGCTTGCCGGCCGACTGAGGCTCTCGTCGTGACGACTACATCCTCGACCGACGCCACGGCGCGTCTCATGCGCGCGGCGATCGGCACTGCCGTTGCCGGTGAGCATCTCGGGCCCGACGCCATGCGCGACGTCGTCGACGCGATCATGACGGGCGGTGCCAGTCCCGCGCAGATCGGTGCTTTGCTGGCGGCGCTCCGCATCAAAGGCGAGACCGTCGACGAGTTGGTGGGCACGGCGCAGGCGCTTCGCGCGCGCATGCTGCGAGTGGAGACGCCGGGTCCGGTCGTCGACACCTGTGGAACGGGCGGCGACGGGGCGGATCTCTTCAATGTGTCGACGGCCGTCGCTCTGGTCGTCGCCGGCGCCGGTGTGGCCGTCGCGAAGCACGGCAACCGGGCGCAATCGGGGCGTGTCGGCGGCGCAGACGTCCTGGAAACGCTCGGTGTGCGGATCGACCTCGCGCCGGAGGGCGTGACACGCTGCCTCGCTCGAGCGCGCGTCGGCTTTTGCTTTGCGCCGCGCTTTCACGGAGCCATGCGCTTCGCAGCGGGCCCGCGACGCGAAATTGGCCTCCGCACGATTTTCAACTTCGTCGGTCCGCTCGCCAATCCGGCCGGCGCGACCGTACAGCTGGTCGGCGTATCGGAGCCACGCTGGACCGAGCCGATGGCCGAGGCGCTCCGGCGTCTCGGCGCCACGCGCGCGCTCGTGGTGCACGGCACCGACGGGATCGACGAGATCAGCTCGATGGCGCCGACGCGCGTCAGCGAGGTAGCGGCTGCCGGCGTGCGGACGTACGAGCTCCGGCCGAGCGACTTCGGCCTCGGATCGTCCACGGCTCCGCCCCGCGTCACCAACGCGGCGGAAAGCGCGGCCATCATCGGCGCGGTGCTCGCTGGCGAGCGCGGACCGGCCCGCGATCTCGTGTTGGTGAACGCCGCCGCGACCTTGGTGATCGCCGGTCAGGCGGCCGATTGGGTGGCGGGTATGGCGGCGGCGGCCGCCGCCGTCGACGACGGCCGCGCCGCGACCGCGCTTGCGCGTCTCGTCGAGACGAGCAACGAGTACGAGGACGAGCAACCCGAACGATGAGCACCCTCCAGACCATCGTCGATCACAAAGTCGAAGAGCTCGCGGCGCGTCGCCGTGAGCGGCCGCTCCGCGCGCTGACGGAGGCACCGCTCTTCGGCGAGTCGCGGCGCGACTTCGCGGCGGCGCTCCGGGCTCCGGGCCGGCGCATCATCGCCGAGGTGAAGCGCTCGTCACCGTCGCTCGGCAGGATTCGCGACGACTTCGACCCGACCGCGATCGGCGCGGGCTACGCCGCCGCCGGAGCGGCCGCGATCTCGGTCCTCACGGAGGAGCGCTACTTCGAAGGCAGCCTCGACTTCCTGGCGGGGCTCCGCCCTCGCGTCGAGATTCCACTGCTCCGTAAAGACTTTCTCTTCGAGCCCTACCAAGTGTACGAAGCCCGCGCCGCTGGTGCCGACGCGTTTCTCCTGATCGCTGCCATTCTCCGCACCGAGGTGATCCGCGAGCTCGTGGCGCTCGGCCGCGAGCTCGACATGACGGCGCTGGTCGAGGTCCATACGGCCGAGCAACTGACGCGGTCGCTCGAGGCCGGCGCCACCGTAATAGGCATCAACAACCGCGATCTCGACACCTTCGTCACCCGCCTCGAGACCGGTCTCGAGCTGCTCGGGTCGGTCCCGGAGCACTGCACGACGGTCATCGAGAGCGGGCTCAAGACCGCCGGCGATCTCGCGCGCTTCGAGGCGGTAGGCGTCCGAGCCTTCCTGATAGGCGAGACCTTCATGCGGGCGCCCGATCCTGGTGCGGCGCTGCGCGAGCTGCTGGCGTGATCGATCCGTCCGAGCGTCCGCTCTGCGTCAAGGTGTGCGGCATCACGCGTGCCGCCGACGCCATCGCCGCGATCGAGGCCGGCGCCGATCTCCTCGGCTTCAATTTCTATCCGAAGAGCCCGCGCTATCTGACGCCGGAGGACGCGGCGCCGATCGTGGCGCTTCTGCCGCGACAGGTGCTCGCGGTCGGAATCTTCGTCGACGCCGACGCCGATACCGTCCGGCACGCGATCGCCACCGCGAAGCTCGGGCTCGTACAGCTGCACGGCAACGAGAGCCCCGACTTCTGTCGCAGCTTCGACGTGCCGGGCATGAAGGCGCTCCGCGTCGCGAGCTTCGCCGACCTCGAAGTCGCAGCCGCGCCCTATGACGACGGTTGGTTGCTCGCGGACACCGCCGATCCCACGCGTTACGGAGGGACGGGCCGTGCCTTGCCGATCGAGCCGGTGCCGCGCGACCTCGCGCACCGTCTCTTCATCGCCGGCGGCCTCGCCCCGGATTCCGTCACCGACGTCGTGCGCCGCATCCGGCCGCTCGGCGTGGACGTCTGCTCGGGGGTGGAGCGCGCGCCCGGCATCAAAGACCACGCGCTCCTCAGAGACTTCGTGACCAATGCCAAAACTGCCTGATCAACGCGGACACTTCGGACCGTACGGTGGTCGCTACGTCAGCGAAACGCTGATGCCGGCGCTCCTCGAGCTCGAGCGCGCGTATGCGCGCTTGCACAAAGAGGCGCGCTTCCGCCGCGATCTGCGCGATCTCCATCAGCGCTACACCGGCCGGCCGACCCCGCTCTATTACGCGGAGCGTCTGACGAAGCACCTCGGTGGCGCGCACGTCTACCTGAAGCGCGAGGATCTCTGTCATACGGGCGCGCACAAGATCAACAACACGCTCGGTCAGATCCTGCTCGCGAAGCGCATGGGCAAGACCCGCATCATTGCCGAGACCGGCGCCGGCCAGCACGGCGTCGCGACGGCGACGGCGGCGGCGCTTTTCGGCCTCCGCTGCGAGGTCTACATGGGCAGCGAGGACGTCCGGCGCCAATCGCTGAACGTCTTTCGCATGAAGCTCCTCGGCGCGACGGTGCACCCGGTCGACTCCGGCAGCCGCACGCTCAAGGACGCGCTCAACGAGGCGATGCGCGACTGGATCACGAACGTGCGCGAGACGTTCTACATCATCGGCTCGGTCGCCGGCCCGCATCCCTACCCGATGATCGTCCGCGACTTTCAGTCGGTGATCGGGCAGGAGGCCCGACGCCAGATCCGACACGTGACCGGCAAGCTGCCCGACGTGCTGATCGCCTGCGTCGGCGGCGGCAGCAACGCGATCGGGCTCTTTCACCCGTTCCTCCGCGATCGGCGCGTGAAGATGGTAGGCGTCGAGGCGGCAGGTCACGGCCTCGAAACCGGACAGCACGCCGCATCGCTGACCGCGGGCCACGTCGGCGTCCTGCACGGCAACAAGACCTATCTGCTGCAAAGCGAAACCGGACAGGTGCAGATCGCGCACTCGATCTCCGCCGGCCTCGACTATCCGGCCGTCGGCCCCGAGCACAGCTACCTGCGTGACAGTGGCCGCGTCGCCTACGAGACCGTCGGGGACGAGGAGGCGGTGACCGCGCTGAAGACGCTCGCGCGGCAGGAGGGCATCATCGCCGCGCTCGAAAGCTCACACGCGATCGCCGCGGCGATGCGGATGGCGCCGACGCTCCCACGCCGCGCCGTGATCCTCGTGAACCTCTCGGGCCGTGGAGACAAAGACATGGACACCGTCGCCGACTACCTCGGGATTCGTCTCCGCGAGGAAGGTGAGGGCCACCGATGAGCGCCCGCATTGCCGAGACCTTCGCGCGGCTTCGCGCCGAGGGCCGCGCCGGCTTCGTGCCGTTCATCATGGCCGGCGATCCCGACCTCGACGCCACGCGCGGCTTCCTGCGCGCCGCGGCCGACGCGGGGGCCGATCTGATCGAGCTCGGCGTGCCGTTCTCGGATCCGATGGCGGACGGGCCCGGGCTACAGCGTTCGGCCGAGCGCGCGCTCGCGGTCGGGACGACGCTGACGAGCGTGCTCGAGCTGATCGCCGAGTTTCGCCGCGACTCGACGATTCCCATCATTCTCTTCGGGTACGCGAATCCCTTCCTTCGGTACGGCGCCGAGCGGCTCGCGGGCGACGCGGTCGCGGCCGGCGCGGACGGCTTCCTCTGCGTCGATCTGCCTCCAGAAGAAGCGGACGATATGCAGATCGCCGCCGACGCGGCTGGACTCGACATGATCTTCCTGCTCGCGCCGACGAGCGATCGGACGCGGATCGAGCAGGTGCGCAAGCGGGCGCGCGGCTTCGTCTATTACGTGTCGATCACCGGCACGACCGGTGCCGCGGCGCCCGACCCGAAAGAGGTCGCTGCGATGGTGACGACGGTGCGCGAGCGCGTCGGGGTCCCGATCGGCGTCGGATTCGGCATCACCGGACCGGAGCAAGCCGCGACGCTCGCACGCTTCGCCGATGCCGTGGTGGTCGGCAGCGCCATCATGCGGTTGGTCGAGCAATACCCCGGGCCGGCACTCTTGCCGGCGGCCCGCGAGTTCCTCCAGGCGCTCGCGACGGCGATCCACTCGGCGCGCCGGTGACCGTGGCCGCCGAAAGGCGAGGCGCCGCGTGACGACGCCGGCGGCGGAGCTCTGGACGCGCTGCGAAGCGTGTACGGACCTGGTGTATCGCAAGCAGTTGGAGCGGCGACTCTTCGTCTGTCCGCGCTGCGGCCATCACTTCCGGCTGACTTCCGAGCAACGGTTGCAGCTCTTGCTCGATCGCGGAACGTTCGTCGAGCGTGATGCGGGTGTCGGCTCGCGTGACGTGCTCGAGTTCCCTGACGTGCCGCCGTACCCCGAGCGCTTGCGGCTGATGGAGGAGCGCACCGGGCATCACGAGGCAGTCGTGACCGGCACCGGCCGCATCGACGGCATCGTGGTCGCGATCGGCGTGTTCAACTTTCATTTCCTCGGCGGCAGTATGGGCTCGGCGGTGGGCGAGAAACTCACCCGCCTGATCGAGCACGCGTCCGCCGAGCGCTTCCCGCTGGTGATCGTGTCGGCCTCGGGTGGCGCGCGCATGCAGGAGGGCATCCACTCGCTGATCCAAATGGCGAAGCTCACGGGGGCACTCGGGCGACTCCGCGAGGCCGGGGTCCCTTACATCTCGCTCTGTACCGATCCGACGACGGGCGGCGTCGCCGCCTCGATCGCGCTTCTCGGCGACGTGAACCTGGCGGAGCCGCGCGCGCTCATCGGGTTCGCGGGTCCGCGGGTCGTCGCGCAGACGTTGAACGAGGAGCTTCCCGCTGGCTTCCAGCGTGCCGAGTTCCTGCTCGCGCACGGCATGCTCGACGCGGTCGTCGAGCGTCGCGATCTGCGTCGTACGTTGGTGCGGTTGCTCCGCTTGATGCCGGCCGCCCAGCCGGCATCGTCGCGCCGAGCTCCCGCGGCTCGTCGGAAGCGCGCGCAGCCGCGCCCCACGCGCCGCGGCCGAGTGTGATGCCGTCATGGCGGTCGACGCGTACGTCGCCACGCTGGCGTGGCTCTATCGTCTCGAGGCCAAGCGCGGCATCGATCTGATGCTCGATCGGATCCGTCGGGCCGCTGTGGCGCTCGGCAACCCCGAGCGCGCCGCGCCGACGCTGCACGTGGCGGGGACCAACGGCAAAGGCTCGACGGCGGCCATGATGGCCGCGATGCTCGCCGCGGACGGCCGGCGCGTCGGGCTCTACACCTCACCGCACCTCGTCTCATTCCGCGAGCGCATCGCGATCGCCGGCCTTCCGATCGAAGAGCAGGCGGTCGTCGACGGCGTGCGGCGGATTCGCGCCACGCTCGGCTCGACGCTCGACCTGACATGCTTCGAGGTGATGACCTTGCTCGCCTGGCTGGCCTTCGCCGAGGCCCGGGTCGACGTCGTCGTCCTCGAAGCCGGTCTCGGGGGACGGCTCGATGCGACCAACATCGTGACGCCCGAGGTGGCCGTCATCACGAACATCGGGTTCGACCACGAGGAGTACCTGGGGCACGACCTCGCGAGCATCGCCCGCGAGAAGGCCGGCATCATCAAGAAAGGGGTGCCGGTCGTTTCGGGGGCGACCGGCGAGGCGGCGACCATCATTGCCGACGCGGCCGCGGCCGCCGGAAGCGCGTTCGAGCTCGTCGGACGGGATTTCGCGCTGACGCCGTCGCCGGACGGGACGCTGGAGTTTCGCAGCCGTGCGGGGACGATCGGTGCTCTCGCCTTGCGTCTCGGCGGCGCGCACCAACGCAGCAACGCCGCGCTCGCCGTGCGGGCGCTCGAGCTCGCGCCGGCGCTCACGCCGCCGCCCTCGGCGATCGCAACTGGGCTCGCGACCGTACGATGGCCGGGACGGCTCCAGGTGGTTCGCCGCGAACCCCTTGTGCTATTGGATGGCGCCCACAATGCGGCGGGAATCGATGCGCTGGTGTCGGAGGTTCGGGCGCTCGCGGCCGGGCGTCGCGTGCGGGTGCTGTTCGGCGTGATGCGGGACAAGGGGTGGCAGAGCATGTTGCGGGCGCTCGGGGAGGTGGCGACGGAGATCGTGCTCACGCGTCCGCGACAGCCGCGCAGTGCGCCGCCGGAGTCGCTGATGGCGGCGGTGTCATGCGCCGTCCGCACGTCCGACGATCCGGTCGAGGCCTACCGCACGCTCGTCGCCGAGAGCGCGGCCGACGACGTCGTCGTCATCGCCGGCTCGCTCTTTCTCGTCGGGGACCTGCTCCCCGTCATCGATCCAACGCGCGCGGCCGATGCTGAACGTGAACGAGCCGCTGCCCGGCTCGCTGGACGGCTGTGATGTCCGGTCGTCGGCTCCTGCTGCCGGTCTGCGGCATCCTCGCGATCGTGGTTCTCGCCGTCCTGCCCCGCCAGGCGACGGCGATCGACAAGCTTCCCGGCCTTTCGCACATCGGCGACGACTCGTCGGGAGAGGTGACGATCGACGCCGAGCACATCGAGTACGATCAGCGCGCCAACGTCATCACCGCCCGTGGCGCCGTGAAGATCACGCGCGGCGACATGGTGCTGACCGCCGACACCGTCAAGGTGAATCGCACGACGCAAGTGGCCGATGCGCAGGGCAGCGTCGTCGTCGTCGATCCGCAAGGGACGATGTCCGCCGACGTGTTGACGCTCGATCTCGTGAACGAGACCGGCGGCATGGACAAAGGCTCGGTCTTCCTGAACGCCAACCGCTATCAGCTCACCGGCGCGCGCTTCGAGAAGCAAGCGGGCCAGACCTACTCGATCGACCAGGGCACGTTCACGACCTGCGTCTGCCACGGCGACGAGTCGCCGAGCTGGAGCATCCGCGGTCAGCGCGTGACCGTCGACCTCGAGGGCTACGGGCGCGTGAAGAGCGGCACCTTCGCGGTGAAGAACATCCCCATCCTCTACATCCCGTACGGTATCTTTCCGGTGCAGAGGGAGCGCCAGAGCGGATTTCTCTTTCCGCGGTTCGGCTACTCGAATCGGCGCGGCTTCCAGATCGAACAGCCGTTTTATCTGAACATCAACAAGAGCCACGATGCGACGGTCTCGCTCGACCTCGAGACCGAGGCGAGGATCGGAGCGCTCGCCGAGTACCGCTACGCGCTCAGTCCCGAGACGCTAGGCGAGGTCAGCGGTTCGTACTTCAACGAGCAGATCCGTGGCGCGAGCACGCGCGACATCGTCAACTCGCGGATCGCCGATCCCAACATCCCGGTGAACCGTTGGAGCGCCGGCATGACGCACGATCAATGGTTGCCGTGGGGCGTGAAGGGCTTCGCGGACGTGCTGCGGGTGAGCGACGATCTGTTCCTGCGCGAGATCAACGTCTTCACGTTCAATCCGGGCGTCGACGTCGCCTTGCGCACGCGCCGGTTCGAGCGCTCGCGGATCGGGCTCGAGAAGACGTTCGACGACGGCCTCCTGCTCGCAACCGGGACTTGGTACCAGGATTTCATCAACCCGGATCGGTTCGCGTTTCAGGTGCCGCCGCGCATCGAAGCCCGCACGATGACGCGTCTCTTCGACGATCGACTGTTGCTCAATTTTCAGGGTGAGGGCGTGAACTACCAGCGCGACCGGGGCTACGACGGCCAGCGCGTCGACTTGAAACCCGAGCTCGAGGTGCCGTGGCGGCTCGGCCGCTTCGCCTACGGGTCGGTCCGCGGCGGGCTCCGCGAGACCGCGTATCATCTCGACGCGACGCACGTCCCCGAGCAGGTGAACACCAACCCCGCCGACCCAGGCAGCCAGCCGCCGAGCATCCTGTCCGATCTCGACGAGACCGCGACGCGCGAGCTCTACTATCTCCGCGGCGACGCCGGCACGGCCGTGTCGCGCGTGTATCCGTTCGACCACTTCGGCATGACGAAACTGAAGCACACGATCGAGCCGAACTTGGGCTATCTGTACGTGCCGCGCACCGAAACCCGCCAAGCCGCGCTGCCGATCTTCGACGACGTCGACCGCGTGAATCACCGCAGCGTCTTCACCTACGGCATGACGAGTCGTTTGCTCGCCCGCATGGCCGGCATTCCGACGGATCCCGACGAGACCGGAAAGGGTCGCCACCCCGGCACCAAGAAGAATCCCGAGGCCAAAGCGGAGGTCCGGGCGTCGCTCGATGCCGAGCGCGAGGGCTCTGTGGCGGCCGGGCTCGAGGCCCCGCCGAAGGCACCGGCTTCTGGGTCGATTCGCGAGCTCGCGCGCTTCTCGCTCTTCCAGAGCTACGACCTTGCCAACAAGAGCGGCGACTTCATCGACGACGTCGACCCGGTCACCAACGAGGTGCTGCGTGAGCGTGGCAGTCGCGCGTCGGATCTCTCGATCTATCTGCGCCTGACGCCGTCCGAGTACCTCAGCCTCGAAGGCCGTACCGACTACAGCGTGGTCGGCGAGGGGACGAAGAGCGCGACCGTCGGGCTCTTCCTGAGCGATCCCCGACAACGCTCCGACGAGTTCGGCTTGCACGCGTTGCGGGGCCGGACCCGCTTCGGCGTCGGTTATCGGTTCGTCGCCAACCAGGCCGTCGAAGAGGTGAACGGCAGCGTGCTCGTGCGCATGACGAAGCAGCTATACGGGGCCTACGAGGCGCGGTACGACAATCGCAGTGGACGTTTTCTCGAGAATCGCTACGGGTTGCGGCTCATCTCCAATCAGGAATGCTGGGTGGTCGATCTCGGCATCTCCGATCGCGTGAATCCGGACGAAACCGAAGTGCGGTTGCTGGTGTCGTTGGTGGGTCTCGCGCAGTTCGGGAAAGAGCCGTTCCGCCGCTCGCTCGGCGCGATCGCGGCGCCGACCCACGGCTTTCTCGGTGAATGACACTCGGCAGTAGGAGGACGACGGCATGAAACGCGCGCTCATCACGGGCATCACCGGACAGGACGGCTCGTATCTCGCCGAGTTTTTGCTCGCGAAGGGCTACGACGTCTTCGGCATGGTGCGGCGCGCCAGCACCGAGAACTTCGAGCGCATCGAGCCGTTCCGCGACCGGATCACGCTCGTCCAAGCCGACTTGCTCGATCCGATGTCGCTGATCACGATGCTCGCCGACGTCCGTCCGCAGGAGCTCTACAATCTCGCGGCGCAATCCTTCGTGCCGACCTCGTGGGCGCAACCCGTGCTCACCGCGGAGTTCGACGCGATCGGCGTCACGCGCGTCCTGGAAGCGATTCGGCTCGTCGACAAGCAGATCCGCTTCTATCAAGCGTCGTCGAGCGAGATGTTCGGCAAGGTGCGCGAGGTTCCGCAGAGCGAGATGACCCCGTTCCACCCGCGGAGCCCCTACGGCGTCGCCAAAGTCTATGCGCACTACATCACGGTGAACTATCGCGAGAGCTACGACATGTTCGCGTGCTCGGGGATCCTCTTCAATCACGAGTCGCCGCGCCGCGGGAAAGAGTTCGTGACCCGCAAGGTGACGGAGGCCGTCGCGCGCATCCACCTCGGTCTGCAAAAGGAGCTCCGGCTCGGCAACCTCGAAGCGCGGCGTGATTGGGGCTTCGCTGGCGACTACGTCGAGGCGATGTGGATGATGTTGCAGCAAGACGAGCCCGATGACTTCGTCGTCGCCACTGGCGAGTCGCACACGGTCGGCGCGCTCGCGGAGATCGCGTTCCGCCACGTCGGGCTCGATTGGAAGACGTACGTCCGCGAGGATCCGTCGCTGAAGCGCCCGGCCGAGGTCGACCTCCTCGTCGGGGACGCGTCGAAGGCACGCACCAAGCTCGGCTGGCAGCCCCGGGTCTCGTTTGCCCAGCTGATCGCCATGATGGTCGACGCCGACGTCGCGCGGCTGGTCGCCGCCGGCGCCGCTGCTCCGAAAGCACGCTAGGGGCGGGTGCGCTACTTCATCACCGGCATCAGCGGTTTCGCCGGCACCCATCTCGCCGCGCGCTTGCTCGAGGACGGCCACGAGGTCGGCGGGTTGGTACGGGAACGGCGCGTCTCCCCGACGCTGTCCGAGCTCGGCAACCGCCATCCGCGCTTCGACCCCAATGCGCTCGCCTGCGGCGACGTGACGGATACCGCCGCGATGGCGCGCGCCTTCGCGGACGCACGTCCCGACGGCGTGTTCCACCTCGCGGCGATCGCTTTCGTCCCCCGCGCGGCCGCGGACCCCGGCCACGCGTTCATGGTGAACGCCCTCGGGACCCGGAACGTGCTCGTGGCGATCCAACAGACGGCTCCAGCGTGCCGGGTCGTAGTCGTTGGGTCGGCGGACATGTACGGCGCCGCCGCCAACACGGAACTGCCCCTCGACGAGGGCCGCGCCCTCGAGCCTGTCAGCGCGTACGGATTGTCGAAAGCGACGGCCGACATGGCGGCCTTCCAGCAGTGGTGGGACACGGGGCTCGCGGTGATTCGAGCGCGGCCGTTCAACCACACCGGACCCGGGCAGTCTGCTGACTTCGTCTGCTCCGATTTCGCCCGGCAGCTCGCGCGGATCGAGCGCGGCGCCGTGCCGCCGGTGCTGCGGACGGGCAATCTCCAGAGCGCGCGCGACTTTTCCGACGTCCGCGACATCGTCCGCGGCTACGTCGCCTTGATGGACCACGGCGTTCCCGGCGAGGCCTACAACCTCTGCAACGGCGACGCGGTCACGATCGCGCACATCGTCGACCGTTTGCGGGCAGAGATCGGAATTCCGGTCGAGGTCGTCGAGGAGCGATCGCGCGTCCGAACGCGCGAGATTCCCAAAATGGCCGGCAATCCGGCGCGGGCCCAAGCGCTCGGCTGGCAGCCCGCTATTCCGCTCGCCCAAACGCTTCGCGATTTGCTCGACGACTGGCGCCGTCGCGAGAGCTGAGCCGCGATTAGCCTTGCGCCCGCTGTTGACTGGCCAGAAACCCGGACAGCAGCATGGGATGAAGCGCCGGGCTCAGGTACGAGTCTCCGTGCGCGACGGCAGTGACGGCCCGGACGATCTCGATCTCCTCGGCGTCCTTCAGCACGTAGCCCTTGGCACCCGCCTTCAAGCTTCGGCGCACGTAGAACTCGTCGCCGTGCATGGAGAGCATCAGAATGGCGACGTTGCCCATCCGGCGGAGGATGCGACTCGCAGCTTCGATGCCGTTGATGCCAGGGAGGCCGATGTCGAGCACGATCACGTTCGGCTGCAGTCTGAAGGCAGCCTCGACGCCGGTTTCGCCATCGCCGACGTCGTCCACGACCTCGATGCCGGGCTCGGCCTCGAGCACCTTCCGGAGACCCTGCCGCACCAGCACGTGGTCTTCGACCAGCAAGACTCGAATCCGTTCTCCGACACGTGTGCGCATGACCGAGTATTGGAGTAAATTTTCGGTGCTCGAAGATCAATCACGTGAAACACCTTGTTGCCGGAGTAGAGCAGGGGAGGAAGTGCGCTGAAACGGGGGTGGGCGAATCCTTCGGTCAGTCGTCGCGCTCTCACGGCGCTCGCCACACGAGAACGCACGGCGAGCGGCGAACCTGCCTTGAGGGCCCTAGATCGCTATGTTAGGCAATCGACATGGAAGGTGAGGCCGTCGAGCGTAAACCCCTCGAGGACCTCCTCCTCGGGCGCGGCCGCATCAGCGCCGACGACCTCCGCAAGGTCCGCCTCCTCCAGCAGGAGCGCGGCGAGCGGATCGAGCGGCTCCTGCTCGACCTCGGCTTCATCTCCGAAGACGACCTGATCGGACTGCTTTCGGAGCACCTTGGTGTCCCGGTGATCACCCGGAAGGAGTTCCCGCAGGTCCCGGTCGCGCTCCAGGGCGTGAATCCACAGTTTCTGCGCCACGCGAAGATCCTGCCCCTCGAGATCCTCGACGGCACCCTGGCGGTCGCCATGGCCGACCCCGCCGACCTCTACAGCCTGCAGGGTCTCGAGGTCGCAACGGGCCTCCAGGTGAAGCCGCGTCTCGGCCGCGAAAAGGAGATTCTGGCGGCGCTGGAAGGCTACGACTCGGCGACCAATTCGTCCGAAGAAGGCGAAGGGACGCTCGCGTACATTGGGGACGACGAGGAGGACGTCAATCACCTCCGCGATCTCGCGAGCGAAGCCCCGGTCATTCGGCTCGTCAATCTGCTGATCAATCGCGCCGTCGAGCAGCGCGCCTCGGACATTCACATCGAGCCGTTCGAGAACGAGCTCAAGATCCGGTACCGCATCGACGGCGTGCTGCACGACATCGATTCGCCGCCGCGTCGCCAGCAGGCTGCCATCGTGTCACGCGTGAAGATCATGGCGAAGCTCAACATCGCCGAGCGCCGCCTGCCGCAGGACGGCCGGATCAAGCTCCGGACGATGGGCAAGGAGATCGATCTCCGCGTCTCGACGCTGCCGACGCTCTATGGCGAGAGCGTCGTGCTCCGTATTCTCGATCGGTCGAGCATCGTGCTCGATCTCGAGCAGCTCGGGTTCCCGCGCGACACGCTCACCGAGCTCGAACGCCTGATCGTCCGTCCGTACGGGATGATTCTGGTGACGGGACCGACCGGTAGCGGTAAGACGACGACCCTCTACGGCGCGCTGGAGAAGATCAACTCGCCCGACAAGAAGATCATCACCATCGAAGATCCCGTCGAGTATCAGGTGAGCGGGGTCAATCAGATCCACGTGAAGCCGCAGATCGGCCTGACCTTCGCCAACGGGCTGCGCTCGATCGTCCGCCAAGATCCCGATGTCATCATGGTCGGTGAGATCCGCGATCCGGAGACCGCGGAGATCGCGGTCCAAGCCGCGTTGACCGGCCACTTGGTCTTCTCGACCCTGCACACGAACGACGCCGCCGGTGCCGTGAGCCGATTGCTCGAGATGGGCGTCGAAGACTACCTGCTCGCGTCGTCGTTGCTGGGCGTGCTGGCGCAGCGGCTCGTGCGGAAGGTCTGTTCGCGCTGTCGCGAGGAGGTGCCACACGGCGAAGCGCTGCTCGGGAGCGCCGACATGACGCGCGCGGCGGCCGAGCGCTTCAACAGCGTCGCCGTCAACGGGGCTCCCGTCTACCGGGCCGCGGGCTGCGAGGAATGTTCTGGGACCGGGTATCGCGGCCGGAGCGGCATCTACGAGCTGCTCCTCATGAACGAGTCGATTCGCGAGCTCATCCTGAAACACGTCTCTGCCGACGTCATCAAGCAGACGGCGGTCGCGAACGGGATGCGGTCGCTGCGCGACGATGGTTGGATGAAAGTTCGCGAAGGGACGACGACGGTCGCCGAGGTCGTCCGCGTGACGCAGGACGAATGAGCGGGTCGGCGTTGGCGCGCGATACGACGGCGATGTCGTCGAGCGGTCCCGTCGACGTGTCGGTGGTGGTCCCCGTGTACAACGAGCGGCCGACCCTCGGCAGTTTGTTTGATCAATGCCGGGACGCGCTCGATCCCCTCGGCGTCGCGTGGGAGCTGATCTTCGTCGACGACGGCTCGAACGACGGCTCGATCGACGAGATCGCCGCGCTCCAAGCGCGCGACCCGCGCGCCCGTGGACTGCGGCTGCGGACCAACCTCGGCAAGGCGGCGGCGCTGGCCGTCGGATTTCGCGCCGCGCGCGGCGATCGCCTCGTGACCATGGATGGCGATCTGCAGGACGATCCGGCGGAAGTGCCGCGCATGCTGGCCGCACTCGATGCGGGCGCCGATCTCGTCTGTGGCTGGAAGGTCGACCGTCAGGACTCGCTGTCGCGCGTCGTTGCCTCGCGCCTCTTCAACGGCCTCTCGCGTTTCGTCTCCGGCATCGAGCTGCACGATGTCAACTGCGGGCTCAAAGCCTTTCGCCGTGAAGTGACCACCTCGGTGCCGCTCTACGGTGAGCTGCACCGGTTCATCCCGCTGCTCGCGGCAGGGCAGGGCTTCCACGTGACGGAGCAGCCCGTGGCGCACCGTCCGCGCGCGTTCGGTCGCTCGCGCTACGGCTGGTCGCGCGCGCTCCGCGGTGCGATGGACATGATCACGG
>JBDSJB010000018.1:0-12495 GCA_039917665.1 Binatia bacterium
ACTGCCTCTTCACGCACGAGCAAGCCGAGCGCGCCGGTGGCCGCACGCGTGGGTACGTCGCCGCGTTCAACGAGCTCGCCCCGCCCGTCGGGCCGGGGTGCTCGTGCATGCCGACGTACGAGGTGAATCACATCCTCGACTTCGACGTTCGCGTGATCTTCAGCGCGCTCGAGGCGACGCTCCAAGCGCCTCACTGACGCGTAGCCCCGCGCCTCCTGCTATCCGAAAGGCCGTGATGGTCACGGGTCAGAGCCAAGACTTAGCGGCAGGGCCTGAATCCCGCGGCCGGATTCGCGCATAGCGTCGCGCGCGGGCGCCGCGGCGCTTTACGGAGGCGTGAGCGGAATGCGCACGATGCCGAGATTCGAGGCGACCAGAAGCGTAGCGCCGTCACGGCCAAGCGCCACGTATCGGATGAAGCGGCCGGCAAACCAGTGGTCCGTGACCACACCGGTATCGGCATCGATCGCCAGTACTTCACCACTCAGGAACACGCCCGCGTACACGCGCCGCCGTGCGCGGTCGAAGGCCAGCGTGCGCATACCGAAGGCGACGAAGGTACGGTCGAGCACGTCGCCGGTATCGTACTGGACGACCTCGAGCAATCCGAGGTTGGCAATCGCGACGTAGGCGCGCCGCTCGACCGGGTCCCAGTCGCAGCCCCAGATCATCGCGAACCACGACGACGGATAGCGAGAGGATGGAGCGAGCGGCCGGGCGACGAAAGGCGCTCCTTTGAAGGCGGCCGCTACGAAGGCTTCCCCATCGAGCGTCCGAACGGGACCTACCCCGAAACAGATGATGCCCTCACGCAGCTTCTGATCGTAGTGCACTTCGTCGGCGGCGAAAGGTCCCGGCACTGGATCGAGAGGAGAGAGATCGGAGGCCCGGAGCCGCGAGAGGTGAATGCCGTCGTCTGCGAAAAGTCCGATGGTGTTGGAGGCGTCGTCGACGTACAGGGTCGCAGTCCCCGCGGGCAGATGGGCCTCGGCCAACGGCCGGAAAGGCCCGTGGCGGGGCACGGCATACACCCAGCCTTCACTCGCCCCGAAACTAGCGACGTAGAGACGGTCGCGCGCTTCGGACTCGACGATGCCGTGCCCTTTGCCCTCACCGAAGCACGACGGGCGCTGGTCGCTGCCTTCGCGCACCTCGCAGACGGCTCCAGCAAACCACACACTCGACTCGTCGGTCGTGGAAAGGCGGCGTCCGCGCTGCGTGGTCACGAGATATCGACCACCCTCCGGATACTCCCAGAACCGGCGCGGGTAGCGGTCGAGGTTCAGGTGCTGGCCGGCCTGACACGTGCCGAGCGCGGGCGTCGTCGGCACGACGATGGAGACCGGCGATGCGAGCACGCGTAGATAGTCATCGCAACGAATCGCCCCATCTTCTCGGTCCCAGCCCGTCAGTAGCGCGGCGATCGCCAACCCGATCGGCAACGCCATCGGCAGACGAAACCCGAATCTCAAAGTGAATGCCGTCACAACCGCAAACGCGCCGAGCACGCCATCCACGACCCACACCCACGTCGGAACGGACCATGACAGCATGATGGCGAGGGCGACGGCTTGAGCGATCCACCCGAGGTGCGTCACCGTTAGGAGCGATCGCGCGACGACCCTCAGAGTCGTCATTCGGTGCGGAACGATGCAGAGAGCGGCGAGCGCTGAGAGCACCACCACCAGCGCGGAGAAAACCACCATCGACGACGACATCAGAAAGAGATTCGCGAGCGCCGCTCCGGACACGAACAGCGCGAGGGAGCGTAAGCAGTCGAAGACGCCACTCGCCGGAGCCGGAGCGAGCAAACGGCCGCATGCCTCGAGGAATCGCCTCATACCGCTCCAACGGGAGCATGATCGCCATACCGACCCAGCACACAGTTCGCCATACCGATGGGGTGAGACTCGTTCAAGGATTCAGCGGCTTGGCACGCTGGATGCGCGAGCCGGCGGACCCGCACCGCGTAGGGGGTGATGTGGCGGCCGTACCTCTGGCGAAGTGCGCCGGAGCCGGCGCCAAAGATTCCGCCTGAGCGCTTCACTGGTGGCATCAATCGCGGGCGTCATGGTGTGTCGCACCTACGCGCGCGTTGCCTGCTCGACCCGGATTGCCAGGCGCTTCCGCAACCGTTGCCATTTCGTTGACTCGCAACCTGCCCGAGCCAATGCGCTCCGCCGGATGAACGGTCGCGGTATACATCCCGCAGCCGAGCGGTGTCGAGCTGCTCAAGCTCGTCTGTCTTCGGTCGGTGATTCTGTCCTCCGGCTCCAGACGACGCAGGCCGCGGAGATCTTGCAGCTCTGTATCCGCCAAGTGCGCCGACTACGACGCCGCGTGGAGCGCGAGAGCCGACCAGCGGTCGTGCACGGCTATCGGGCCGCGCGCCGGCCCCTTGCATGGATGACGGCACGCGGACACCCATTCTCGCGCTGCGCCGTAGACGTATCGCGACCTCAACGACACGCCCTTGCGAAAGGCTGGCGGCGGAGCGCCCGCCGATTGCCTGTGGGTTGCCCGCGAACATCGCTCATGGATCAACAGGGCGCGCCCCAACGCAACGTCGACCGCTGGACGTTCGCGGAAGAGCCGCGCGGTCGGCGGGGATTCGACGCAGTTCGGCACCGCCCGGCAGGCGCGACGTACAAGATCGCTCAGTCTCCTAGCTGCGCCTCGCGGGCGCGCACGCTCGCCGATGCCGAGCGCGCCCTCGCGCTATCGGTATGACCACAACCTCCGCTTGGCGATCGCCGCGGCCGAGCGCACGGTCAAGGCAAGGACCACGCCGTCCGCAATCGAGACCAATGCCGGCATGGATATTCAAACGTCGCGAGAGGTGCTCGTTGTCACGATGAGGACAGCATGTGCGCCCGGGCGGTGGCCAGACGGCGAACGAGATTGCCGAACGACATCTCCATCCGCGACTCATAGCGGCGCGTTGCGATGTTGTAGAGCGAGCGCACCGGACGAGCCGGGTGCGTGAGGTAGCTCGCGCCGTAGAACAGGAGCAGCCCCGCGAGGCGATAGCGTTGCAGCTGCTTCGAATCGAGCGCGGTCGCGTACGACGTCGCGCCCGAGATGTCGGAGTACGACAGCAGCGCGGCGTAGTAGTCGTCGTCGAGGCGCGGCAGCTTGCCGGCGGCACGGAGACCGTCGAACAGCTCGGATCCGGGATACGGCGAGAACGTCCACACGGACGCGTCGTGCACACCGATGCGCGCCATGCGGACGACGAAGCGCAGGGTCTCGCGCAGGTCCTCGATGCTTTCGTCGGGAAATCCGATCAGGATGTTCGCCTTCACGTTGAGTCCGGCGCGGACGGCGGCGCGCATCGACGCCTCGAGGCGCTCGAGCTTCACCTTCTTCTTGATCGCCTGCAGGGTGCGCGGCGAGCCGCTCTCCGGCGCATACGAGACGTTGCGGCAGCCGCTGCGATACATCGCGCGCAGGGTCTCTTCGTCGAGCGCTTCCGAGCGCGTACCGCTCGGCAGCTGCCAGGTGATGTGCAGCTGGCGCGCGTCGAGGAGGCGGCAGAACTCGAGGATCCAGTCGCGCTCGATGATCGCCGTGAGATCGTAAAAGTCGAAGTTCTCGGCGCGATAGCGGCGGACGAAGTCCTCGATCTCGTCGACGACCAGCGCGGGGCTCCGCGTCGAGTACCGCGTCGTCCACATCTTCGGGCTCGAGCAGAACGTGCAGCTGTAGGGGCAGCCCCGCGTCGCCAGCAGCGGCATGGTGCGGCCGCGATCGACGCCGAAGCTGAACCCACCGGCGAGATAGGGCTCGATCGGCGTCAGGTCCCAGCGCGGAGCCGGAATGTCGTCGATGTCGCGGATGCGCGCGCGTGGGGCCGTGCGCAGTGGGCCGTGCGGACCGCGCAGCACGAGGCCCGCGACGGCGGCGAGTGCTCGGGCACGGGCCTCAGCACCCTCCACAGCGCACGCCTGGACCAGCTCGACGATCGTTTCCTCGCCTTCGCCGAGCGCGCAGGCGGTCAGCAGGGGCGACTCGTCGAGACACAGCTCGGGGACGGCGGTGGCGTGCTCACCGCCAAGGGCGATGGGTACGTCCGCGAAGCGCGCCGCGATGGCCGCTACCAGCTCTCGGATCAACGGCCATTCGTGGGAGAAGAGACATGAAATCCCGACGAACTGGCAGTCGGGGCGGATGCGCTCGACGATCTGGGCCACGGTGAGCCCGTTGATCAGGATGTCGGGGCGGTATCCGGGGTGCATCGCGTGCAGTGCCTCGCCGACGGCGTCGATGACCTGCACCTCGTGGCCCGCGGCCGTGAGGCTCCCGGCGAGATAGGCGGCAGAGAGCGGCGGGGTGCCGTTGAGCGTCAGCGCGTACCGCCCAACGATACTCGGGGGCCGGATCAAAGTTGCGATAGCCATGGGCGATGCCGATTTGCTAGTAACACCGCCCGTGCCTTCCCGTCTACGTTCGGACGCCGCGGCCACGACGCAGCGCGTGCTGGTCACCGGGGGAGCCGGTTTTATCGGCTCCAACCTGGTCCGTGCACTCGTGGCGCGCGGACATCAGGTGACGGTCGTCGACAATCTGGTGTCGACCTGTTCATTGCGGTTGATCGAGGACGTCGCGGACCGCATCGACTTCGTGCACGGCGACGTCCGCCTCGCGGAAGATCTCGAGCGCGTCGGCGCGGGCCCGTTCGAGCGCGTCTACCATCTGGCGGCGTCCTTCGCGAACGAGCTTTCGATGGAGCACCCCACGATCGACATGCGTTCGAACATCGAAGGCACGTCGAACGTCCTCGCGCTGGCGCGGCGCACGGGATGTGGGCTCTTCGTCTACACCGGATCCTCGTCGTCATACGGCGACGTCGCGGTTCCGTTCGACGAAGAGTGTCCCACACGACCGTACACGCCGTATGCGATCAGCAAGCAGATGGGTGAGGCCTACGTGCGCTCCTCGGGGATGCCCTACGTGATTTTCCGGCTGTTCAACGTCTACGGCCCCGGCGACCCGCCGGGTCGCTATCGCAACGCGATCCCGAACATGCTCCGCGCCCTCGACGGCGTCGACGGACGCATCCGCATCTTCGGCGGCGATGCGACGCGCGACTTCACCTACGTCGACGACGTGGTCCGGGTCCTGTTGGATGCCCCGCGCGCGGAAGGCCGGTTGGTGAACGTCGGCAGCGGGGAGGAAACCCGCATCGTCGAACTCGCCCGCCAGATCCTCCGGCTCTACGATCTGCCGGAAAGCCGGCTCTCGTTCGAAGCGCCGCGCAGCTGGGATCGGGTGGTGCGGCGCTGCGCGTCGGTGCAACGCCTGCACGAGCTGTTCGGCTGGGTGCCATCGACGCCGCTGGCCGACGGGCTGCAGCGCGCCGCCGAGTGGATGCACGCGGCGGGCTACGTCGCCCGGCAGCCGTGACGCTACCCGAGCGGATCCTCTTCGTCGGCGCACACTGCGACGACATCGAGCTGTTCGCGGGCGGGCTGCTCGCCCGCGCCTGTTTCGCTGGTCGCCGTGTGGGCGTGCTCGTGTTCAGCGATCATCGCGGCGTGCTCGACCTCGACACCGCGGCGCGGGCGCGGGCCGAGTTCACCGACAACGTCGCCTGGTTACGGACCGAGTCCGGGACCGACGTGCGGGACCATTCGGACCAGATGCTGCCGGCATGCGGCGGCGCGTTCCAGTCCGAGCGCGGCACGCTCTACGCCGCGATGGAGGCGGTGCGAAACGACTATGATCTGGTGGTGACGCACGCGCCGACCGACACGAACCAGGATCACCGTCAGGTCGCCGAAGAGGCGGCGCGTGTCTTCAAGGCGCACGTGTCGCTGCTCGGCGGTGAATTCCCCAACAACGATCTCGGCGGATTCACCGCCCAGGTCTACGTCGCACTCTCGGCGCGCGAGCTCGACGCCAAGGTGCGCATGCTCGGCCGCTACCGCTCGCAGGATTTCGGCGGTCGCCCTTATCTCGACTCCGAGATGGTGCAAGCGCTGGCGCGTCTGCGCGGCTCGCAGATCCGCGAGCCGGCGGCCGAGGCGTTCGCCGTCATCGGTCGCGTGGTGGTGCGCGCCGGTCGCGATGCGCGCTGATGCACGCTCCCCGCGCGCCACAAAACCTGCCCGGCTCTGATTGCCAATTTACGTCCGCCGGGGATAGACGTACCCCTCGATGCTGCACAGGGCCGAGATGAGCGACGCGGCGCCGTCCGTCACCGTGCTCGTCGCCTGCTACAACGAAGCCCCCGTGATCGCGACGGTGGTGAGCGCGGCACTGCGGGCCCTGCCAACGGCGGAAGTGCTCGTCGTCGACGACGGTTCCACCGACGGGACCGATCGCACCGCCGCTGCGGCCGGGGCGCGCGTCCTTCGACTCGACACGAACGGCGGCAAGGGCGCGGCGATCCGACGGGGGTTGCCCGAAGTCCGAGGCGGCGTGCTCGTGCTGATCGACGGCGACGGGCAGGACGACCCGATGGAAATTCCGCAACTGCTGGACGCGCTCCGTCCGGACGTGGACCTGGTCGTCGGCTCGCGCTTCACCGGCACGTTCGAGCCCGGCGCGATCACGCCCGTGAATCACTTCGGCAATCGCTTCCTCACGTCGGTCATCAACCAGTTGTTCGGCACCCGGCTCACCGACACGCAGGCCGGCTTCAAGGCCCTCCGTACCGAAACGCTGCGGCGCGTGGATCTCCGCGCCGATCGCTTCGACATCGAAGTGGATCTGCTCCTCGGCGTGCTTTGCGCCGGGGGCCGGATCGTGGAGATTCCGGTGCGTCGCGCGCCACGAGCGCACGGCACGAGCCGGCTGAACAGCCTGCGCGACGGCACGCGGATCTTTCTGCGCATCGTCGCCCGCCGGCTCGGCGCTGGGTACGGCAAAGGTTCGTCCGCGTCCGCTTCTCGATAATTCGCGTTTCACATCTCAGAAAGACGAGGCGTTTATGATGCATCGCAATCCGTCATCGTTGGGCCGCACCTTCGTAGCCGTTCTCGCCGCCGTCGCGGTCGCGAGCTGGGCGTTCCCCGATCGAGCGGCCCATGGTCAGCCGGCGGAGTCCATGGCTCCAGCCGCCAAGCCCGATCGCCCTGCGCCGGCCGACGCTGCCGTCAAACCCGCCGCCGGGCCCTCTCCCGCCGCGGCGAAACCGGCCCCGAGTCGCGCCGACTGCGAGCGTTTGGCGCGGGCGCTGGCAGGCGGGGACAAGGATCCCGAGCTGCTGAAGAAGGCGGGAGCTCCCGGCCCTGCGACGCGGACCGCCAATGCCGATCTGGTCACGTGCGCCGCCGTCCTCGCCGACTCCGACGAGCCCTGCACGCGGCTCGACCAAGAGAACGCCGACAATTGCCGGCGGGACCGCGCGGTGTTCCATGAGATGCGCGCGTACCCGAACGGCCCCTCCTACATGCTCGACGACCGCAAGTTCGAGGAGTGCAAACAGAATGCAGCGATGGCGCCGGTCTGTGAGGGGCTGCGCAAAGCCTTTCGGTCGGGCGATCCCAGTGACTGCGTGATCAAAGCCGACTTCGAGGCGATCTGCCGTTCCGACAGCGACCTCGATGCTTCGAAGTGCACGACGGAAGGCCCGCAGCTGAAGGCGTTGCTCGAAGGCCAGTGTCGGGCGATGCTCACGCTCGACGAGTCCGCATGCGACGTCGCGGGGCCACGTCACGCGGAAATGGCCAAGCAGTGTCGCGACGACATCAAGGCCAACAAAGCGTACGGCAAGGGCCTGAAGCAGCTCGCGAAGTCCGGGGCGGGCCGCGAGAAGGAGCTCGCTAAAGCCGCGCTCAAAGACGCGGACGCGTGCAAGGCCTTCAACAAGTCGGCGGTCGACGCGTGCCTCCAAGGGGAGTCAGCACCCGAAGCGGCGCCCGCGACGGCGGCTCCCGTAAAGGCAGAGGCGCCACCACCACCTCCGCCCCCGCCGCCTGCCGCCGACCCGCCGGCACGATGAGCGCCCGCCCGGCGCTTCCGGTGCCGCTGCGCAGCGTTTTGCCGTTCGCCTGACGCCTCGAGGTAGAAAGTCCGCGGTGGTGCGGTTCGTAGTCCCACTCGCAGGCGCGGCGGCGCTGTGGGGCCTGCAAGCGCTCAGCGCCTCCCACTGGATGCTCGCGTATCAGTATGCCGACGACGATACCGGCCTGGCGGTCCGTCTGGCGCGCGCCTGCCTCGAACACGGCATGTGCGCGGCGGCGGGTATGCCGACCTCGGGACTCGGCCTTTCCCACGGCGCGTCGTGGATCCGGCTAATTGGATACTGCCTGACCACCGACGGCAGCCTCGGCACGCTGCAAGTGATCGTGCTCGCGTTGCTCGTCGCCGGGACGGCCGTCTCGTCGATCGTCGTGTGGCAAGCGGTGTCGTGGCGGGCCGCGATGTTCGCCTCTCTCTTCGTCCTCCCAGCGACGATGGCGACGCTGCGGTTCGACGATCTCACGAACGGCACGATCCTGCCCCTACCGCTGGCGCTCTACTACGCGTGCACCGTGTGGGGCGTGCAATCGGGGCGTCTGCTGCCGGCACTCGGCGCGGCGATCGCGTTGGCCGCTGCGATGAGCACGAGTCTCTCCTCGATCCTGCTGGCGCCGCTCCTCCTCGCGCTCGTCGCGTTGACGGCACGACAGCCGCTCGTCACCACGCCCCTTGCCGCCGTCACGGTCGCTGCGACGTTCGCGCTCGAATCGTCGCGCGCCGCCGCGCAGCTCGCGCACCTGCTCGTCGTGCCATCCATGCTCGCGCTTGGGCTGCTGCTCGTTGCGATCGGCGCCACGGCGCTCTTCCGATCCGGGCGGGCGCTCCTTCGTCGCATCGCCGACACGGGCCGAGCGCGGCGACGACGCTTCCTCGCCCTGCCCCCGCTGCCGCGCGTGCGTGTCGCCATGACGCTCGCCGCGCTGTACCTGATTGCGGCCGGCGCGCTGGCGTCGATGAACCGGCTCCGCGTCCCCGACGCGCACTACTTCGCGACGGCGGTCTTCCCGCTCGTGTTCCTCGCCGCGGACGCCTCGGAAGCGCTGTCCCGTCGGACCGCGGCGAGCCTGCTCGTGGTGCTGGTGCTCGCGCTCGGCTCGCTCCTCTTCGCCCCGCTCGCGATCGCGCTGGGCAGCGTGCTTTGCGTGATCGCGGTGGGGTTCGGCTCACTGCTGCTGCTCGCGCGAGCGATCCGATCCGGTGGCGGGACCGTGAGCGAGCTCGGCGCGCGCCGCTCCTCCGGCCTCGCCGTCGCCGGCGCGTTGCTGGTGTGCTTGATGAGCGCACCGGACGCGCTGATCTACCCGCGCACGCCGCAGCTCTGGCCGGTGGTCACGGCGGAGACGATGGTCCGACGCCTGTACGCGTCTGGTTTGACGTTCGCCGAACTCATGAGTGGGCTGCAGGGACAGGCGCCGTTTACGCTCCAGGCGATGATCGCGAGTCTCGACCCCGAGTTCGCCATCGATCCGCCTATGCCGGACGCGGCGACGCCCGCGCTGCTGACTACGATCGTCGATCCGGCCAACGCCGCGCGCGCGAGCGACGTGCTCGTCCGCATGGACACCCCGTCGGGACAGCCGGCACTCGCCATACCGTTGGCGTCATTCCTGGATCGCGCGGGTCTTCGAACCTGCTATGCCACGTCGTGCGATGAGCCGATCGATCCGGGCCGGTGCACCACCAGAAGGTCGCAGGGACCCGTGCGGCATGACCGACCGTACTTCCCCGTCGACACGATCGACGTCGAAGCTCCCGGCGATCGCTCGAGCCTCTATCCTGCGGGTTCGACCTGGTGCGTACGATTCTTCGTCCCCCTCCGGACGTCCGGATCTCGCGAGCCCCACTGGCTGCGCGCGCCCGACCTCTGGCCGCTGCACGTTCGCATTCGAGCGGTGACTGGAGTCTCCTTCGACGGCGCGCTTCCCGGGCCCGAAGTGCGCCTGAGCAACGACGCGCGCGCAACCGGAACCGTCGAGGTGGAAGTCTCCGCGCATGGCGTCGGCCCCGAGGCGGATTGGCTCGAGCAGCCCCCGTTGGTCGAAGTGGGTGCGGCCAACGAGATGCTGCTGGAACCGTATCGCCAAGGACGGGCGACACTCCGATGATCGACGAACGATCGTCGGACGCGCGTACCGCGAGCGCCGCACCACCGTCGCCGGAGCCCGTCATCCAGCCGAGGACGGCACGCGCCGTCCTCGCAGTTGCCGTCATCGTCTTCGCCATCCAGGGCTGGTTCCTTTCCGGGGCGGTGATGGACTGGAACGAAATGCTGGCGCAGTTCGCGGCCCCGATGCCCTTCCAGGCGGTGATGGCGGACGGAACGGTTCGTATCGACGACCCCTGTGCCGGCCGCCGCCTGGTCGTCACGGAATCCCGGCCGTCGCTGCTGTGGTGCGCCGCGGGATTGGGGTGGCCGATTCAGGTGACCCCGTACGTGGGTGGCCTGCACTATTGGCCGTTGCAGCTGCTCCGGCCGTTGCACCACGGCGATCCGATCGCGCTCCGGCGCGTGACTCTGCCGATCGGAATCCTCGCGCTGATCGTGGTGTTCTTGCTCGTCGAGCGGCTAAGCGACCCCACACGGGCAGCGCTGTTCGCCGCCGTCGCGGCCGTGCTGCCCGCGGTTCTGATCCTGCACGCGCTACCCGCCTTGTATGAGCTGCTGCCCTCGCTGCTCATCGCCTGCGCGGCCTTGGTGATCGCGAAGCGCGCCGACATCCACGTGCCACCGTCGCCGCGGCGCGCCGCGATCGCGGGACTCCTCGCCGGACTCGGCGTGCTGGCCAACATCAAGGGCACGGTGATCCTCACGGCCGCTCTGGCGTTCGCGTGGCTTCACAGCCCCGTCCTGCGGCGCAGCTCACGGACGACCGTGCTGGCGGCGCTCGGCGCGGCAGCGCTCGGCGTTGCGCCGCTGATGGTGACGTCGGCCTTCGATCCGCAGCAACGCTTTGGACACGAGATCGTGTGGCGGCTCTCCATCGCGCTCTCCCGCTTGCGTCCGGGCCCGCTCGCTCAAGAGTTGTTCAATCTGGTCGCCAACGCCGCCGACCTTGGCTCGTACTTCGACCTGGCACTCGGCGGCGACGGCAACGTGTGGCTCGTGACGCTCGTGCCCTACGCGCTCGCGCTCGGCTACTGCGTCGTGGCCCTGTGGCGGAAGCTTCGCGGACTCCCGCATGATGCCGGCGCGGCGGCCTGCGCGACGCTGCAGATCGCCTACCTCGTGTTCGTCTGGCTCTCGTACAATCAGGTCGCCGCGAACTACTCGCCGATCGCGTACGTATTCGCCGTGTCGTTGGGATGTGCGGCCGTCGCGGGGGCCGGGTGGCTCGCCACGTACACCCGTGCACCGCGCGCCTCGTTGGCGCTGGCGCTCCTCGTCGCGACGGTGCCCTTGATCGTGAATACGCATCGGCGTGATCAGGGCGACATCCCGCTCTCGATCAACCTCTTCGCCGAGCGTGCGCTCGGCGAGTACCTGGAGCGCGTGCCCGGCGGCACGGTCGTCGTCACCACGAACGCGCTCGTCGGCGTTCCCGAGGCGTTCGCCGGCATCCGCTCCGTACGGCTGGACCTCGCGCTCAGCGGATGCCCCGGCACCGAATCCGAGGCGGCCGGCTGCCGTCACGAAGTGCTCGTGCAGACGATCAAAACCCTGAAGCAGGGCCGGTTCGTCGTCCCGATGGTAACGGGACCCGTCGACAAGAGCTGGGAGCAGCGCATGGTCCCTGCACTCTCGGCCGCGGCCGAGGCCTTGCAGACGCACCTGGAGGAGGAGGCCCGCTTCACGACGCGCGACGGCAAACCCGCGCTGGCGCTGATGCGGGTCGCCGCACCTCCCAGCCCCTGATGCGTCGAGCCGCGCATCGCTGCGCCGCGTCGAAGGGATATCGAGCGGGCCGTCCTCGGCCCGTACCGACCCGTACGAAAAGGGTTCCGTTCTCGCGGGTCGATGAGGTAGAAGCTGCCGACTCCCGCACGGAAGCCCACCACCGTGGAAGCCGATACGACAACCCGACCCGCCGAACCGCTGGATCAGCGGAGAACCGATGGCCCCCTCTCGCTCGGGGCTTCGGCACTCAAGTGCACGCTGATCCGCTGCCCTCAGACCTTCCACGCGTACGTCTCGGCGGCGCCGGCGGTACCACCGATCGGCCTGGCGTACGTCGCCGCGAGCCTCCGGCGTGCCGGCCACGAGGTTGGGGTCATCGACACCACGGGAGCGCACATCGACCGCCTCGTTCCGATCGATCGCTCGGGGCGCTTCCTTCGCCGCGGTCTCACGGACGACGAGATTCTCGACCGCATCGGTGACGCCGACGTCATCGGGTTCAGCCTCATGTTCTCGCAGGACTGGCCGGTGGCGCGAGCACTCATCGCCAAGGTGCGAGAGCGCCATCCCGACAGCATCCTGATCGCGGGCGGCGAGCACTTCACCGCCGAGCCCGCCGGCGCCCTCGCCAGCAGCGACCTCGACTACGTGCTCGTCGGCGAGGGGGATCGGGTCGTCTGCGACCTGATGGA
>JBDSJB010000019.1:0-7781 GCA_039917665.1 Binatia bacterium
GTACAACGGCATCGCGGTCGCCAACGCCGCCAAGCCCGACAAGGGCGACGTGGTGTTCGTGCTTTGCGCCAGCGACGACGACCTCGGCACGGGTGCCTACGACGAGCTCGGTCGGTTCAGCACGGTCACCAAGCCCGCCAAAGGAACGGGATCGATCAAGGGTGTCTCGCAGTTCTCGTCACCCGCGCCCTCGGCGTACACCTGCAAGTGGAAGCTCAAGCGCACCAACGCCACCAACCCGCAGGTGACGACGGCCTGCCCGTCGTAGTCTCACGAGCAGCGCTTCGTGCTTCGCGGCGATGATCGCCATTACCGATTCGCATGGCGTGCGGAGTTCTTCTCGCCGCACCACTGCCATCCGGGATCTGCTGGCGAGCGAGGAGCGCTGCTGCAGTGAATCATTAGATGTGATGAGCCACGGCCGCTTCAGTCCAGCGGATCGAGGACGACGGCGCCGCGGGACACGGGGGGCAGCGCCTCGTCGAGCCCGCGCCGGATCTCGGTAGCGAGGGCCTCGGTCACGCGCCGGCGGAGATGGCTCCGGGCTGTCACGAGCCCGATCTCGCGGACGGGCGTTGGTGCCATGAGCGGTCGTGCTTGTCGTTTGCGCCGGCCTGCCGGCAAACCCCGGACGACGAGCTCCGGGAGCACGGTCGCGCCGAGGCCCTCGTCGACGAGCCGCACCAGGGTCTCGAAGCTGCCGCTCTCGAATTGGATGCGGGACGGCTTCGGACGCGGGTCGGCACCGCAGTACGACAGCACCTGGCTTCGGAAGCAGTGGCCTTCGGGCATGATCCAGAGCTCGCGCTCGCTGAGCGCGGCCTGACTCACGCTTTTCTTGCGGAGCAGCGGGTCGCCCAGCGGGAGATAGGCGAGGAGCCGTTCCCGTCCGAGCACCTCCTCACGCACGCCGGCCACCCCGAGCGGCGTCGCGACGAGGCCCGCGTCGAGCGTGTCGGCTCGGAGGCGGGCGATGACGTCCTCGGTCTTGAGCTCCTCGACCATGAGCTCGATCCGCGGGTGGGACGAGGCAAAGCGGCCGAGGAAGAGCGGCAGCATCGTCGGCGCCATGGTGGGGATCACGCCCAGCCGAAAGCGTCCGGAGGGCTCGTCGCCCTCGACGACGACCTGGCCCAGGCGCTCGGTCTCGCGCAGCACGGCCCGCATCTGGGCGAGGGCCGGGGCGCCTTCAGGCGTGACGAGCAGAGGCTTCTTGCCCCGATCGAAGAGGACGATGCCGAGCAATTCCTCCAGCTTGCCGAGCTGCATGCTGAGCCCGGACTGCGACACGTGGCAGCGCTCCGCGGCGTGCCGGAAGCTCCGGCCCTCCTCGACGGCGACCGCATACCGCATCTGGCTGAGGGTGACCTGAGCGAGATCCATGCAGAAACCTTGGCCACAACTTTTAGTGAACGCAAGTTCAAAACGTTCGATTGGACTTTAAGAGGCCCCGTGCGCAGAACAGGCACGCGGGCATGACGCCCCAACCCAAACGAACCAAGGAGAAGGCATGTCCCTCATCAATTCGACGATCAAACCTTTCAAAGCTGCCGCCTTCCACGACGGCAAGTTCATCGAGGTCACGGATCAATCGATTCGCGGCAAGTGGAGCGTCTTCGTGTTCTACCCGGCGGACTTCACGTTCGTGTGCCCGACCGAGCTCGAGGACCTGGCCGACCATCATGCCGAATTCAAGAAGATGGGCGCGGAGATCTACGGCATCTCCACCGACACCCATTTCGCCCACAAGGCGTGGCACGACACGTCGGCGGCCATCAAGAAGGTGCAGTACCCGCTGGTCGGCGATCCCACGGCGGTGCTCGCCCGCAACTTCGACGTGCTGATCGAAGAGGAAGGTCTCGCCCTCCGGGGTAGCTTCGTCATCGATCCCCAGGGCGTCATCAAGCTCTGCGAGATCCACGACAACGGCATCGGCCGTGACGCCAAGGAGCTTCTGCGCAAGGTCAAAGCCGCGCAGTACGTCGCGGCGCACCCGGGCGAAGTGTGTCCCGCCAAGTGGCAAGAGGGCGACAAGACGCTGAAGCCGTCCCTCGAGCTCGTCGGCAAAATCTAACTCGCTTCGATCTTACTCGCTAACTCGCTCCGAGGAGGAAAGGCATCACCATGCTCGACGACGATTTGAAGGCCCAGTTGAAGCAGTACCTGGAGTATCTGCGGCGACCCATCCAGGTCACCGCGGCGCTCGATGACGGGCCCGACTCCGTGGCGCTGCGCCACCTGCTCGACGACATCGCCGCGGCGTCGAGCAACGTCCAGATCGTCGAGCTGCCGGCGGGTGTCGATGAGGTCAACGTGATGGGAGGGCCGGTCCGCCGGCCCTCCTTCGCGATTCATCTGCCGGACGAGGCGCCGCGTGTGCGCTTTGCCGGCATCCCGCTCGGGCACGAGTTCACCTCGCTCGTGCTCGGGCTGCTGCACGTCGGCGGACACCCCCCAAAGGTGAGCGACGACGTGCTCGCTCAGGTGGAGGGTCTCGCCGGCTCCTTCCATTTCGAGACCTATTTTTCGCAGTCGTGTCAGAACTGTCCCGACGTCGTGCAGGCGCTCAACCTGATGGCGGCGCGAAATCCCAACGTCACCCACGTCGCGATCGACGGCGCCACGTTCCGCGCCGAGGTCGAGGAACGGCAGATCCTGGCCGTGCCCACCGTGTATCTGAACGGCGAGCGCTTCGGGCAAGGGCGAATGGAGCTCGCGGAGGTCCTCGCCAAGATCGACACCGGCGCGTCCGAGCGTCAGGCGCGCGAGCTCGATGCGAAGGATCCCTTCGACATGCTCGTGGTCGGCGGTGGTCCCGCTGGCGCGGCGGCTGCCGTCTACGCCGCGCGCAAGGGCATCCGCACGGGTGTCGTCGCGGATCGCTTCGGCGGTCAGGTGCTGGATACGCTCGGCATCGAGAATTTCATCTCGGTCACTGAGACCGAGGGTCCGAGGTTCGTGGCGGCGCTGGAAGCCCACGTGGGCGCGTACGACGTCGACGTCATGAAGCACCAGCGCGCGGCCAAGTTGACTGCGGGCAATCCGATCGTCGTCGAGCTGGAAAGCGGCGCCAAGCTCTCCGCTCGGAGCGTCATCCTCGCGACCGGCGCGCGGTGGCGCGACATGAACGTGCCGGGAGAAGCCGAGTACCGGACCCGCGGTGTCACGTACTGTCCGCACTGCGACGGCCCGTTGTTCAAGGGCAAGCGTGTTGCGGTGGTCGGCGGCGGCAACTCCGGCGTCGAGGCCGCAATCGACTTGGCGGGTGTCGTCGAGCACGTCACGCTGCTCGAGTTCATGGACGCGCTCAAAGCCGACGACGTCCTGCAGCGGAAGCTCCGCAGTCTCGCCAACGTCGACGTGATCGTCAGTGCGCGCACGACCGAGGTCATCGGCGACGGGCGGCAGGTGATCGCGCTCGACTACGAGGATCGGACGTCCGGGGAGGTGCGGCGTGTCGACGTGGCTGGCGTCTTCGTCCAGATCGGTCTGCTGCCCAATACCGGATGGCTCAACGGATCGGTGGCGCTGTCGAAGACGGGCGAGATCGTCGTCGACGATCGCGGCCGTACGAACGTCCCGGGCGTCTTTGCCGCCGGCGACGTGACCACCACGCCCTATAAGCAGATCATCATTGCGACAGGGGATGGTGCGAAGGCCGCGCTCGGCGCGTTCGACCACCTGATCCGCACGAGCGCGCCGGCGGCGTGAGTAGCCGCTCGGGCCTCGTCGTCGGTCAGCTCCGTCCGAGCAGATGTCGGAGCGCCGGCTCGAGGTCCGAGTAGCGGAAGGGGAGCCCCGCCGCGGTGAGCCGTGCCGGCTCGACCCGCGTGCTGGCGAGCAGGAGCTCGTCGCCCATCTCGCCGAAAAGCAGACGGACGGCGAGGGCGGGGACGGGAATGATGGCGGGACGCGCGAGTACGCGCCCCAACGTCGCGGCGAATTCGCGGTTCGGTACCGGGTTTGGCGCTACGACGTTCACCGGGCCCGCGAGTGTGGGTGTCGTGCACGCGTAGAGGACGGCGTCGAGCACGTCGTCGAGGGCGATCCAGCTGAGGTACTGGTTACCGTCGCCGACGGGGCCGCCCAGTCCGAGCGAGAAGGGCGTCAGCATCGTCGCGAGCGCGCCGCCGGCGGCGCTCAGCACGACGCCCAACCGGAGGTTCACGACCCGGATGCCGCGCGCGGCGGCGGCGGCCGTCGCGGCTTCCCACTCCCGGCAGACCTCGGCCAAGAAGCCGGTACCCGGCGTGCTGTCCTCACGCAGTAGCTCGGCGCCGCGATCACCGTAGAAGCCGACGGCCGACGCGACGACCAGGACTTTCGGCGGCTTCGCGAGGCTGGTCAGGGCGGCGACCAGCGCGCGGGTGTCGTCGCGGCGACTGGCGCGGATGCGGCCCTTCTTCTCCGCCGTCCAACGACCGCCCGCGACGCTCTCGCCGGCGAGGTGGACCACCGCGTCGAAGCCCTCGAGGGCCGGGCGGTCGATCGTGCCCGTGGCGGAATCCCACACGATGGCATCGGCGCGTTGGCCACTCCGGATGAGACGGGTCACTGCATGGCCGCCGGTCGTGAGGTAAGGAACCAGCGCCGATCCGATCAGCCCGGTCGATCCCGTGACCAGCATTTTCAGCGGACCCGCGGCGCGTGCGCCCGCGTGGGCCGCGACGTCACCGGCCGTGATGCGGTGCCGGTAGTCGAACATGCGCTGCAGCTTGCGATGCGTGAACGCGCCGGCCGCGAGCGTCCCGAGCGCGCCGCCGGGGAGCCGGTACTCGATCCGATCGTCGAGCCAGCAGGCGGCGGGGCCTGCCGGCTCGAAACGGTGCGTGTGCTCCCAGAACGCGAAGGGGCCCGAGGTCTGGACGTCGCGAAACTGTTCGCCGGGGATGGTGTCGCAGTGGTCGGCGACCCAGCGTGGGCCGAAGCCACCTGGCCCGAGTTGCATGACGAGTCGGGCGCCGTCCTCGATGCCGCCGTGCTTCTCGATGATGCGGACGTGCTCCCATGGTGGTGTCAGGCGCTCGAAGGCACCGGTTCGAGCGTGCCACTGGAAGACCTCCGCTGCCGACGCCGCGAGACAACTGCGCTGCACGAAGACGGTTGTGTCAGGCGGTGCGGGCCGCTTCACCGGGAGGGCCCCAACGGTTCCGGGGCGGTGATCGATTGCACGAGCGCCGCGGTATCGACGCGCGCGCCGAGTTGGGCAGAGAGCAGGTACGTGCCCGCGAGCTTCCGATGGATGAACAGCATCTCCGGCGGTGGCGGACGCACGAGGCCGCGTTCGAAGGCGAGCGCGAGCGCGGCATCGCGCGCCCGGCTCGCGAGATCGGTGCTGCCGTAGTCGTAGGGCCCGCTCGCGTAGATCGGCTCGCAAGCGAGCAGGATGAGATCGACCAGGCCCTCGGCGCGATCGTCACGTTCGTCGGGCGCGAGCCATGCCATCTCCGTGGCGCACCGTCGGATCGAGGCTCGGTTGCCGAGGAGCACCCCCTCGAGCAAGCGGTGATAGCGGCTCCTGAGCGCGACGGACACTTCGATGGTCGACCCGAGGTCGAGGAGCGTCAGACGATGCTCGGCTTCCGACCACAGGTAGTTGCCGAAGTTGGGGTCGGACTGCATGAAACCGAATTCGAAGAGCTCACGCAGGACGAGGCGCTGCACGGTGCGACCAACCGCGTCGCGGACGGCCTGCGGCTGCGGGTCACGCCAGAGCGTGCTCACGGGAACACCGCGCGCATGGTCCATGGCGAGGATGCGCCGCGTGGTGAGATCGGGATGGGGGCGCGGGACGCTGATCCCTGGTTCGCCCGCCATGAGGTGCCGATAGCGCTGCAGGCTCCACGCTTCTCTCCGGTAGTCGGTCTCCCGTCGGAGCTGCCGCTTGATCTCGGTGAGGAGGGCTTCCACCTCGAGGTCGGGTGGCAAGATACGCGTGAGGCGAAGGAGTGCGGCGAGATTGTCGACGTCGCTGTCGATGCTCTTCGCGACGCCGGGAAACTGAATCTTGAGGACGAGCTCGCGGCCGTCCGCGGCAACGGCCCGATGGACCTGGCCGATCGACGCTGCCGCGATCGGCTCTTCGTCGAACGTCCGAAAGCGGTGCCGCCACCCACGACCGTACTCGCGGGTGAGCGTCCGCTGCAATTGCGTCGTCGTCATGCGATCGCCGTCGGAGCGCAGCGTCGCGAGCGCGTCGGCCAAGGCGGGGGGCAGCACGGCGCCGCCTTCGAGCGACAGCAGCTGCCCGAGCTTCATGGCCGCGCCCCGCATGCGGGCGAGCCCGGACGCGAGTTGCCGGGGGTTGGCGCCCTGGAGCACCAGATCGGCCAGGGCGGGGCGCTCGCCGGCCCACCATCGGCGCGCGCCCTCCATCGCCGCGCCCGCCGCCACGTTGCTTGCCAGTACGCCGAGGTGCATCCAGCGTTCGAGACGACCCGCTGGGACGCGCGAGGCGCGCGTGGGGCGGTCCGAGGGGACGGCGTCGGGCCGTGCGAGCGGGTGCGGCGAAGGCCGGGTCACCGACCAGCCGATCACGTGCTTCGCAATGCGGCGAGCGCGGTCGTGTGCATCACTGGGTCGGTGGCGAGCAGGCCGCGCACGGCCGTCGTGAGCATGTCGGCGCCGTGCTTCGCGACGCCCCGCATGCGCATGCACATGTGCACTCCCTCGATGACGACAGCCGCGCCGCGTGCGCCGGCCTCGACCATCAAAGCGTCGGCGATCTGCGCGCCGAGTCGCTCCTGAATTTGTGGCCGTCGCGCGTAGTCGTCGACCATGCGAGCGATCTTGCTGAGACCGACCACGCTGCCGTCGCCGGGGAGATAGGCCACGTGGGCCACTCCCGTGAACGGCAGCAGATGATGCTCGCACACGCTGAAGATTTCGATGTGGCGGACCATCACGAGGTCGTCGGCGCCCCCTTCGTGCGCGAAGGTCCGGGCGAGGTGGCGGGTCGGGTCTTCGCGGAGGCCGGAGAAGATCTCGCCGTAAGCGCGCGCGACCCGATCGGGAGTTTCGCGCAGCCCGTCGCGCTCGGGATCTTCGCCGATCGCGACGAGGATCTCGCGCACGGCGCGGGCGATGCGGGTTTTGTCGAAGGGGCGGCGCGCGGATCGGCCGCCATCGGTGATCGGCGTCGCGGTGCTTGCGGGTGTCATGCCGGTCCGATCTCGACGCCCCAGCGTCGCTGAATGCGTCGCAGGTTGACCACCTGGTAGAGCCCCGCCGAGCCGACGGCCACGTAGAGGAGGCGCGTGAGGGCGGCGGTTTCCCCTCCGAGGATTCCCACAACAGGGTTCAGGCCGAAGAGCCCGATGACCCCCAGATGCATTCCTCCGAGCACCAACATGACGGCCGCGAAGACATCGAGTGTTCTCATGGAGTCAATCTCCGTTCTCTCTAAAACGTTCAAAGCGTTCAACAATGACGTTGTTTATGGGATGCGATTGGTGGAGTCAACGGCGTCAAAGCGTTTGTGAAAGCGGGCAATCGTCGGTATTGGAGAAGACGGTGAAACAAGTCGCAAAACACTCAAAACGTTCGAAAACCCACGTGCACGGAAAGGTCCTCTCGACCCGATCCCTGGCCCACGCGCTCGGCGTCAGCGAGTCCTCCATCAAGCGGTGGGTGGACGACGGCACGATCCGCTCGGCGCGAACCGTCGGCGGACATCGCCGGATTCCCCGCGTCGACGCCATTCGCTTCGTTCGCGCGACGCGGGCCAGCGTCGTGCACCCGGAGATCCTCGGTCTCGCCGCAGGCGTCGATCCTCGCTCCGT
>JBDSJB010000020.1:0-14846 GCA_039917665.1 Binatia bacterium
GTGCGAGCTGCCAGCCGCGGGCCAGGTGCTGCATCAGCGAGCCCGACTTGTACTGGGTGAGGACGCTGATCTTGAAGATGCCCGAGTTCACGAAGTTGGAGAGGACGAAGTCGATGATGCGGTACCGTCCACCGAAGGGCACCGCGGGCTTCGCCCGGTCCCGGGTCAGGGGGTAGAGTCGCTTGCCCTCGCCGCCGGCGAGGATCAGGGCGACGACGTCGCTGGAGCTGCCTCTACCCATGGGATCGATCCGTCTTGAGTGCGAGCACGGCGGCACTGTACCAGAAGACCCGCACCGCGATGAACCCGTCAGCCTACGAGTGCATCGGCGCTACCGCGGTGGCGGCGCAGCCGGTGAGAGGCTAAAAGGATGCGACCATGAGTGACCTCGATTTGGTGAGCCGTGTGAACGCGGATTACGTCGAGGAGCAGTACCAACGCTACCGGGCCGATCCGAGCTCCGTCGACGAGCGCTGGGCGCTGTTCTTCGCCGGGTTCGAGATGGGGACGAACGGGACCGGGCACGGCCCGAGCGCGGCCGCGGCCGCGACGAACGGTCACGCGGAACCCGCCCGGCACCTGGTCCATCCGACCACGGGACGGGGTCCCGATGCGGAGCCGGTGGCCGGGGTCTTCGACATCATCCACTCCTACCGCGAGCTCGGGCACCTGGTCGCGCACCTGAATCCGCTCGCCGACAAGCCGGGCAGCCATCCGCTCCTCGAGCCGTCGGAGTTCGGCTTCAGCGAAACCGACATGGACCGCGTGATCGAGTGCGCGAACTTCCGTGGGTGCGCGACCGCGAGCCTCCGCGAGCTCATCGAACGCCTCCAGGCGACGTACTGCCGGACGTTCGGCGTCGAGTACCTCCACATCCAGGATCGCGAGCAACGGATGTGGCTCGCCGAGCGCATGGAGCCGAGCTCCAACCGTCCCGAGCTCACGTCCGACGAACGGAAGCGCATTCTCGACGATCTCGTCGTGGCCGAAGGTTTCGAGCAGTTCCTGCAGCTCCGCTACACGACCGCGAAGCGTTTCTCGCTCGAGGGCGGCGACGCGCTCATTCCCATGCTCGACACGCTGGTCGAGGAAGGCGGCAACCTCGGCGTCGAGGAAATGGTCGTCGGCATGCCGCACCGCGGCCGCTTGAACGTCCTCGCGAACATCCTCCGCAAGCCCTACGAGATGATCCTCGCCGAGTTCGAGGGCACGTTCCTCGCGAAACAGGCGACCGGCGACGGCGACGTGAAATACCACCTTGGCTACTCCCACGATCGCCAGACGCGCGCCGGCCACAAAGTCCATCTGTCGCTGAGCGCCAACCCGAGCCATCTCGAGGCGATCAATCCCGTGATCGAGGGCATGGTGCGCGCCAAGCAGAACCATCTCGGCGACACCGAGCGGGCGCGTGTCGTGCCGGTGCTGATGCACGGCGACGCCGCGTTCACCGGGCAGGGCATCGTCTCCGAGACGCTCGGGCTCTCCGAGCTCGAGGGGTACCGCACTGGCGGCACGATCCACATCATCGTGAACAACCAGATCGGCTTCACGACGCCGCCCGAGTCGTATCGCTTCACGCCGTATCCGAGCGACGTGGCCAAGATCATCCAGGCGCCGGTCTTCCACGTGAACGGCGACGACCCCGAAGCGGCGGTGCAGGCGGCACGGCTCGCGATCGCGTTCCGGCAGCAGTTCAAGAAGGACGTTTTAATCGATCTCGTCTGCTACCGGCGGCACGGACACAACGAGCTCGACGATCCGACCTTCACCCAGCCCGTGATGTATCGCACGATCGCCGCGCATCCGACGCCGCTCGCGCTGTACCGCCAGCGGCTCACCGCGGAAGGCGTCACGACCGACGCCGACGTCGATCGTCGCATGAAGGAATTCCGCGATCTGCTCGACGACGCCCACGGCTACGCGCGCGATTTCATGCCGCGCCAGCCGGTCTTCGCGTTCGGCGGGCTCTGGCGCGGGCTCGGGTGGGCCGGCGAAGATTGGGGCGCCAACACCGCGGTGTCCGGCGAGGTCTTGACCGAGGTCGTCGGCGCGATGACGCGCGTCCCCGACGGGTTTCACCTGAACCCGAAGGTCGCGAAGCTGATGGAGCAGCGCGCCGTCATGGTGCGGGAAGGTGAACGCATTGACTGGGGCTGCGCCGAAGCACTCGCGATCGGCGCGCTCGTGCTCGAAGGTGTGCCCGTTCGCATGAGCGGCCAGGACGTCGGACGCGGCACGTTCAGTCATCGCCACGCCGTGTTCTGCGACACCGAGACGGGCGCGCGCTACGTGCCGCTCGACAACGTCCGCGCCGGCCAGAGCAAGTTTCTCATCTTCGACAGCATGCTGTCGGAGAATGCCTGCCTCGGCTTCGAGTTCGGGTTCAGCTGCGCCGATCCGCACAAGCTCGTCGTATGGGAAGCGCAGTTCGGAGACTTCGCGAACGGCGCCCAGGTCATCGTCGATCAGTTCATCTCGAGCTCGGAATCGAAGTGGCAGCGCATGTGCGGGCTCGTGATGTTGCTGCCGCACGGCATGGAAGGGCAGGGGCCCGAACACTCGAGCGCTCGCCTCGAGCGCTACCTCCAGCTCTGCGCCGACATGAACATGCAGGTGTGCAACCTGACGACGCCGGCGCAGTATTTCCATGCGCTTCGTCGGCAGATGCACCGCTCGTTCCGGAAGCCCCTCATCATCATGAGCCCGAAGATGTTGCTGCGGTACAAATCGGCGGTCTCGCCGCTCCGCGAGCTCACCGAGGGGACGTTCCATCCCGTGCTGGACGAGCTGACGCCGACGACGGCGGATCTCGGAGTGACGATCGACCCGGCGCGCGTGACGCGCGTGATCCTCTGCAGCGGCAAGGTCTACTACTCGCTGCTGGCCGGTCGCGCCGAGCGCGAGATCGACACGACGGCGCTGGTGCGCGTCGAGCAGCTGCACCCGTTTCCGCGCCAGGAGCTCTCGGCGATTCTCGCCGCGTATCCGCACGCGCGTCAGGTCTATTGGGTGCAGGAAGAGCCGTCGAACATGGGCGCGTGGCACTTCATCTGGAATCAGATGCGGCCGATCCTGCCTGAGACCCACACGCTGTCGTATGTGGGTCGGCGCGCGGCGGCGAGCCCGGCGACGGGGTCGTACAAGATTCACCAACAAGAGGAAGCCGATCTGATCAATCGGGCATTCGCGCGCTGACGCTGGCGACGAGGGCGGGAGGGTAGGACGGTATGGCGTTCGAGGTGCGGATTCCGACGCTCGGCGAGTCGGTAACGGAAGGTGTGATCGTCCGCTGGGCGAAGCAGGAGGGCGAGCGCGTTGAACGCGACGAGATCCTGCTCGAGCTCGAGACTGACAAGGCCAGCATGGAGATCGCGGCCGAGCAGGCTGGCGTGCTCCGCATCGTGAAAGATGCGGGCGCGACCGTGACGGTCGGTGAGGTCGTGGCGCGGCTCGAAGCTGGTGCGGGTGCGGCGGCGCCCGCGGCTGCCATGCCGCCGCCCGCTGCTCCGAACCCACCTGCATCCGCTGCACCGACCACTGCACCGACTCCTGCCGCCTCGGCGGCAGCTCAGGCTACACCCGCGCCTGCCGCGGCGGTGACCGGGCGTCCCGTCGGACCGCTCAGCCCAGCCGTGCGAACGCTCATCACCGAGCACGCGCTCGATCCTGCGACGATCCCGCCGTCGGGAAAGGGCGGACGTCTCACGAAAGGCGACGTGCTCGCGCACATCGCGCAGCCGCCTGCTGCGGCTCCTGCGACGCCGCCACCACCACCTCCCGTTGCGGCGTCTGCGAGCGCGGCGCAGGCTCCCGCTGCCGCGCCGCCCCGTCTCGCTCCGATCGGCGGCACCACGGGGAAGGCCGGCGAGGAAGCCGTTCCGCTCAGTCGGCTTCGCAAGCGCATCGCCGAGCGCTTGGTGCAGGCCCAGCACACCGCCGCCATTCTCACGACCTTCAACGAGGTCGACATGACCGCGGTGATGGCGCTCCGTTCGGCGCACAAGGAGCGGTTCCAGAAGGCGCACGGGGTCGGCCTTGGATTCATGTCGTTCTTCGCCCGGGCCTGTATCTCCTCGCTGAGTGAGGTCCCGGCCGTGAATGCCGAGATTCGCGGCGACGACGTCGTGTACAAGCACTTCGTCAATCTCGGCGTCGCCGTCGGCACCGAGCGCGGCTTGGTGGTGCCCGTCGTGAAGAACGCCGACGGCATGACCTTCGCCGAGATCGAGCGTGAGATTTTGCGCCTCGCCGGTCTCGCCCGTGACGGCAAGCTCAGTATCGACGATCTCTCCGGCGGGACGTTTACGATCTCGAACGGGGGCGTCTACGGATCGCTCTTGTCGACGCCAATCCTGAATCCGCCGCAGAGCGGGATCCTCGGCATGCACAAGATCGAGAAGCGCCCGATCGTGATCGACGATCAGATCGTCATCCGGCCCATGATGTACCTCGCGCTCTCCTACGATCATCGACTCGTCGATGGCGAGCAGGCGGTGACCTTCCTCGTGCGGGTGAAGGAACGCCTGGAAGAGCCCGCGCGCCTTCTGCTGGAAGTCTGATGGCCGACGCCTACGATCTCATCGTCATCGGCTCCGGACCGGGAGGCTACGTCGCCGCGATTCGCGCGGCGCAGCTCGGCATGCGGGTCGCCGTCGTCGAGAAGAGCGCGACCCTCGGCGGCACGTGTCTCAACGTCGGCTGCATTCCCAGCAAGGCGTTGCTCGACTCGAGCGAGCTGTTCCACCAGGCCGCGGCCGGCCTCGGTGTGCACGGCATCAAGACGAGCGGCGTCGAGCTCGACCTGCCCGCGATGATGGCCCGGAAGGACAAGGTCGTGAAGCTCGGCACGTCCGGGCTCGGCATGCTCTTCAAGAAGAACAAGATCGATGGGGTGCGCGGCGTCGGACGGTTCGCCGACGCCCGGCGCGTCGTGGTGCGCGACGGGGAGAGCGAGCAGACCATCGCCGGCACGCGTATCCTGATCGCGACCGGCAGCGAGGCGAGCCCACTCGCGAGCTTGCCGCACGACGGCGAGCGCATCGTCAGCTCGACCGAGGCCTTGGTGTTGCCCAAGGTCCCGAAACATCTACTCGTCATCGGCGGCGGCGCCATCGGCCTCGAGCTCGGCTCGGTGTGGCTGCGTCTCGGCGCGAAGGTGACGGTCGTCGAGTTCCTCGACCGCATCGTGCCGATGATGGATCGTCAGATGGGCGTCGCGTTGCAGAAGGTGCTGCAGAAGCAAGGCATGACGTTCCAGCTGCAGACCGCCGCGACGAAGGCGGAGCGGACGGCCGACGGCGTGAAGGTGACGGTCGAATCGAAGGGGCAGTCGTCGGAGATCGAGGCGGACGTCGTGCTGGTGGCGGTCGGACGTCGCCCGCACAGCGAAGGGCTCGGCGCGCGTGAGATCGGCGTTGCGTTCGACGACCGTCATCGCATCATCGTGAACGAGCGCTTCGAGACCAACGTTGCTGGCGTATTCGCGATCGGCGACGTGATCCCCGGACCGATGCTCGCGCACAAGGCCGAGGAAGAGGGGACGGCCGCGGTCGAGATGATGGCGGGCCATGCTGGTCACGTGAGCTACGGGGTCATTCCGAATGTCGTGTACACCTGGCCGGAGCTCGCAAGCGTCGGCCTCTCGGAAGAGGAAGCCGCCCAGCAAGGGATCGAGGTCGCGATCGGCAGCTGTCCGTTCCAGGCCAACGCGCGCGCCCGCTGCATGGGCGAGACGGCGGGATCGGTGAAGATCATCGCCGACGCGAAGACCGATCGAATCGTCGGCGTGCACATCCTCGGTCCCCGGGCGTCGGATTTGATCGCCGAGGCCGCGGTCGCGATGGAGTTCGGCGCTTCGTCGGAGGACATCGCTCGCTCGGTCCACGCCCACCCGACGCTTCCGGAGGCGCTCAAGGAAGCGGCCCTCGCCGTCGCGAAGCGGGCGATTCACCTATAGGGAGCGCCCGCCGGCCGGCAGCGTAACCGGCTGATTTTGTGAGCCAGTCGCGGTTTCCTTCGCCTGATCATCAATCGCTATTGATAATGATTCTCAATGTCGCTACTTACTGGCGACCATGATTGTTTGCCTCTGCGCCAACGTCACCGAACGCGAGCTGGTCGAAACCGTCCAGGCTGGTGCCACCACCGTCAAAGAAGTCGGTCGTCGTTGCGGGGCAGGGACGGGCTGTGGAGCCTGCAAACCGCTGATTCGCGAGTGCCTGACCCGCTGCCGTGAGGCCGTGGTCCGAGAAGCGTCGGTTGCCGTCGCGACCGCCGTCGTCACCGAGCCGGCTCCGGCCTAGAGCCGGCTCCAGCCTAGCTCGAGCAAGCCGCCGGCGACTCGTCGCCGCGCATCAACACGCTCAAGCGTCGCTGTTCGACTCTCCTCCAGGCCCGTGAAAACTGCCCGGCCTGGCAGGGAAATCGACTTCCGTACGTGCTACGGTTCCCCCCGCAGACGATCAACCGGAGGAGGGATCCATGAAGGGAAACAAGAAGGTCATCGAGCTCTTGAATGACGTCCTCACTGGGGAGCTCACTTCGGTGAACCAGTACTTCATCCACGCCAAGATGTGCAAAAATTGGGGCTATCTCCGCCTCGCCTCCCACATCCGCAAGGAATCGATCGACGAGATGAAGCACGCCGACGAGCTGATCGAGCGGATCTTGTACCTCGATGGCGTGCCGAACCTGCAGCGGCTCTACAAGGTGAACGTCGGCGAGACGGTCCCGGAGCAGTTCAAGCTCGATCGTCAGGTCGAGGTCGATGCGGTGGCGCGACTGAACAACGGCATCAAGCTTTGCACCGAGCTCGGCGACAACGGCACGCGGGAGATGCTGGAAGACATCCTGGTCAGCGAGGAGCATCACCTCGACTGGCTGGAGACGCAGATCGGCCTGGTCGAGAGCATCGGCGCCGCGCACTATCTGGCGCAGCAGGTACACGAGGACGACGAGTAAACGCTCGCCGTCCTCGCCTGTCTCAGAGCTCTGGGCTGGCGGGCAGGCTCGTCTCGCCCATGAGGTAGGTGTCGACCCCACGGGCAGCTTCGCGGCCTTCCCAGATCGCCCATACGACGAGTGATTGTCCCCGGCGCATGTCGCCGCAGGCGAAGACGCCGGGGACGCTCGTCTGATAGTCGGCGGCGACCTCGACGTTGCCGCGCGCATCGAGCTTTACGCCGAGCTGCTCGATCATGCCGGGTTTCTCGGGACCGACGAAGCCCATCGCCAGCAAGACTAGCTCGCAATCGATCTCGAAATCGCTGCCCGGCGTCTCGACCATCTTCGGGCGCCCGGTTTCGTCCTTCTGCCATTCGAGCTTGATGCCGTGCAGCTTCTTGACGTTGCCGCCGGCGTCCCCGCTGAAGCGCTTGGTGTTGATGCTCCAGTCGCGGATGACGCCTTCCTCGTGCGAGCTCGAGCTACGGAGGATCATGGGCCAATTCGGCCACGGTGCGATCTCTTCGGTGCGACCATCCGGCGGCTTCGGGAGGAGCTCGAATTGGTGCACGCTCTTCGCGCCCTGGCGGTTCGACGTGCCGAGACAGTCCGACCCAGTGTCGCCGCCGCCGAGGATCACGACGTTCTTGCCGCCGGCGAGAATCTGATCCTGGACGTCGTCGCCCGCGACCTTCTTGTTTTGTTGAGGGAGGAAGTCCATCGCGAGATGAATCCCCTTGAGCTCGCGGCCGGGGATCGGGAGATCGCGGGCGGCGGTCGCTCCGCCTGCGAGCACGATCGCGTCGAAACGCTCGCGCAGCTCGGCGACGGGGTGGGTGACGCCGACGTTGGCGTTCACGTGGAAGAGGACGCCCTCGTCGCGCATCTGGGCGACGCGGCGATCGACGATCGACTTTTCGAGCTTGAAGTCCGGGATGCCGTACATCAGAAGCCCGCCGATGCGGTCGGCGCGCTCGAAGACTTCGACGGTATGCCCCGCGCGGTTCAGCTGTGCGGCAGCCGCGAGACCCGCCGGACCCGAGCCGACGATCGCGATGCGCTTGCCCGTGCGCTTGCTCGGTGGCACCGGCGCGATCCAGCCCTCTTTGAAGGCGTGATCGATGATTTGCTTCTCGATCTGCTTGATCGTGACCGGATCGTCGTTGATGCGGAGCACGCAGGCTTCTTCGCACGGGGCCGGACACACGCGTCCGGTGAACTCGGGAAAGTTGTTCGTCGAGTGCAGCCGGTCGATCGCATCCTTCCAGCGCCCCCGATACACGAGGTCGTTCCAGTCGGGGATGATGTTCCCGAGCGGGCAGCCCTTGTGACAGAAGGGAATGCCGCAATCCATGCAACGCGCGCCTTGCTCCTGGAGCTTGTCCTCGGGCAGCTTGCCCTCGAGCTCACGCCAGTCTTTCAGCCGTTCGCCGACGGGCCGCCGTGTGGGCAGCTCGCGCGGGATCTCCAAAAATCCAGTGATTTTTCCCATTGTCGTCTTAGACCGACGCCAGGCGTTCGGCTTCGCTGTCGAGATGCGCCGTCGCGAGCACCTTGCGGTACTCGACAGGCATCACCTTCACGAAGTGGCGCGCCGTATCCTTCCAGCCCGACAGGATGCGCCAGGCGACTCTGCTCTCGGTGTACTCGTAGTGGCGGTGGATGAGGTCCTTCAGCGTGGTGAAGTCTCGCTCCTCCATCGGGTCGAGCTCGACCATGCTCATGTTGCAGTGTCCGGCGAAGTCGGCGTCGGCGTCGTAAACGTACGCCACGCCGCCGCTCATCCCGGCCGCGAAGTTCCGTCCGGTCTTCCCGAGCACGATCACCATGCCCTTGGTCATGTACTCGCAGCCGTGATCGCCGACACCCTCGATGACGGCCGTGACGCCGCTGTTCCGGACGGCGAAGCGCTCGCCGGCTTGGCCACGACAAAAGACCTCGCCGCCGGTCGCGCCGTAGAGCGAGACGTTGCCGACGATCATGTTGTCCTCGGGCACGAACGTCGCGGTCTTCGGCGGGAACACGACGATCCGGCCGCCCGAGATGCCCTTGCCGAAGTAGTCGTTGGCATCGCCTTCGAGCGTGACCGCGATCCCCGGCGCCATGAACGCACCGAAGCTCTGGCCCGCCGAGCCGTTGAAGTTGAGCTTGATGGTGTCCGGCGGAAGCCCTGCCGCGCCGTGCCGGCGCGAGATCTCCGCGGACAGCATCGTGCAGGCCGTCCGATTGACGTTGCGGATCGGGAACGTCGCCTCGACCGGCGTCTTGTGCTCGATCGCCGGCTGACACGTGGCGATCAATTGGTTGTCGAGCGCGCCTGCGAGGCCGTGATCCTGCGTCATGACCGCATGGATCGCGACGTTGTCGGCCACCTCGGGACGATGGAGGATCTCGGTCAGGTCGAGGCCGCGCGCCTTCCAGTGCTCGATCGCGTCACGGGCCTCGAGCTTGTCGACGCGTCCGACCATCGCGTCGACGGTGCGGAAGCCGAGCTCCGCCATGATTTCGCGGAGCTCTTCGGCGAGGAACATCATGAAGTTCACGACGTGCTCGGGCTTGCCTTCGTACTTTTTCCGCAGCACGGGATCCTGCGTCGCGATCCCGACCGGGCAGGTGTTGAGGTGACAGACGCGCATCATGATGCAGCCCGACGCGACGAGTGCCGACGAGGCGAACCCGAACTCTTCAGCGCCGAGCAGTGCCGCGATCGCGATGTCGCGGCCGGTCTTCAGCTGACCGTCGGTTTCGACGCGAATGCGGCCGCGCAGATCGTTCATCACCAACACTTGCTGAGTTTCGGCGAGACCGAGCTCCCACGGAATGCCCGCGTGCTTGAGTGAGGTGAGAGGAGACGCGCCGGTCCCGCCGTCGTGGCCGCTGATCAGCACCACGTCGGCCTTGGCCTTGGCGACGCCGGCCGCAACCGTGCCGACGCCGACCTCGGCGACCAGCTTCACGCTGATGCGTGCCTGGTTGTTGGCGTTCTTCAGATCGTGGATCAGCTGCGAGAGATCCTCGATCGAGTAGATGTCATGGTGCGGCGGCGGCGAGATCAAGCCGACGCCCGGCGTCGAGTAGCGGATCTTCGCGATGTATTGGTCGATCTTGTGGCCGGGAAGCTGGCCGCCTTCGCCGGGCTTCGCTCCCTGCGCCATCTTGATCTGAATCTCGTCGCTGTTGACCAGGTAGTGGCTCGTGACGCCGAAGCGTCCCGACGCGACTTGCTTGATCGCGCTCCGGCGCGAATCGCCGTTGGCATCGCGCTCGTAGCGGACGGGATCCTCGCCACCCTCGCCGGTGTTGGACTTCCCGCCGATGCGGTTCATCGCGATCGCGAGGTTCTCGTGGGCTTCGCGGCTGATGGAGCCGAGCGACATGGCGCCGGTCTTGAAGCGCTTGACGATCTCGCTGGCCGGCTCGACCTGATCGAGCGGAATCGACTTCGACGAGCGGAACTTCAACAGGCCGCGCAGCGTGGCCAGGTTGCGGCTCTCGTCGTTCACGATCTCCGAGTACTGCTTGAAGAGCTTGTAGCTCCCCGCGCGTACCGAGTGCTGCAGCTTGGCGATCGAGTTCGGGTTGTACATATGGAACTCGCCGCGGCGCCGCCACTGATACTGGCCGCCCGGATCGAGATCGCCGTCGAGCTCGGGCGCGATCGTGTAAGCGTGGGCGTGGCGCTGGGCGCTCTCGGCCGCGAGCGCATCGAGGCCGATGCCTTCGATGCGCGACGCGGTTCCGGTGAAGTAGCCGTCGACGAGCTCGCGATTCAGCCCGATCGCCTCGAAGATCTGCGCCCCGCGATAACTCTGGATGGTCGAGATCCCCATCTTGGTCATCACTTTGAGAATGCCCTTGTTGGCGGCCTTCAAATAATGCTCGACCGCGTCGTCGGCCTCGACGCTCTTCAGGAGCCCGTCCTTCACGAGCTGCCGGACGGTGTCGATCGCGAGGTACGGATTGATCGCGCCGGCGCCGTAGCCGACGAGCAGGGCAAAGTGTTGCACCTCGCGTGGCTCGCCGGACTCGATGACGAGACCGCAGCGCGTGCGATTGCCGCTCCGGATCAGCTGATGATGGACCGCGGCGGTCGCGAGCAGGCTCGGGATCGGCGCGTTCTCCTCGTCCATGGCGCGATCGGTGAGCACGAGCAGTGAGGCACCGTTCGTGATGGCGACCTCGGCCTCCCAGCACAGCACCGAGAGGGCCTTTTCCAGACCAGCGCCGCCGTCGCGGACGCGATACAGCATCGGGATCGTGACGGTCTTCAGCTTGTTCCGTTGCAGGCTTTTGATCTTGGCGAGCGCAGCGTCGTCGATCACCGGGTCTTCGAGCTCGAGCTGGCGGCAGTGCTCGGCGGTTTCGTCGAACAGGTTTTCTTCGCAGCCGATGGTCGCCTTCAGCGACATCACGAGCTCTTCGCGGATCGGATCGATCGGCGGATTCGTGACCTGCGCGAAGAGCTGCTTGAAGTAGTTGAACAGCAGCTGCGGCTTGTTCGAGAGCACGGCGAGCGGGGTATCCGTCCCCATCGAGCCGACCGCTTCCTGGCCGTTCAGCGCCATGGGCGACATCAGGAACCTCAAGTCTTCAGTCGTGTAGCCGAAGGCTTGCTGGCGGGTGAGGCGCTCGCCCTCGTCGTAGACCGGGGCCGTGGCGGGTACTGCCGGCAGGTCGTCGAGGCGGATCAGGCTCTCATCGAGCCACTGCTGATACGGCTGTCGGCTCGCGATCGCGGCCTTCAGCTCCTCGTCGGCGATGATCCGGCCCTGCTCGAGGTCGACCAGGAACATGCGACCAGGCTGCAGACGCCCCTTCGCGAGCACGTTCTCGGGCGCGATGTCGAGGACGCCGACCTCGGACGCCATGACGACGAGCCCGTCCTTGGTGACGACGTAGCGCGACGGCCGAAGCCCGTTCCGATCGAGCACGGCACCGATCACGGTGCCGTCGCTGAATCCGATCGAGGCGGGGCCGTCCCACGCCTCGGTGAGGCACGCATGGTAGCGGTAGAAGGCGCGCTTCTCGGCGCTCATCTCTTCGTGACGCTGCCACGCTTCGGGAATCATCATCATGACCGCGTGCGAGAGCGGCCGACCCGTGTGCACGAGCAGCTCGAGCGCGTTGTCGAAGCCGGCCGAGTCGCTGCCGCCCGGCGCGATGATCGGGAAGAGCTTCTCCATGTCGTCGCCGAAGAGCGGCGACGCGAACATCGACTCGCGCGCGTGCATCCAATTGACGTTGCCGCGGAGTGTGTTGATCTCGCCGTTGTGCGCGACGTACCGGTAGGGGTGCGCGCGATCCCACGACGGGAACGTGTTGGTGCTGAAGCGCTGGTGGACGAGCGCGAGCGCGCTCGTGAAATCGGGATCGGTGAGGTCCTTGTAGAACTGCGGGATCTGATCCGGCAGCAGCAGGCCCTTGTAGTTGATCGTCCGGCTCGAGAGGCTCGGCACGTAGAACGACTCGGAGTCGCGCAGACCGGACTCGCGCACCAAGCTCTCGACGCGCTTCCGGATCACGTACAGCTTGCGCTCGAGTGCTGCCGTGTCGGGCGTGGTGCGGCCGCGGGCGATGAAGATCTGTCGGATCTCCGGCATCGACTCGCGCGCCAGCGGTCCGCACTTGCTCGCGTCGATCGGGACCCGGCGCCAGCCGAGCAGGCGCTGGCCTTCCTCGCGCACGATCTTCTCGAACATCTCGAGGCATTCGTTGCGCTCGTCGACGCGCTCGGGGAGGAACACCATGCCGACGCCGTACTCGCCGGGTGCGGGCAGGGTGATGTCGAGATCAGCGCAGACTTTGCGGAGGAACGCGTCCGGCATCTGCGAGAGAATGCCGGCGCCGTCGCCCGTCAGCGGATCACAGCCGCACGCGCCTCGATGCGTCAGGTTGGCGAGGATCTGCAGACCCTGCTCGATGATCGTGTGCGACTTCACGCCCTTCATGTTCACGACGAAGCCGACGCCGCAGGCATCGTGCTCGTGCATGGGATCGTACAGACCTTGACGCTTGGGGGGTCGGGTCGATGACATGGTTCCTCCTAATGCACGCCCTTCAGGTGCAGGGCCTTTTCGGGGGCGCGTCGTCCGCGCTTGGGCGCGGGTGGCTGCTCGACGACGGGAATCTGCGTCCGTTCCGTATGCGTCGACAAGACGACCATGGTCTCGGTGCGGACGACGCCTTCGATCGAGCGAATGCTGCTGATCAGCTCTTCCAGTGACGACGTGTTGCGCGTCTTCACCTTGAGAATGAGCGTGTGACCGCCGGTCACGTGATGACACTCGAGCACGTCGTCGAGCGGCTCGATCTCGGCCTCGAAGCGGTCGATGCCGTGCGGATGGCCGGTCGACACCCCGATGAAGGCGGTGATGTCCTTCCCGAGCATGCGGGCGTTCACCACCGCTCGGTAGGCGCTGATGATGCCACCGTCCTCGAGCTTCTTGATCCGTTCCATCACGGACGGTGCGGAAAGACCCACGTGCTCACCGATCTTGGCGAGTGGCAGGCGGCAATTTTCCTGCATCACCGCCAGAATCCGGCGATCGATGTCATCCAGGTCAGCGTGTTCTTCACCTAATTTCATGAGGTCAAGCCCCCCGTCGGCCGAATGGAGTTATAGGCGGCTCTACATTCTGTCAAGTTTCATTAGGTTTGTGGCGCAATGCGTGATGAGGCCGATCAGGGTGGCGAATGCGCCTTGACGCTGCTCACCGGCCTCGGCTCGCCTGGTGCAGTGTGCGGCGCTACAGTGCGCGCCGGAGGAGGTGGCTGAGTGATCCTGACCCACGACGTGATTCTCAACGAAATCGCGAGCGGACGACTGGTGATCGACCCGCTCGAACCCGATCAGGTCGGGCCGGCATCGATCGACCTGCATCTCGGGGACGAGATTCGCGTCATGGAGGGGGGCCCCCCAGTGATCGACCTCGACGAGGCCGCCGACTACCGGACGGTCACCAAAGTCCGGCCCTTGATCGAGCCCTACATCTTGCAGCCGGGCGAGACGATCCACGGCATCACGCGCGAGCGTATCCGTCTCCCGCCGAATGTCGGCGGCTGGCTCGAGGGGCGCAGTCGCTATGCCCGCCTCGGGCTGATGATCCACGTGACGTCGGGGTTCGTCGCGCCGGGCGTCGACAATCGCCAGGTCCTCGAGATGTCCAACGTCGCTGGACGACCCTTGGCGATCCGCGCCGGCATTCGTCTCTGCCAGATCGTCCTGCAACGCGCCGAAGGCAACGCCGTCTACGCCGGTCGGTTCGCCAACCAACAACGCATTTGACTACCAGTGCCCCCCACTCGACGCTGGCAAAACGAAAAGGAGCGCACTCGTGAGTGACAAGAAGCCGAAGGAAGCAACGCCGTTTTTGACCGACGTCCAAACGCTCCGTCGCCGCGCCCGCGAGCACATCGAGAAGGGCGCCGTCACCGAGGGATATCGCGCCGACCCCAAAGTCGTCGTGAAGATCCTGAACGAAGCCCTTGCCACCGAGATCGTCTGCGTACTGCGCTACAAGCGGCATTACTTCATGGCGATGGGCATCCATGCGCAGTCGGTCGGCCAGGAGTTTCTGCAGCACGCCACCGAAGAGCAGGGGCATGCCGACGAGCTCGCGGTGCGCATCGTCCAGCTCGGCGGTGAGCCGAACCTCAGTCCGGAAGGGATGCTGACGCGCAGCCATTCGGAGTACGTCGAAGGCAACAGCCTCGTCGACATGATCAAGGAGAATCTCGTCGCCGAGCGCATCGCGATCGATTCGTACTCGGAGATGATCGCCTACGTCAGCGACAAGGATCCGACGACGCGTCGCATGCTCGAGGGCATCCTGGCGATGGAAGAAGAGCACGCCGAGGATCTCGCGAGCCTGCTGCAGACGATGGATCACGACCACAAGTAGCAG
>JBDSJB010000021.1:0-3605 GCA_039917665.1 Binatia bacterium
GCCCGTCGCTCCACCTCGCGCGCGAGCGCCAGCGCCGCGCGCCGCACGTCGCCGAAGCCCCAGCGCGGCGCGATCCGCACCAGCAGATGCATGCCGCGCGAGCCCGACGTCTTGGGCCACGCCGTCAGACCGTGCTCCGCGAGCACGTCGCGGCAGAGGAGGGCGACCTGCCGAACGTCGTCCCAGCCGACGCCGGGCCCCGGATCGAGATCGACGCGCAGCTCGTCCGGATGCTCGAGATCGTCCGCCCGTACCGGGTGCGGATGGAGATCGATGCAGCCGAGATTCACGATCCAGACGAGCTGCGCCAGGTTGCGAATGACGATCTCCTCGGCGCTTCGACCGGAGGGAAAGCGCAGCGTCGTCGTCTCGATCCAGGGCGGACGGCTCGTCGGCGCCCGCTTCTGGTAGAACGCCGGCTGGTCGGCACCGTCGACGTAACGCTTGAGGACGATCGGGCGATCACGAATCCCGCGCAGCGCGCCCTCGCCGACGGCGACGTAATAGCGGACGAGATCGAGCTTCGTGAAGCCAGCAGCCGGAAAGTAGACCTTGGTCGGGTTCGAGACCGGCACCGCGTGGCCCGCGACCTCGACGACCTCCGCTCGCGGGGCGCTCGGCATCGCGGAAACGTCAGCTCACTTGACGCCGTTCGCCGCGAACCAGGCGAGCATGCGCTTCCAACCGTCCTGCGCGTCGGCCTCGCGGTAGCTCGGCCGATAGTCGGCGTTGAACCCGTGTCCGGCGTCTCGATAGACGACGACGTCCGACTTGGAGCTGGCGGACTTCAACGAAGCCTGCATCTTCTCCACTTGCTCGAGCGGGATGCCGTCGTCCTTGCCGCCGTAGAGGCCGAGCACGGGGGCTTTCAGCCCGGCGGCGACGTCGAGCGGATACTGGGGTTGGAGCTCGCTCCGAGTGCCGTCGAGCCGACCGTACCAAGCGACGCCGGCTTTCACCTTCGGCGAATGCGCCGCGTACAGCCAGGTGATGCGTCCGCCCCAGCAGAAGCCGGTGATCGCGACCGTGTTCGGATCGCAGCCTGAGCTCACGGCCCACGCGACGGTGGCGTCGAGGTCGGCCATCACCTGCGCGTCGGGCGTCTTCGCGACGATCTCGCTCATGATGCGCTTGGGATCGTCGATCCTTGCCGGGTTGCCCTGGCGCGCAAAGAGCTCGGGGGCAACGGCGAAATAGCCCTGCTTCGCGAGGCGCCGACAGAGATCCTTGATGTGCTCGTGGACGCCGAAGATCTCTTCGACGACTAGTACGAGCGGCATCTTCGCCGCTCGTGCCGGCTGGGCGCGGTAGCCGGGCGCCGAGCCTCCCGGCACCGGGATCTTGACCTCGTTCTCCACGATGCCGGCCGTGCCGGTCGTGATGACCGCTTCCGCGTCCGTTGGCCGGACCGCCGCGGCGAATCCGACCGCGAGCGTGGTCATCAAGAACTCGCGGCGGGTCGAACCTACGCTCTCGTCGTCCCCGTTCGCCATGAAGATCGTCTAGCGGCGGGGGGTGTGCTGGGCAAGTTCAGCTGCCGGAGATCGTGCGCGGATCGCCGTCCTTCTTCACGACGTTCATCGCGAGCGCGATCATCGCGCCGATGTCGCTCAGGTTGGACGGGATGACGAGCGTGTTGCCTGCCTTCGCGAGGTTGCCGAACTGGGTGACGTACTGCTCGGCGACGCGGAGCTGTACCGCCTCGTGGCCGCCGGGCAGCTGGATCGCCAGCGCAACCAGGCGAATGCCGTCGGCGGTGGCTTGCGCGACCGAACGGATGGCCTCGGCCTCGCCTTCGGCCTCGTTGATGTTCTGCTGCTTCTTCGCTTCCGAGGCTTTGATCTCCTGCTGCTTGTGGCCCTCGGCATTGTTGATGAGCGCGTCGCGCTCGCCTTCCGACTTCAGGATCGAGGCGCGCTTCTCGCGCTCGGCGCGCATCTGCTTCTCCATGGCCTCGAGCACGCCCTGGGGCGGCTTGATGTTCTTGATCTCGTAGCGCAGCACCTTCACACCCCACGCCTCCGATGCCTTGTCGATCTCGGTCACGACGGCCTGATTGATGTGGGTGCGCTCCTCGAACGTGCGATCGAGGTCGAGCTTGCCGATCTCGCTCCGGAGCGTCGTCTGCGCCAGCTGAATCAGCGCGAACGGCAGATTCGCGATGCCGTACGACGCGCGCTCGGCGTCGAAGACCTTCATGTAGAGGACGCCGTCGACCCCGACCATCACGTTGTCGCGCGTGATGCATTCCTGCTCGGGGATGTCCATCGCGTCTTCCTTCAAGCTGTGGCGGTAGCGAATGACGTAGAGGAATGGCACGAGGATGTGGAAGCCGGCGCTGATCGTGCTGTTGTATTTCCCGAGTCGCTCGACCACGAACGCGCTCTGCTGCGGCACCACGATCGCGACGCGCGAGACGATGTAGAAGACCGCGCCCGCCAACAGCAAAACCACCAGTAGTGCACCAGACATTTCCATTCTCCTTATTCCGGCCGCAGCCAGAGCGTCAGCCCGTCGACGCGATCGACGCGGCAGCGCGTGCCGCGTACCAGCGCGACACCATCGACGCCGCGCGCGCTCCAGGTGGTTCCGCGCAGCTCGGCGCGTCCCACGCCGTCGGCGGGCACGTCCTCGAGCACCGTCGCCGGCTCGCGCGTCAGGTCGTCGACGGTTCGACCTGAGTCACTGTGCTGGCTGAGGGTGCGCTGAAAGGCGAGCAGCGCGCCGATCGACGCGACCGTGAACACGAGCCACTCGACCCACGGCGCCGCGATCCATCCGACACCCGTCAGCGCGCCGACGATCAGACCGCCGACTCCGAACGCGAGCAGGAAGAAATTCGTCGGGATCTGCGCTTCCGCGCTCGCGAGGACGAGGCCCAAGATCATCCACATCCACCACGCCATGGGCCGTTCTCTGTCACGAAACGTCGGGCCAAGTCCATGCAGGGTGAGCGATCGGCGCGCATTGACGGCGGAGGAAACGAGCTGCTACGCGCGCAATCGCATGGAGGATGCGAGCTTTCTCGGCCGAGTCTTCGACTCGTATCAAAACATGATGCAGATCGCGGCGTGCATCCGCGAGGTGGCGCGACAGCGTGCGCTCGTCCGGCCGCGCGTGCTCGAGCTCTCGCGCCGCGAGACCGGCTTGCCGGACTATGTGACGGAGGTCGATCTCACGCGCTTCCCGACGCACGAGAACGATCGGCCGAGCTTGAGTGTGCCCGTCGCGCTGCCGTTCGCCGACCGCGCCTTTGACTGCTGTCTCGTGACCGACGTGTACGAGCACATCCCGCCCGAGCGTCGGCCCGAGCTGCTGAAGGAAATGCTGCGTGTGACCGACGGGCTGGTGATCGTCGCCGCGCCGCAGGGCGACCCGATCGTCACGCGCCTGGATCGGGTCGTCTTCGATTTCATCTGGGGCAAGTACGGCGAACGCTTCCTGCCGCTCGAGCAACACGTCGAGTTCGGGCTCGAGCCGATCGCGGAGACCGTCGCGTCGCTGCAGCGGCTCGGTGCCGATCACGTCGCCGTGCTGCCGGGCAACTACGTGTACCGCTGGATCCACATGATCCTGATCTACTTCGATCTGCAGCACCGGAACGC
>JBDSJB010000022.1:0-2548 GCA_039917665.1 Binatia bacterium
GGCGGCGGGCTCGAAACCGCAGTGGACCATGCAGTTCTCGCAACGCGGATCGTTGCCGCGACCCAGCTTGTCCCAATCGGTTTTGTTGATCAAATCATCGAACGTCTTGTGGTGCGTATCGGTGATCAGATAGCAGGGGCCCTTCCAGCCTTTCGGGGTCCGGGTGACGTTCCCCCACGGCGTGCAAGGATAGTCCCGCAGTCCGGCGGCGAACTCGAGGAAGAGCGGCGTCGAGTAGAAACGATACCGCTTGGAGAGCTCCATCACCCGCTTGAACTTGGTGTTGACCTCGTGGCGGTAGAGGAAGTGCTTCTCGGGGAGAACCTCGTAATGGTACCCCGGCGAGAGCAACATGCCGTCGACGCCGATCGTGTCGAGCAGTTCGAGCATCTCTTCGATCTCTTCCATCGCAGTCTCGCGATAGACGGTGGTGTTCGTACAGACCCGGTAGCCGAGCGACTTGCCGAGCTTGATCATCTCGATCGCTTTGTCGAAGACGCCGGCTCGGTCGACGATGAGGTCGTGGGTCTTCGCCATGCCGTCGAGGTGCACGTTGATCGAGAGGCGGTCGTGCGGTGTGTTCTTCTTGAAGAAACGATCGAGCAGGATCCCGTTGGTGCAGAGATAGATATGGCGCTTCCGTTCGATGACCTTGGCGATGAGCTCCGGCAGCTCCGGGTAGATCGTCGGCTCACCACCGCAGATCGAAACGACGGGAGCACCCGACTCGTCGACCGCTTGCAGGCATTCGTCGAGCGACATGCGGTCCTTGAGATCGCCGTTGTAGCGTTCCGGCGAGCACCCGAGGCACGCGAGGTTACAGGTGTGGAGAGGTTCGAGCATCAAGACGAGCGGAAATCGCTTGTTGCCCTTCAGCCAGTTCTTGGCCTGCCACTTCAACATGTCGGTCGTGATGTGCGCTGGGAACCGCATCGAGACCCCTCCCCCGTGTGCAAACCCGCGGCTCTAACCGCGCGGTCAGGCGGCGGACTATACGAGCGAGCGTCCAGGGAGGCAAGTAAGCCGGCCCTGCGCGCGCGCCCTCAGAGCGCCGGAAACACGATCTTCACGGCTCGTGTGAGTGCTCGGGTCGCGGGCGGGATCTCGCGCGCGAGACGTGCAACGACCGGCCATGCTGCGGGGCGGCCGACGAGTCGGGCACGCGCGGCCCAACTCGAATCCAAGTCGGCTGGCAAGGATTCGAGCGAGAGATCGACGTCGTCGAGAATCACCCGGAGCGCGAGGATCGGAATCCCGCGCTCGCGAGCCGCCGTCACGAGCGCTGCGGTTTCCATCTCCACGGCGATGGCGCCGGTGCGCGCGGCGGCGGCCCGCTTGCGCTCCGGAGATCCGACGACGACCGGTGACGACAACAAAGGTCCGGTGTGAACCCGCAGGGTCGGGTCGGCGACGAGATCCGTGTGGGCGCGCCGCCATAGGGGGGCGATTATGGTGTGGCGTTCCGCGCCGCGTGATTCCTCCCACACGATGGTTTCGGGGAGGACGATGTCACCGGGTGCCAACTCGGCGCTGAGTGCTCCTGCGAGACCGAGCGAGACGATCAGGTCATGGGCCGCTGGCAGTGCGGCCACGGCAGCCGTCGCGCGCGTCGGACCGATCCCGCTTTGCACGAGGGTGACGATTCGCGCGCCTGCCCGACCCTCCCACGCTGGGAAACCGTGCACTGTCGTCCGAATCGGCCGGGTTAATGCGGCGAGGACCGCGCGCGTCTCGGCCTTCACGGCGGTGATCGCGAGCACGTGGTTCCCCACGGGCATACCGCTCACGCTGAACGACGCGTTGCTGCGGCGAGAGCCGAGGGTTCGCCAGCCACGGGCTCGAACCCATGGTCGCGCGCATGGGCGACGAGATCATGATCAGTCGCCCGTCGGCGCCCGTCCCCGACGTGGACGAGCAGCAGCATCGCGATGGGAATGAAGATCATGACGCCGACGAGGCCGAGGAGTGTCTCACCGATCCAGAACGTCAGGGTCAGGTTGAACAGCAGGATGCCGAAGTAGACCAAGGGTTCGAGTAGTCCGCTGAACGGCAGACGCCTGACGCCTGCTGGTGGGCTCTGGGGTCGCGCCTGACGGCCGTCCCACATTTGGAAGGCACGGATCGTCGTGACCCCGACCGCGAACCACCCGACGAAATTGCTGAGGGGCACCCCGAAGTACGCGCCGCCTTCGGGGTAGTAGTAGATGCGCCCCAGGAACCAACGGTCACCGTGGACCGTCAGCGGGTCGATCACCACGTCGAGCCATGTCATGAGCAGCGCGCCGCTGAGGCATGCACGCCAGGAAGTGGCGATGGCTCGGGTTTCGACGACCTCGATGTCGCCCGCGGTCACCCGTAACGGTGCATGCAGGAGCACCCCGAGCCGCCAGCCCAAGTAACAGAGAAACGTGAACGACAAGGAATCCCAAAACGGGACGTTGCTGATCCAGAGCTCGCGATCTCGGGTGACGTCGATGTAGTGGTACAGCCCGAAGGGCACGCCGGTTCGGGTCGAGCTGAACTCGGCAGCGAAAGCGACCGCGTACGC
>JBDSJB010000023.1:0-3482 GCA_039917665.1 Binatia bacterium
CGGGCGTCGATCGCGACCGCAATCTCTCGATAGATGTGGCTGTCGTCGAAGCCGGCGTGCTCGGCGTCCTCGCGGCCGGCTGCGAACCAGAGCCGGTCGACCCGCGCCCAATAGATCGCGCCGAGACACATCGGGCACGGCTCGCAACTGGCGTAGATCTCGCAGCCCTCGAGCCGGTAGGTCGCGAGCGCGCCGCACGCGTTCCGGATCGCCACGACCTCCGCGTGGGCCGTCGGGTCGTTGGTCGACGTGACGAGATTGCTGCCCTCCGCGACGATCGCGCCGGCGCGGACGATCACCGCCCCGAACGGGCCGCCCCGACCAGCGCGAACGTTCTCGTCGGCGAGCGCGATGGCGCGGCGGATGAAAGCGTCGGTGTTGGTGGCGGTATCGGTCATGAGAGCACGCTCCTTCAGGCCGGACGCCCCCGAAGTCGAGCAGATCGCGCCCGCGCGGCGTCTCCGCGTCGACCAACTGGCCGACGCGGCAGCTGTGACGTCGAATCAGACCCTCGCCGACGCGCGTGTACTGCCTTCGCCACAGCGTATTTGCAGGACCTGGAGACTTACGGACAACTCTCGTTGTCGAGCTTGGTGCCCGCGGCGCATCCCCCCTCGTTGTCCGAGCTCTTCGCCGAGTTGGTCTCGATCACCGCGCAGTCGTTCCCTTTGTCCCTCGCCGCGTTGCACTCGTTCGAGCTGCCCGCGGGATTCGGCGGCTGGTCATTGCAAATGGCCTGCAGACCGGCGACCTGCGGATTGCAGAGGCTGCGCTCGTGACAGCCGCTGCTCAGGCCGTTGTTGAACGCGTCGATCGCCGCGATGCAGTCGTCGACGCTCCGCACGCCCTGCGTGCCGTTGGTCTCGCACACCAGCTGGCAGTCATTGAACACCGACTCGATGCTGATGCCGGTGCACGTCGCGCCGCCGCCGCTCACGACGCAGTTCAACGCCGCGGCCGTCAATTGCCGCGCGAGTTGCCGCGCGCTCACACCCTTCACGTCGATGCACATCGCCTCGACCGCCGAGTCCGCGCTGTCGAGGCACGTATTGGTGATGCGCTCGCCGCACACCTCGAGGCAGCCGCCGGCGGCGTTGATCACCGTCTGCGTGTAGTTGAGGGCGCCGCCCTTCTCACAGAATTGATTCGGCGCCGCGTTCCCCGTGGACGTTCCCGTGCAGGGACAGGCATGCGTCGCCCAGAAGCCGGGCGTCCGGCAGCGCTCGATCGCGGGTGTTGCCGTCACCGTAGGCGTCGGCGTCCGCGTTCGCGTCGGGGTCGTCGTGGGTGTCCCGGTCGACGTCGGCGTTCGCGTCGGGGTGACTGTCGGCGTCGGCGTGGGTGTCGCCGTTTTTGTCGGGGTGACCGTCGCGGTGACCGTTGACGTCGGTGTGGGTGTCGGTGTGGGTGTCGCCGTGAGCGTCGGAGTGAGGGTGGGCGTCGCAGTGACCGTCGCCGTCACCGTCGGCGTGGGCGTCGTCGTGACGGTCGCGGTCGGTGTCGGCGTCGCGGTCACGATCACGTTCTCGACCTCGCGAAGATCCGTCGCGTTCTCATCGTCCGGATCGCGGTGCGAACGACCGGTCAGATAGATCGCCTGCGCGTTGATCGCACCGTCCGTTGCGTCGGCAAAAACAACGACGTACGGGATCTCCCGCCCGCCCTGTGCGGTCAGTCCCGGAGTGCCCGAAGACGGATTCGGGCTGCATCCGCCGAGACCAGGGCAGATCAGCGGCACGCCGCCCGCACACGCGCCACCGGGCGCACAGTTCTCGTCGACGGTGCAGGCGTCGCCGTCGTTGCTACCGCCCACGCAACGGCGCGCGCACACGCCGGAGTTACAGTCGCCAGGCACGTCGCACACCGCCCCGTCGTTGGTGCCGTCGATGCAGAAGCGTGGCGGCGTCACCTCGCAGCAATCCGCCGGCAAGCACACCCCGTTCCCCGGACATGCGGTGCTGCTGGCACAGGCGCCGCCCGCGTTCGTCCCGGAGAGGCATACGCGCGGGATGATCTCGTCGAAGCCCGTCGGACAACCGATCGCCGGGAGATCGAGGCAGATGCGGCCACCCTCATAGCCGCATGCCCCTGGCGTCAAGTTAAAGCCGAGCGTGGGTTGGTAGTAGATGGTCTCGCCGACGAACTTGGGACCGAGGATCGGATCGTCGCCGCGGACGCAGCTGCCTGCGTCCAATCCTGCCGGGCAGTCGGCGTCGGTGGTACACGGTCCATTGATGCTCGGACCTCCGCTGCAGGTCCCACCCGGCGCGCAGGTGCCGCCCGGACACTCGCTGTCCACCGCGCAGCCAGCGAAATTATTGGCACCCCCGCGGCATCGTGCCGTGTCGCGGAATTCGCCGAGCAGCAGGCCCGCCGATACCAGCGTGCAGCTCGCCGGATTTCTATTCGCCCACGCGCTCGATGTCGCGAAGAAGGCAGCGAAGGCCACGAGGATGGCGATCGCGAAACGCGCGCCACAGTTCTGGTTCCGAATGCTCATGGACATGAGATGCCCCTTGCACCAGCGGTGCGTTGCGGAGTTGACGTCAGTGGGTCATCGCCGTGATGACGAACGATCCGGCCATGGGGAAGGCCAACGGTGCGGCGCTCGGAACGCGAGCGCGCTTTGCGCGCCGCGTCGAAGACTCGTTCGAGTCGACGGAGGCACCCGTCGCGGTACAATCGAAATTCGTGATCATCAGGACGACCCAGGAGCACAAAATCGAAGACCGACGGCTAACACGCGCGGTGTTCGTCGGTAAAGGGGAAACAGACGCGCCTCGGTCCGGCTATGCAATCGAGTGCGACGGCTGCTGCTGGTGCGATCATGCCGACGACTAGCGGTGCTGACCGCACCTCGCCAATCTAGCCGAGCTGCGGGGGAAAAAATGGCAGACACGCGTTTCCGATCGCCAGGACCTCCCGGCGGATGAACGCGTTGCTGCTTGCAGCGGTGTCGGTCATGGCCGCGCGCGCTTCAAGGCCGGACGCCGCCGAAGTCGAGCAGCTCGCGCCCGCGCGGCGTCTCGGCGTCGACCAACTGGCCGACGCGGCAGCTGTGATGCCGGAGGAGACACTCGCCGACGTCGGCGACCGTCGTGACCGACGAGACGCCGACAGCGGTGCAGTAGCTCGTGATTCCCGACGTCGAATGGCCGAGCCCATTGAGCGCGAGAACGTCGGCGTCGACACCGGTGCAGGCCTTGGCAATCGCCGCGCGCGCTTTGCCACCGGCGGCCTTCGGCGCGTCGCCGATCTTCGCCGCGATCGACTGGCACTTGCCCCGCGCGCCCGCCAAACAGGCCGCGTCGCCAGGCTTTTGCTGCAAGCACTTGGTCATCGCCGCGATGCACTTCTGCAGACCGCCGAGCCGCGACTGCGTGTACTTGGCGGCCGCCTTCTGGATGCCGGAGGCGCACTTCACCAGCGCCTTGCCGCGCGCGGCGTCGCCGACGCCCTGCCCGCCACCGCTCGCACCGGGC
>JBDSJB010000024.1:0-9647 GCA_039917665.1 Binatia bacterium
TCGTCGCCGACGGCGTAGATGTCGCGAACTTTTCCCGAGTGAACGTGCGGTAGCGGCAATGCGGTCATGGATCTCCCCCTTCGTGGATCCGGGTTTCAAATCAGATGAGATGGCGCAGTCAAGCAACGGCGGTCGCGTGGGTCCGAGTTCGGTTCGAAGTCGCACCCGAGTGTGAGGCCGTCGCCGGGTATTCCGCCTGGCCGCGCGTGGTCCATATTGGCTTGGTTGCGGGGCGGCGGCGCGCCCCCGGCCGAGACGTACCCGGCGACGTCCCCACACTCGGGTGCGTTCGCTGGAGCCTTCCGTGCCGTGCCCGCCATTTGCAAAGCGTGCGAACGCGACCGACAAGAGCGTCCTCATGTCTTCGCTGCCGCGGATGGCGATCGTCGTTCCTGTTTTCGATGGGGCGGCTACGCTCGGGGAGTGTCTTGCGGCGCTGTTGCCGGGGGTGGCGGATGGAGACGAGATCGTCGTCGTCGACGACGGGTCGCGGGATGGGAGTGCGGGGATCGCGGAAGCGGCTGGCGTGCGGATAATTCGGCAAGCGGTGAATGGGGGGCAGGCGGCGGCGCGGAACGTTGGGGTCGGCGCGACGAGCGGTGACGTGGTGCTGTTCGTCGATGCGGACGTGGTCGTGGCGCCGGATGTGATCGCGCGGGTGCGGCAGATTCTCGCGACGCGGGCGGAGATCGGAGCGGTCTTCGGGTCGTATGACGATCGGCCGCGGGCGGGGGGCGTCGTGTCGGCCTATCGCAACCTGTTGCATCACTACGTGCATCAGCGGGGGGCTGCGGAGGCGTTCACGTTCTGGGCGGGCTGCGGGGCGGTGCGGCGCGCGGCGTTCGAGCAGGTGGATGGTTTCGACGAGCGGCCGTGGCGGCGGGCGATCGAGGACATCGAGCTCGGCTACCGTCTCCGCGCGGCGGGCCATCGCCTCCTGCTCGACCCGACGCTCTTCTGCACGCACCTCAAGCGTTGGACGCTGCGCTCGATGCTGTGGACGGATACGGCGTCGCGCGCGCTCCCGTGGACGCGGCTGATGATCGAGACGCCGGGCGCAGGCAGCGACCTCAATCTCACGCTGGCGCAACGGCTGAGCGTGGCGCTGGTCGGTGGCGGGCTCGCCACCGGCGTTACCGCGCTCGTGTGGCCGATGCTGCTCTGGGCGGCACTCGCGGCGTTCGGCACCGTCGCGTTCTTGAATCGCGACTTCTACGGCTACCTGGCGCGCCGGCGGGGCGCGGCGTTCGCGGCCGCGAGCATTCCGCTCCACCTGCTCTACTTCGTCTGCAGTGGCGTCGGATTCGCGTGGGCGTGGGCGGGCTGGGCGGCGGGTCAGCGCGCGCCCGGCACGGCGCGACGCGCCAGCGCCTGAACGACGCGCTCCGGTAAGACGGGCAGCGCATCTATCCACACGCCGGTTGCGGCGTGGATCGCCGCCGTGATGGCCGGCACGACCGGGATCATCGTGATCTCACCGACGCCGCGCGCGCCGAACGGTCCCGCCGGGTCGGCGTCCTCGACCGCGATCGTTTCGATCACGGGAACGGCATCGACGGCGGTCGGCAACCCGCACCCTGTCAGGGTGAGATCGATCGGCATGCCGTCGCGCACGACGTACTGCTCCTGCAACGCATAGCCCTGCCCCATCACGACCCCGCCTTCGACTTGCCCGCGAAAGAGCGTCGGGTTCACGACCCGCCCCGCGTCGATCGCGTTCACGACGCGGAGCACGCGGACCTGGCCGGTCGCGGTGTCGACACCGACGTCGGCGAAGCACGTCGACCAGGTGTACGCACAGGCGTGCGGACGCGAGCCCGTGTGCCCGAGCGCCTGCGTCGCTGGGGCGTGAAAGGTGAACGTCGTCGTGATGCCCTCGGCGGCGAGCGCCGCACGCCGACGCCGCGCACCGAGACGACGGAGCGCCAGCTCACACGCGCCCCGCACCGCATTGCCGGACACGTAGGTCTGACGCGACGCCGAGGAGCTGCCGGCTTCGGGCGCGTCGGCCGTATCGTCCCACAGGACGTGGACGCGTGCCGGGGCGAGCGCGAGCGTCTCGGCGGCGATCTGCGTCAACGCGGTCACGACGCCCTGCCCGACCTCGGCGACGCCGATCCGCACCACGGCGCCGGCCTCCGTCACGGTGACACGCGCGGTCGCGTGGTCGTCGATGCCGAATCCGTAGCCGACGTTCTTGAGCGCGCTCGCGACGCCGCGGCCGAAGACCCAGCCGCCACTCGCCCGCGGCAACGCGTGGCGGCGCGCGGAGGCGGCTGCCCGCGTCAGCGTCCGTGGCAGCCCAGTGCAGGCGGTGATCCTCGGTCCTGTCGCCAAACGGCCGCCGGGTCGCACGAAGTTCCGCGTCCGGATCGTCGTCGGATCGAGCCCGAGCGCGTCGGCCATCTTGTTCACCTGCTGTTCCATCGCGAAGCTCACCTGATTCACGCCGAAGCCGCGGAAGGCACCCGTGAATGGGTTGTTGGTGTAGACGGCGCGCCCGTGGAGATGCACGGCGGGAATCGCATACGGCCCGCACGCCTGCGCGACCGCGTTGGCGACGATCGCCCGCGACGTGCTCGCGTAGCAGCCCGCGTCGGCCAGGAAGTCGACGACCGCCGCCGTGAATCGGCCGCGCGCGTCGGCCGCGAGGGTATGACGGATGCGAAAGGGATGGCGCTTGCCGTGGCCGCGCATCGACTCGGCACGGTCCCACACCATGCGGACGGGACGGCCGGTGACACGCGCCGCCAGCAGCAAGAGCAGCTGCAGCGACACGTCCTCGCGTGCGCCGAACGCGCCGCCGATCGCGCTCTGCACGATCCGCAGCCGCTCGATCGGCTCACCGAGTGCATGCGCGGCTTGGCGAAGGTCCGCTTCCGGCCACTGGGTCGCGACGTGCAACGTGAGACGGCCGTCGGGCTCGGGCTCGACGAGGCCCGCTTCCGGTCCGAGGAAGGCGTGCTCGACGAAGCCCGTCGTGTACTCGCTCTCGACGACCACCGCCGCACGGGCGAGCGCACCCGCCACGGCGCCGCGCCGAATGGTCGCCTGCGCGACGAGGTTCGGGTGGACGCCGACCAGCGTCCGCTCGGGATGGAGGATCGGCGCGTCCGGATCGCACGCACGCTCGGAATCGACGAGCGGCCGCTCGACATCGAGCGCGAGCCGCACGCGCCGCGCCCCGGCGCGGGCCGCCCGCTCGCTGGTCGCCAGCACGAGCGCGATCACGTCCGACGCGCCTCGAATGCGATCGGTCACCAGCACAGGTTGATCGGCTTCGAGCAGACCGAAGCGATTGCTGCCGCGGACGTCGGCCGCCGTCAGTACGCGGACGACCCCGCGCGTCGCGAGCGCCGGCGCGACGTCGATCGCGCGGACGCGGGCGCACGCCACTTGGGCGCGGACGGTCGCCGCATGCAGCGTGCCGGTCGGCCACGGACGATCCTGCGGAAACAACGCGGCGCCGCGCGCCTTGGCGTCCCCGTCGATCCGCGCGAGGCTCCGACCGACGGTGCGAAGAAGCTCAGCCACGTGCCGGTTTCCGTGAGCGACGGCCCGGGCGCTTCACCGCAGCGCGACCCGCGCGCTGCACCGCGCGGACGATGGCGGCGTAGCCCGTGCAGCGACAGAGGTTGCCGACGAGGCCCGCACGAATCGTGGCCGCATCGGCGTCGTCGGCGAGCGGCCGCGCGGCGAGAATCATCCCGGGTGTGCAGAAGCCGCATTGCAGTGCGCCTTCCGCCACGAACGCCGCACGGAGGCGGGCGAGGCGCGCGTCGTCCGTGTCCTCGATCGTCGTGATGCGCCGGCCGGCGACCTCGGCGGCCAAGACGAGACACGCGAGGACGGGCGCACCATCGAGCAACACCGTACACGCGCCGCAATCGCCGACCCCGCAGCCGACCTTGCTGCCGGTGAGCGCGAGGGTCTCGCGCAACAAGTCGACGAGCGTCGTCGCCGCGGCGACCCGCACCCGCGTCGGCTGGCCATTCAGCTCGAAGGCGATCGCGATCGTCAGCGGAGCCGTCATGCGCGGGCTCGCGTGAAGGCCCGGGTCGCCAGCACCGCGGCCATGCGCAGACGATGCGCCGACGCGCGCGCCTCTCCCGCCGCATCGCAATCGGCGGCGAGCGCGGCCACCAAGTCGCCACCGTGCCGCCACGCCACCGCCGTCGCAGGGGCGAGACAGGGACGCGCGCGCATCCCGCCAAGCGCGACCTGCACCCGCGGCCCGTCGAGCGCGCCGTGCTCGCGCCGTCCGTCGAGCGCGACCTGCTCGCGCGGTGCATAGACGACGACGGCCACCGCGACGACCGCCCGCCCGAACGCGCCGCGCGCCGCGAGCTTCTCGAACGCGCTCCGCCGCGCCCGCGGCACGCGCACGGCCAGGATCAAGCGCTGACGCGGCCACGTCTCCGCCTGACTCGTCAGCACCTGCGCGATCGGCAGCGCGCGCACGCGTCGTCCGTCCGCGACCTCGACCACGGCGCCGAGCGCGACGAGCGCCGTCGTGACGTCGCCCGCGGGATGCGGCGTCACGAGGTTCCCCCCGACCGTACCGCGCCGACGGAGCGCGGGCGCCGCGGTCTGGCTCGCGGCCTCGGCGAGCGCGGGTGCGTGACGACGGACCCCCGCGTGCGTCATGAGCTCGTCCGCGGTCACGAGCGCACCGATGCGGAGCACTCCGTCGACCCGCGTGATGCCCCGGGCGGCCTCGAGCGCTTTGATGTCGACGACCTCGCGCACGAACCGCACCCATGGCCGGCGTTCGGCGAGCGCCACCAGGAGATCGGTGCCCCCGGCGTAGACGCACGCGCCGGGACGCGCGAGCGCCGTCAGCGCTTCGGCGAGTCGACGAGGTCGCGAATAGCGGAGGGCCGGCAGGTCGGACATGTCAGACGAGGGCGGGCGCATCGAAGGCGCGGTCGGTGCGGAGGCCGAAGCGCCAGCGGCTGAGGAGTCCGAACACGCGCGCGAAGACGGGGGCCGGGAGCATCGTCTTCAGCACGAGCACGGCGACCATCGCCCACCGCCGCGGCGCGCGCAGCACGGCGAGCGGCGTCGTCGCGAGCGACTGACCGAGATAACGCCACGCGAGCCCGAGCTGATCGTCGATCGCGCACACGCACGCGACGGCGAACGTATCGCGGGCGCGACAGAAACGATGGAAGCCGGGTGTGATGCGCGCGTCGGCGCGGGCGGCGCGGTCGAGAATGGCGACGCCGGCCGCCGCGAAGCGCGCGTACTGGCGCGAGGCGCTCGCCGGGCTCCGCGCATACCCGACCAGCGTGCGCGGCACCGTCACGAAGGGCGCCAAGTGCGCGAGACGAATCCACATGTCCCAGTCCGAGCGCATGGGAAGGGTCTCGTCGAAGAAGCCGGCGCGCTCGAGCGTCGTCCTCCGACAGAGCGGCACGCTGCCGCCCGAGACGGCGTCCCATTCGAGCATCTGCCAATAGACGTCGCCGTTGGCGTCGCCGCCGAGCCGCCAGCCGAGCTGCGTGCCGTCCGGCGCGATCACCGCCGAGTAGCACGACGCGACGCCGGCTTCGGGATGCGCATCGAGCGCGGCGACCTGCGACGAGAGCTTCTCCGGATGCCACGCGTCGTCGTGATCGAGGAAGGCGACGAACTCGCCGCGGGCGGCACGGATACCCTCGTTGCGGGTCGCGGCGAGGCCGCGATTGGTCTGCCCGATGAGGCGGAGGCGCGGATCGTCGGCCATGAGCCGGCGGACCACGTCGGCAGTGCCGTCGCGCGAGCCGTCGTCGAACACGAGGTGCTCGAAGTCGGCGAACGTCTGCGTCCGCACGCGCAGCAGCGTCGCGGCGAGAAACGCCTCGGCGTTGTACGCCGCCGTCACGACGGTGACCCGCGGACGGCGCGCCGGATCGGCTCCGGTCGTCACGACCGCGCCGTCACGAGCACGCGCCAGCGCGAGCTCGGTCTCCAGTGCCGCCAGCTGCTGTACTCGGGCGGTCCGTCCTGGACGGTGCGAACGTCCCAGCCGCGCCCGAGCTCCTCCACGAAGAGCCGGCCGACGGTCCGCGCGATCGCCTCGCCGATGCAGGCGTGCCGCCCGTAGCCGAAGGGCTGATACTCGCGTTTGGTGTACGTGCGGTCGCAGAAGCGGTCGGGGTCGAACGTGTCGGGCGCCGGGAACACCTGCGGGTCGCGATGGCTCTCCTGGACGCAGAGCCGCACGAGCCAGCCGCGCGGAATCCGCATGCCGCCGTGCTCGAGATCCTCCCCGGCGACTCGATAGAGGTGCTCGCTCTGCTCCATGCGCAACGTCTCGGACACGATGCGCGCCGCGAGCGACACGGGCCGCGCCCCCTGTCGCTGGTCGTCGTCGTCGGAGCGCAGGCGCGCCGCCCAGTTGGGATGGTCGGCCAGCATGCGGAGCAGCCATACGAGGAATCCGGAGAGGTCCGCCCACGTGATGTGCATCTCGTAGATGAGATTGCCGATCGTCGTCGGATCGTCGGCCGCGGCGGGGTGATGGCGTACCATCGCGGCGAGCACGCCCGGCGTCTCACCGGGGAGAGCGCGAAGCGCGGCGACCTGGCGCTGGACGATCGCGCCGATCTCCACGAGCGCCCCGCGAATGCGCTGATCCGACGCCTGCGACGGGTTCCGCGCGTCGATCACCCGGTAGAGCAGCTTCAGGCGCGAGAACTCCGGATCGTCCGCGGCGACCGAGAAGAAGAGCCGAGCCCAGATCACGAACATCATGCGCTGCACGTGCTGGCGGGGACGGAGGCCGTCCACCGCCGCCGCGTCGCGCGCCGCCGTGTCGCGCGCCGACTCGACGGCCATCGCCGCGAGCGCCGCGCGCATCGTCTCCGCCATGAACGGTTCGAGCGCCTGATAGGACTCGGGGCGAAACCCGTCCCGGAAGACCTCGCGGTAGACCTCGTGCTGCGCCGGTGCCATGTGGCGCATCAAACCGCCGGGAATGAAGCGCCCGTACCAGAGCGGCGGCGACGCGAGCGCCTGATCGTGCGCGCGAAAGAGCTCCTGCCCCTGCGGCAACCCGACGACGCACGCCATCGGCTTCACGAACTGATTCACCTTGAAGGGACTGCCATAGCGCCGATGCTGGTCGAGAAAGAACCAGCGCTGGAACCACGGGCCGAGCGAGAGCAGATCGAGGCGCCCGGGCGGCCAGCCGCGTCGACGACCGAACCCGGAACTCGCAAACACGGCGACGGCAACGATCCACGCGAGCGCCAACGCGGCGACCGTCAGCAACGCGCCAGGCCACACGACGGCGAGCCCCAGCACCACGACGACGTAGGCCGCGAGCGCGGCTTGCACCATGAAGCCCTCGCGCGGGAAGGCGCTTCGGAACTCCACGCTCGCCGCGACCCGCACGAGCCGCCACGCCGCCACGACGAGAATCGCGATCGCGAGAGCGTGCTCGATGCCGAAGCGCATGGGCGGTCCTTATCCGTTGCTCGTCAGGTCGGCCAAGTGCTCTCGTCGAGCTCGTGGCGGCGATCCGCCGCGCGGACGTAGCGCAAGCGATCGAGCGCGGTATCGACCCGCAGCGGTGCCACGTCGACGTCCGCCGCATACCCGAGGCACTCCCCCGCGGCGTTCACGATCAATCCCGCCGCCAGCGGCGCCCACCCACGGGCGAGCTCGCCGAGACGTGCCTCGCGATGAAGCGTGCGGAGCACGCGTCCGAGGCGCACGATCGGAATGAGCGGCGCGCCGGCGACGTAGAGCAGGCGTCGGAGCGCCGACCAGCCGCGTCGGCGTTGGCGCGCGAACTTGGTCGCCTGCAGAAACTGATCCGCCAGGAACGACCCGAGTCGCGAGATGTTGACGATCGCGAGCACGGCTGCCGGCTCGAAGAGGAACGTGCCGCCGCGCGCCGCCAGCGCCTCCTGCAACGAGTTCCCGGCGTCGAGATGCGGATACAGCTCGGACCCGAGCGCCAGCAGGGCCGCGCGCTGGTAGGCGCTGTGGTGCCCCGGCAGGCTCGTCGCGGCACCCCGAGGCTTCCGGACCGACCAGGGCCCGTAGTGGATGCACATGGCTGCCCAGCTGACGCGGCTCTCCGGATTTGCGTTGGCCATCGCCGGTCCGACGATCGTCCATTGCCCCGCCCGCGTCACGGCGAGCAGCGCGGCGACGAAGCCGGGCCGGGGATAGCCGTGCACTTGGCCGAACACCACGTACGGCGCGGTCGCCGCCCGGACGGCGGCCTCCTCGGCGCGTCCGAAGTCGAAGCCGTCGACGGCGATGAGGTGGACGTGTCGAAAGCCGAGGGCCGTGAGCGCGGCGCGCTCGACGGGCGCGCCGGCGAGCGCGACGACGACGATCTCGATCAGGTCGAGGTCGGTCCCGGCGCGATAGCAGCGCAGCACCTTACTGATCCGCACCGGGTCGCTGGTCACCAGCACGACCGCGATCTCGGGAGACGGCGTCGATGCGGGCGCGGCGAGCACGTCAGCCAACGGCGGTCTCTGCACCGCCGCGGTGACGTCCGCGCGCCATCGCCAGCGCCGCCGTCGCACCGACACCCGCCAGCAGGAACACCCCGGGCAACACGACGATGCGATACCGGAGCTTCGCGATGAAGAGCGCGTAGCCGAATCCGTAGACGAGCGCGACGCCGACGAGCAGCACGACCATCGCGCGCCGCCGCTGCCAACCGATCGCGAGACCGACGAGCGCGAGCGCCAGCTCGCTGCCGAACGTGACCGCGCTCACGGTGTTACGGAGCGACGGCGCGAAGCTCGGATCGGCGGGAAGCCGCGTATCGTGCGCGTGCATCGACGCGCGCTGCCCAGGCTCGTCGGTCTGGAGCCGGGTCGGGTAGAGCTCCCAGAAATGGCCGAGCTCACCGATCGTCCGACGTGCCATCACGAGCGGACGCCGCCAGATCGCGCCGCCGAGCGAAGCGGCGAGCCCCGTGCGGTTGATCTCGCCGCGCGCGACCGGGGCCGCCTGCAGGCCGGCCATCCCGGCCGGAACGACGCGGCCGTCGCGCGCGAGATTCGTCAGCACCCAGGGCGCGATCGTCAGCGTGCAGGTCGCCAGCAGCAGCGCCGCGTGGCGAGCGCGGCGAACGCGCGGCGCGCCCGCCGCGAACGCCAGCCAGAGCGCCAGCACCGGAACCAACACCACCGCGACCGGCCGCAGGAGCACGGTGAGACCGAGCAACACACCGGCGAGCGCCGCCGCTGGCGCGCGGTCGTCTTGCGCCGCCGTCACGAACGCCAGCAGCGTCGCCGTCAGCACCACCGCCCCGATCGCCTCCGGATAGAGCAGACCGCCCGCCACGACGACGAGCGGGTCGAGTGCCCAGAAGACGAGTGCCATGCGGGCCGCCGCCGCTCCGACCATACGACAGCCGAGCGCGTGCAGGGCCCAGCCTCCGAGCACGCCGGTCACGACGGCGTGCAGGCAGCGCACGAGCACGAGCTGCCCCATCGCTGGTCCCAACAACAGTGCGAGAAACACGGGGTGCGCCGGCACATTGGCGTATCCGGTGCCGTAGCCGGCCCCGGCCAGCAACGAGCGGGCGGCGTCCAGGTAAATCGCCTCGTCGATGAAGTGCAGCCGATCGCCCAGGATGATGGCCGCCGCGACGCGTGTCAGCACCGCCAGCAGGATCCAGATACGCGTCA
>JBDSJB010000025.1:0-3495 GCA_039917665.1 Binatia bacterium
CCGTCAATGCGGTGTCCGGGCTTCCGGGACCAGCGCGTCTGACCTTGCGCGGGACCGCAACGGCGCGCCCCTAGGCCGTGTGATGACAATACTGAGGAGAGCCATGATCACTCGAAGAAGCCGCTCCGTTCTGGTCGCCGCTGCCACCCTGGCCTGCTGCCTGGCCACCACCGGCCCCGCTACGGCGGAGAATGTCCCGCGCTGCCAGCGCAGTCTCACCAAGGAGTCGCAAAAGCTCCTGGCAACCCGCTCGAAGGCGCTCGCGGGCTGCGAGGACCGGAAAGTTGTCGGGAGCCTCCCGCCGTCGACCGTCTGTCGAACCGAATCGTCGACGACCTTCGCGATCGCGAAAGCCACCGCGAAAGCGCGCGCGGCGATGGCGAAAGGCTGTTGCGGGCAAGATCGCGTTTGCGGCAACGCCGGCGACGAGCTCCTGAGCAGCATCGGTTGGGGGAGCACGACGCAGTGCCCGAGCTTCGAGAGCGGTCAGAACGGCAACTGCGCGAACGGGATCGCGCATCCGGGCGACGTGGCTGACTGCCTGCTCTGCGTCGGCAGCGCCGCGACCGATCAATTGATCGACCTGCTCTATCGCAACCTGACCCCGTCGGCGGACACCGTGGTCAAGCGCTGCCAACGGACGATCGGCAAAGCCACGACCAAGTTCTACCAGACGAAGTCGCGGGTGCTCGAGAAATGCTGGGAGAAGCGCATCAAGGGCTCCCACACCAACGACTGCCCCGCGCCAGGCGACGGCAAGGCCGTCGGACAGATTGCCAAGGCCGAGCTCAAGAAGATCGCGAGCATCTGCAAGGCGTGCGGCGGCGTCGATGGGGCCTGCAACGGCGTCTCCGACCTGACACCGGCGGCGATCGGCTTTCCGGCGACCTGCCCAGACGTGACAGTCCCGAACGACGGCGGGCCACACGGCGGCCAGGAGTGCGGCGGTCCCGTGAGCACGCTCGCAGACCTCGTGGCCTGCGTCGATTGCGTCGCCGAGTTCAAGGTTGATTGTGTCGACGACTTGGCGGTTCGTCAGTTCGAGACCTATCAGTGCGCGGGCTCCGTGCCGGCCGTCACACCGACGCCGACCGTCGCGCCGACTGCGACGAGCGTCACACCGACCCCGACGCCGTCGGCGACCGCGACACCGGGCGTCTGCAACCCGAACGGGGCGCTCGATCCGGGTGAGATCTGCGACTCCACCGCGCCGGCCGGCGGCGGCCAAGCCTGCCACCCCTCGGTCTGCGTCCCGACCGGTCTTCCCGCCGGCGCCGGCGCGGAATTCGCGTGCACCTGCGCGACAGGCAGCGAGCGGACGTCGTATGGCCAAGGTCGGCTCGACAACGGCTGGACCGGCACCTCGCAAGGCACGCGCACGATCGACCCCATCGTCACCGACCTGCTGCTCTTCGATTGCGACGGCGGCGGCGATCCTGCGTGCCAGATCTATGGCCCTCGGAAGGGTCCCTACGGTTTCCGCTGCGAGCTGAACGCCCGCATGCAATGCAACACGACCGCCGACTGCGGATCGAACGGCCGCTGCGGCCAGTTCCTCGGAGCGCCGCTACCGCTCTCCTCGGGCAACGTCCCGGTGTGTGTGACCTCGTTTTTCGACCGCCCGATCAGCGGGACACTGAACGTCAGCAGCGGAGCGACCGACAGCTCTTCCTACTTGAAATCCATCGTCCACTTGGCGCAAGCAACCGACGCGCCGTGTGCCCGCTGCAACTGCACGGCACCGCTTTGTCTGAACCAAGTCGGCGACGCCGGTACCTGCAGCGGCGGCCCGTCCGTCGGACAAGCCTGCACCATCCAAGGGATCAGCGACTTCGGTCCGGTGTCCCTCGATTGCCCACCCCTCTCGAGCACCAACATCTCGGGGACCGGCCTCGACATCCGCTTCCTGCCGACCACGACCGGTCAGAGCGTCCTCGATCTCAGCGTCCCCTGCACCGATCCGAACGCGGCCGGCCTCCTGTGTCCGTGTGACACCTGCGGCGGCGGGCCGACGCCGAACGCTCCGTGCCACACCGATACCGACTGCGGCGCGGGCGGCGTCTGCGGCGCCAAACGCTGCACCACGGGCGCGAGCGCCGGTCAGATCTGTACCACCGACGCCAATTGCGGCGGCACCCCTGGGAGTTGCGGACGGACGGGCCTCGCCACCAAACAGAACGGTTGCGCCTCGGGCTGCGACGGCGGTCCCAACAATAACCTGACGTGCACCACCAACGCCGATTGCCCCAGCGGCTCGTGCGTCCCACTCTGCCGACAGCTCGGGGGCGCCGAGATCGGCTTCGGTCAGTGCATCCTCGGACCGACAGAAGGCCATTGCAGCATCGAAGGCTTCCGCGGCTGCACGGCCGATTTGCAATGCGCGCCGCCGCCCCTCGGCACCTGTGTCGGGTGTCAGCTCGGGCAGACCTGCACCTTCCAGAGCAAGTCGTGCCACGTCTTCCCGATGCAGCTCCAAGGCGCGGGGGGCGCGTTCTCGGGCGGCAGCTCGACCGGAGAATCGGTCAACTCGTTCTGCATCCCGCCGACCACCAGCGACGCCGTGAACCAGACTGCCGGCCTGCCGGGCGAAGGCGCGATCGTCACTCCGCACACGCTGACGGTGCAGTTTCCGGCGGTGCCGCAATAGGCGGTCGGGTCTCGGCGCGGAGCGAGCAGCGCGACGATCGCACGGTCGCCTCCTCGCTCCGCGAGCTCGGCCGCCGTCTCGCAGCCGTCGATGCGCGTGCGGAGCGTCGGGTCAGGACGTCACACGGCGCGCCCCGTCCCGATCCACCGGAAGGCGGCCGCTTTCTCCCCTGCTTATTCGCCCCGCGACCCCTCTCGGGGGGAAGTCCCGTCGCAGAGCCTCATGCTACCTGACACTGCCCGTCGCGCCCCCCACGCCGGCAACGATCTTCGCTCCAAAGGAGCTCCACATGTCCCGACGCCACGGCCGTCTTTCACGGATCATCGCCACCACCTTGTCGTTCGTGCTTGCCGGAGGGCCAGCGCTCTCCGCGGTGACACCACCCGAGCCGCCGCCCGGCGCCGCGATCGACGGTGACGTCGTGCCGGGGTCGGAAGCAGCCGGCCTGAACACGAGCGAGTGGCAAGTCGCGATGGAAGGCTCGTCGACCGCGGCGAATCCGCGCGGCGCCGTCCAGGCGCTGCTCGAGAATCCGTTCACCGACCTCGTCTACTTCTACAAGAACCTGAACGGCAGCCTCGGCGCTGACGAGGACGACGCGTACCACGTCTTGGCGCGGCGCTGCCGCGCGCGAACGACGCTCGCCGAGAGTTGCGCCGTGAGCGATCTCGTCTTCGACCACGTCGTGTTCACGCGGTCCGCGCGGAGCGATGGCTTCTTCGACTTCGACGTCGTGGCGCTCACCGCCGAGAACCCGGTCGGCACGATCCTGCCGGCCGTCGCGGCCGTGAATCCCTTCGGCTCCCCGAACGGTCCCGGTCCGGTCGTCGTGATCGACGCCGACGATC
>JBDSJB010000026.1:0-10550 GCA_039917665.1 Binatia bacterium
GGCGACTATCTGAGCTTCTACGGCCCCGACACGAGCCACGCCTTCGGCCACCTCGGCCTCACCAACGTGGTCGCCTGGGCCGACCCCGAACGCGAGGTCAGCGCCGCCTTGATGACGAGCGGCAAACCACTTTTCCACCCCGCGCTCTTCTGGATGTGGGAGATGTTCCGCCGCATCGGCAACGCCTGCACGAAGCTCCACCCCGGCGGCGTCGCGCTGTCGAGCCGCTAACGAACGGCGCGCTTCAGCGCTGCCAGCGGCCGGCCGGCGTCACCACGAACCGAGCGCGGCAGCCGCGATCCACCCAGATTTCGTTGCCGTCGAAGCCCCAGCTGCGCCCGTACTCGCAGGGCGAGCCCGAGTAGCGCTTGTCGACCTCGGCACGCTGAATCCGGAAGTCGGTGCGACAGCGATTGGCCCGACCATCTTGGCTGGCGCAGACGACTGTCGGCAGCTTGTGGTCGTCGCGATCGTGTTTGTGCTTGGCCTTCCGGTCGTCGTAGCGGTCGTTGTAGCCGTAGTCGTAGCCGCTGTGTTGTGGCGCGTTGTAGCGGCGCTCGTTGTAATACGGATCGACGACGCAGCCCGAGATCGCCGCTGCGACGGCCGCGACGGCAATGACGTTCCCAATCAAGCGCTTCATGAAGAGCTCCATTCTGGGGGGGGGTGCGGGGTCAGTCGTGGCGCAGCGCCAAGGCTTGCCGCGGGCAACGGGCCACGGCCGCTTCGATGCTGGCGCGCTGAGATTCGGGAGGATTCTCGATCAGCACCTGCGCTTGATCGTCGTCGCCGACGGCGAAGATTTCCGGCGCGACGCGGACACAGACGGCGTTACCTTCGCAGAGATCGTGGTCGACGATGATGCGCATGCGCTCCTCCCAGTGTGAGCGGAGAGTGCCCGGCGTACGCGACGCGGTCAATGGTCGATGCCTCGCGACGTGTTGACGCAGGCGCGCTTGACAATCCGCGAGCGCGCCTCGTAGAGCGGCCGCCATGACCGACCAGGACGAGATCTGGAATGCGCTCGGCCGTTACGCGCGCGGGGTCGACGAGCGGGACTTCGCGAGCGTCACAGCGCTCTTCACCTCGGACGCGAGCATCGACTACTCGGTGGGCGGCGGCGCGGTCCTGCAGGCGAGCGAGCTCGCCGCGTGGCTCGGGCGGTCGATGGCGATCTTTCGCATGACGCAGCACCACCTCGGGTTGCCGGTGATCGACCTCGACGGGGGGACGGCGCGGACGCGCGTCCCCGTCATCGCGACCCACGTCCAGCAGCGCAAAGACGGCTCCGAGATCGACCAGATCCTCTACGGCACCTACACCCACACCTGGACCAGGACCGCCGACGGTTGGCGCATCCACTCGCTGCGGTTCGAGAGTCACTACGGCCGCGGCACGTTCCTCGGTCCGGATCAGATCAAGCTCTTTCCGGCGGAGGCACGCTGACCATGGGACGACTCGACGGCAAAGTTGCGCTGATCACGGGGGCCGCGCGCGGGCAGGGGGAGGCGGAAGCCCGCCTCTTCGCAGCCGAAGGCGCCAAGGTCGTGCTCGGGGACGTGCTGGACGCCGAGGGCGAGCGGGTCGCGGCCTCGATCGGCGCCTCGGCGCTGTACCGCCATCACGACGTCAGCCGCGAGGACAGCTGGCAATCGTTCGTCCAGGCGGCGACCGAGCGCTTCGGCGCTCCGGACGTGCTGGTGAACAACGCCGGCATTCTGCTGATTGCCCCGATCGCCAGCATGACGCTCGCCCAGTACCGGCGCGTCATCGAGGTCAACCAGTTCGGGTGTCTGCTCGGCATGCAGGCAGTGATCCCCAGCATGGCCTCCAAGGGCGGCGGCGCGATCGTGAACATCTCGTCGACGGGTGGTCTGCAAGGCATCGCCGGGCTCTCGGCCTACGTCTCCAGCAAGTTCGCGATTCGCGGCATGACGAAGACGGCCGCGATCGAGCTCGGCTCGCTCAAAATCCGGGTCAACGCGATCTGTCCCGGGGGCATCGACACGGCGATGGGACGCGGAGACGACTTCGGCGGCGTCGACACGGGCGTCGATTACTTCGCCGGGTTGCCGATCCCCCGGATTGGACGGCCGGAGGAGGTCGCGCGCGCGGCGGTGTTCCTCGCGTCGGACGAGTCGTCGTACTGCACCGGCTCCGAGCTGCTCGTCGACGGCGGCATGCTGGCCGGGCCGAAGTTCGGCCAGATCTAGCGCCGTCGGCCACGCGTTCGGGACATTCCCGGCACGCCATCCGCTTGCTTCCAAAACTGAAACACGTTCTACTTCGCGCCCGATGGCTGTCTCTGGGTCGCCTGCCGTAGTCGATGCGCCGTCCGTGCACCTCGTGCAGGGACGCGAAGTCCGTATTCCCGTCGTCGTGCGCGATGCGGCCGCGATGTCGGCGATGTTCCCGGTCCGCAGCAGTGACGTGCGCCGCCTGCTGCCGACGCCGACGCTGCACCCGGCCGAATGGCTGCCCGGCTGGTCGATCTGCGTGCTGGCGGCGATCGAGTACAAGGACAACGATCTCGGGAGCTACAACGAGGTCGGCGTCAACTTTCTCGTCACGTACGGGCACGCGAAGCCGTGGCCCCTGGTCGGGCTCGTGACGGCGTCGCGAGCAGGAACGCTCGGCGCCTATGTGCACCGCCTGCCGGTGACGACGAGCTTCTCGCGGGACGCCGGGCGCGACATCTGGGGCTTCCCGAAAACCGTCGACGCGATCACGTTCACCGACGCCGGCGACATGCGCACGTGCCGCCTCGAATCCGAGAGCCGCCACGTGCTGACCCTCACGAGCCCACGCGGCGGCGCGCGCACCCTCGCGGAGATCCCGCAGGATGCCTACGCGTGGCGCGACGGCATGCTGTTCAAGACGCCGTCACGCATGCGGGCCGGCGACGTCGGCTTCCGTCTCGGCGGCGCCACCGTCGAGCTCGGGTCGCATCCGATCGCCGACGAGCTCCGCATGCTCGGCTTTCCACGCCGCGCCCTCAGCACCACGTGGTTCGGCCGTTGGTGCGCGACGTTCGACGACGCGCAGATTCTCGAAAGGAACACCCCCTCGTGAACATCGACGTCGATCTCTCCAATCCCGATACCTTCGTCGACGGAATTCCTTTCCCGGCATTCCAACGCTTGCGGACCGAGGCGCCGCTCTACTGGCAGCCCGAGACCAACGGGCGCGGCTTCTGGTGCGTCACGCGCTACGACGACCTGATGGCGGTGTCGAAAGACCCGCTGACGTTCTCGTCGGCACGCGGCGGCACGAACATCTTCGAGGTCAGCGAAGAGGACATGTCGATGCTGCGGCTGCTGATGCTCAACATGGACCCGCCGAAGCACAACAAGTTTCGCCGGCTCGTAAGCACCGGGTTCACCGCCCGCATGGTGACGCAGCTCGAGCCGCACGTGCGCGGGATCTGCCGCACGCTCATCGACAACGTGATGGAGCACGAGTCGTTCGACTTCGTGACCGCGATCGCCGCCGAGCTGCCGCTGCTCGTGATCGCCGAGCTGCTCGGCGTTCCCGCCGAAGACCGTCACAAAGTGTTCGAGTGGAGCAACAGCCTCGTCGGCTTCGACGACCCCGAGTACGCAACGTCGATGGAGACGGGGAAGATGGCGTCGGCGCAGATGTGGGCCTATGCCAATCAGCTCGCCAACGAGCGCAAGGAGCACCCGCTCGGCGATCTCGTCAGCGTGCTGATGCAGGCGGAGGTCGACGGCGACCGCTTGTCGGAGATGGAGTTCGACTCGTTCTTCCTGCTCCTGGCCGTGGCCGGCAACGAAACCACCCGAAATCTGATCTCAGGCGGGATGCGCGCCCTGATCGAGCATCCCGAGGAGCGCGCCCGACTCGTCGCCGACCCCTCGCTGCTGCCGACGGGCATCGAGGAGCTGCTGCGCTGGGTGAGCCCGCTGATCCACTTCCGCCGCACGGCTACACGCGACGTGCAGATGCACGGCCACACGATCAAAGAGGGCGACAAGGTCGTGATCTTCTACCCGTCGGCGAATCGCGACGAACGGAAGTTCGTGAACCCGGAGACCTTCGACGTCACCCGGGCGCCAAACGAGCACCTGGCGTTCGGCATCGGCGAGCACTTCTGCCTCGGAGCCAATCTCGCGCGTCTCGAGATCAAGCTGATCTTCGAGGAGATGTTGCGCCGGCTACCCGACCTCGAGTTCGACGGCCCCGTTCGCCGCCTGCGCTCGAACTTCATCAACGGCATCAAGGCCATGCCGGTGCGACGCACCAGTGCGGCGCCGCAGCGCCGCGAAGCCTAGATCTCGTTCCAGCCTAGCGCTCGTTCGCGAAATGGGCGGCGGTGCCGAGGAGCGCCACGAGGTTCATCGTCGCGTGCATCGTGATTGGCACGAGCAGCGAGCCCGTGCACAAGCGTGCGACCGCGAGCGCCGCGCCGAACGCGGTCAGGAAGCCGAGATCCAGGGCGCCATACTGCCCGAGGTGCAGCGCGGCGAAGGCGAGCGCGGTCACGGCGATGGCCGTTCCCGCCCGACAGGAGGCGGCGAGTCCGCGGAGTAGGAAGCCCCGGAACACAACCTCCTCCGCGAGCGGCGCCAGGACGACGAACGCGAGCCAGAGGAGCGCGGAGTCGGCGCCGGAGCGGTAGCTGTTCGCGACGAAGTCCGGAATCGGCCTGCCGAGGCCGACGTGGACGGCGTGCTCGACGCTCGTCAGCACCAGCGTGGCGCCGACGCCAACCGCGAGCGCCCGCAGCGTCGCGGGCCGCAGGCCGAGGTAGTCGCGGAGCGACGGTCCGTGACGCAGCCACACGAAGAGCCCGACGGTGGCGAGCGTGATCGGTGCGCCGACCGCGGACATTGCGGCGAGAAAGGCGCCGTTGCCGATCAGACGCACGGGGTCCTGCAGCTCGCTCGGCGGCAGGTCGAGCAGCCACGCGGCGGCGATGCCGCCGACGATCTGGCCTGCGCTGACGGCGACGGTCCCGAGGGCCAGCGTGCCGGCCGGTCCCCACGGTCGCGTCGTCGCTGGCCGGAAGATCCGGAGGACGGCCGGTCGCGTGAGCAGCCAGTGCAACCACCCGTAGAAGAGGATGCCGCCGAGCCCGATCGCCGCGATGGCCAGCGGCTGCCGGACGGCCAGCCCCAAGGCCGTCATTTCCATCGGGTCGCCGAGCGCGGTCGCGGCGAGGATGGCGCCGCAGGTCAGGAGCACGCTCCAGATAAGGAGCATCGCGATCAGCCAGCCCCATTGGCGGCTGCGGAGCAGGCCCCAAGCGGCGACGGGTGCGAGTACTTGCACCTCGAGGGGAATCGGCGGCCCGCGCCAGACGGCCGCGAGGACGTGCACGAGGCTTTGCAGGCCGAGGACGAGCAGCGTCCCGGCCACGAAGCGAATGCTCCTTGGCTGCGGCGACGCCGCCGAGTCGGTCGCGGTCAGATCGTCGGGCATGAGGAGCGCGGGGGAGGGAGATCCCTCGCCGGACTTAAACGATGCCGCCGGAGGGCGGCGGCTCGACGTCGAGGTGCGCCGTGCAGGCGAGCACCCGCACGGTCCACGGGGGTGTCGGCTCGATCTCGGTGAGGGCCGTATTGCCCCACAAGGCCGGCGGGCTCGCGCCGGCGGCCAGCGCCAGATGGCGCTCGACCAGTGCGCGACAGACGAGTCCGTGGGTCACGACACCGAGATGGCCATCGGTTTCGGCGGCAAGGGCGATCACGCGCTGCCACGCGTCGGCGACGCGGTCGTGGAACGCGGGCCAGCTCTCGCCATTTGGCGGCTCGTAGTCGGTCCCGAACGGGTCGAGAGCGCCGAGCGTATCGTACGGCCGGCCGCGCAGATCCCCGAAGTCGCGCTCGCGCAGCAGCGGATCGATTACCACTGGCGCCCCCGTCATCGCGGCGACGGCGTTCGCCGTCTCGACGGCGCGCGCGAGGTCGCTCGTCAGGATCCGCGTGATGCCGACCGGCGCCAGTCGGATGGCGAGCTGCTCGGCTTGCCGGCGGCCGCGCTCGGAGAGCGGCGTGGTCGGACGCTGGAAGACGCGCGTGGCGTTCAGCTCGGTTTCCCCGTGACGGGCGACGTAGATGGCCATCGGGGCGGAGACTAGCAACGCCGCGTGCGTCCGTCACCTCGGACGCACGCGGCACATGCCTCGTTAGTTGACTTCGGTGAGCTCCCCGGTCCGCAAATTCAGCAAGAAGTCCTGCTCGGTGTCGTCGTCGCGGACGACGTGGACCGTCGCGGTCGTGCTGCTGTCCTCGACCTCGAGCTCGGCGCTCTTCAAGTCGAAATTGTTGCCGACGTCCTCCGCCTCGACCGAGCCCGAAACGATATGGCCGTCGTTGTCGACGGTGAGATCGTTGAACGTGAGGCGCAAAACCGGCGGTCCGCCTTCGGAATTGGAGAGGGTGATCGGGCCACCGTCGATGCGGAAGCCGTTGCCGAGGGGCGTTCCACTGACGGAACCGTCGAAGTCGACGAGCTTGTTGGTATCGAGGTCGGTGACGTTGAGCTCGAAGCTCACCGTGATGCCACTGAGGCTAAGACTCGCCTGAATGGTCCCGTCGAGCTGAAACCGTCCTATGTCGGGCTCGCTCACCTTGCACGCATTGAAGGTGACGGTGATCGACTGCCCCGATTGATTGGTCGAGCGGCTGCCGCCGTCCTCGCAATCCTCCGAGCTGCCCGCCGGCTGCACGTTCGCCGAGCCGATGCTGACGTTCGGGACCTGGGTGAGACCGAAGGTCAAGAACGGCAATAGGCTGTCGGATACCTCCTGCACGTCACCGGTCACTCCGCCGCCGGGGCAATTCTCGGTGATCGTGATGCCGGCGGCCTTCCGCAGCACGTTCACGCCATCCGACACCGTCACGCTGCCGCTGCCATCCACGTCGCAGGTTGCGTTCGTGCACGCGCTGGAAAGTCCAGCGGCACTCCGCAGCGTCGCGACCCCGTCCGTCACCGTGACCGCACCGCTGGCGTCGGCGTCTCCGCACCCCTGCGCCGAAGCGTCCGTCACCCCGGCGAGACCACACAGTCCCACCACCGTCAGCATCAATGCCGTTCGTCGAACCACTCGCATGCCGTTGACCCTCCTGGTGCGCCGCCTCGGCGGACGCATGCCTTCGGTATAGTCGACGGCTCGAATCGTGAACAACTACCGCAGCAGATGTTTTCCGGTGATGAGCGGGAGGTCGAGCGCGGACAAGAGACCGGGCTTGGCCGCGCACACGGCGGGAATCGCGTTCAGGATGCGGAGTGCGGTCGCCACGAGATTGCCGGTGTTGTGGTCGCCGTCCTCACCGTGCATCAGCAGCTCGCAGACCGTCGACGGGTTGCCCTTGATGACGACGCGGTAACAGCCCGAGCCTTGCAACGGATACGGCCAGTCGGGGGCGATGTCGTCGCGGAGCCGCGTCACGTGCTCGAGGATGATCGCCGGGCGGCCGTTCACGATGCCCTGCACCTCGAAGCGAAGGCCGGCCATGGTGCCCTTCGGGACGTGACCGGGCGGGATGTCGAAGTCCTCGGGAGCCGGCACCTTCACGTGGGTTTCGCGGATCTCCTCTATTTCAACGCCGAGCCCGGCGGCCAATTGCCGAACGACGTTGCCCCACGCGAGCGTCAGGATGCCGGGGATCAAGAGCACCGGCTGATGATCGAGGGGCTTGGCGAAGCCCATCGTCTCGAACAGCACCTGCGGCTGGTTGTAGGTGGCATAGTTCACGATCTCCATGACGCGGAGCTCGTCGATGCGCTCGCAGACGCCGGAGAGCACGAGGGGCAGGGTGTCGTTCGCGAAGCCGGGATCGATGCCCGAGGTGAAGCACGTCGTGCCGCCGGCCTCACAGGCTTCCTCGAGACGCGCGACGATGCTCTCGTCGGCAGCGGGCGGGAACACGAGCGGCACGACCGACGTCGCGACGACATTCGCGCCCGACGCGAGGATCTTGCACATGTCGTCGATGGCTTCCGACGGTCGGAGGTCCCCGGTCGCGGTGTACGAAACCGCGTCCGGCTCGAGCGCCAGGAGCGCGTCGACGTCGTTGGTCGCCTTCACGCCGGTCGCCGGCAAGCCGACGAGCTCGCCGGCGTCCCGCCCCACCTTGTCGGCACTGTGCACCCAGAGGCCCACCAGCTCGAGGTCGGGGTGCTGGATGACGCCGTGAAGCGCGAGCTTCCCGACGTTGCCGGTGCTCCACTGCACGACGCGATAGGTCATCTTGGGATCCTTCTTCATTTTCATGATTCGAGCCCGCTCGCCATTTTGATCGGCCAATTGGAGGTGACCGTGCCGCCGTCGACCTCGAAGACTTTGCCCGTGATCCAGCTGCCGGCCGGCGAGGCCAGATAGAGCACCGCGAGCGCGATGTCTTCCGGAGTGCCGAGCCGTCCCATCGGCGTCATGTCGATCATTTGTTGCTTGATTTCGGGCGCGGCGTTCAGGAACATGCTGAGCGCCTCGGTTTCCGTTGCGCCGACCGCGAGCGCATTGACCCTGACGCGCGGCGCCCATTCGCAGGCGAGGAGTCGCGTCAGGTGCGAGAGCGCGGCCTTCGCGGTGCCGTACGCCACGAATCCCGGATCGACCATGTACGACATGGCGCTCGAGATGTTGACGACGCTGCCCGCGTTTTTCGCGAGGTGTGGCGCGCAGAGCTTGCTCAGATGGAACGCCGTGCCGACGTTGAAATGGAACGCGGCCTCGAAGTCCTTGATCCCGAGGTAGAGCGCAGGGCCGGGCGCCGTGCCGCCGGCATTGTTCACGAGCACGTCGATGCGGCCGAACTCCTTCAGCGTCGCGTCGACGAGGGCCTCGAGCTGCGCCGTCTCGGTCACGTCGGTCGGAATGGCGAGCGCCTTGACGCCGAGCTTCCGGACGTCGGCGGCGGCGGCTTCGAGCCGGTCGGCGGTGCGCGCCGCCATCACGATGTCGGCGCCGGCTTCGGCGAGCGCGAGCGCGCTGCCGTGACCGATGCCGGCGCTGGCACCCGTGACGATGGCGACTTTGCCGTGCAACTTGAATCGATCGAGGATCATGGGGGGATTCTCCTAACGAGGACGCTGGTCGAGGCGCCGGCTACGGAACGGTGACGTCCTCGCAGCGCAAGCAGTAGGTGAGGCGGCGCTTGCTGGCGCTGCCTTCGGTCTTGAGACTCGCCACGAGACAGCGTCCGAAGCTCCGGCCGTCCTCGATTTGGACGCTGAGGCGGGTGGCGCTGTCGGCGTGCGGCAGCTCGGTGTCGAGCACACCGACTGGCGATGGCGTCACGATGCACACGCCGTAGCGTTTCGCTCCGGGCAGGACCTGCGGGCTCGTCTCGCCCCCTTCGCGAAACTCGATGAGGGCTTGGGTGATCTCGACGGCCGACGTCGCCTTCGGAACGACGGCGCCGTTGACCGTGACGTCGGCGTTTGCCACGGACGGGAAGGCAAAGAGAGCCGCCAGAGCGGCGAAGGCGAGCGCGCGAACCATGGATCGTCTCGGCCGGACCATGCCGTGGCGCGATTCGAAAGGCAACGGCGGGAGCGCTCGCGCACGGCGTCAAGCCATCGCATGGCAAGGGTGCGCTTCGTGGAAGCCCGGTGACTTCGAGCTCGTGCAGTGACGAGCAACTGACAACGGTCGTCACCCCTCATTGCCGCTCCGATCGGTGAAGCCTAGCTTCGCCGATCATGACCGCGCAGCGCACCGGTAGCGCCGATCTCCCGCTCCACCGCGGCCGTGTGCCGCGCTGGCTCGCCGAGCGCATGACCACGCTCGGTGGGTTGATCGCGGAAACGATCGTCCTGCATTACGGCCGGCGCGAGCTGCTGCGGCGGCTCGCCCATCCGTTCTGGTTTCAGTCGTTCGGGGCGGTGATGGGCATGGATTGGCACTCGTCGGGCATCACGACGAGCGTGATCGGGTCGTTGAAACGGGCGCTCGCCCCCCGCGCCCGCGATCTCGGGGTCTACGTCTGTGGTGGACGCGGCGCGCATTCGCGCCGCACCCCGGGAGAGCTTCTGACGATCGGCGAGCGTGTCGGCCTGGACGGCGATGCGCTCGCCCGCACCAGTCGCCTCGTCGCCAAGGTCGACAGCGCGGCGGTGCAGGACGGGTTCGACCTCTACCTCCACGGCTTCATCGTGAGCGAGGACGGGGAATGGACGGTGGTGCAGCAGGGCATGAGCCCGCTGCTGCGCCAGGCGCGCCGCTATCATTGGCTGTCCGAGGGTCTCACGAGCTTCGTCGAAGCCCCGCATCGCGCCATCGAAGGACGGCCGCGCGGCGACATCCTCAATTTGACCGACCCGCGCGCCCGTGACGCGCGCGTGTCGGGTCTCATGCTTGCGACGGGCGATCCGGCGGTGGTGACCGACACGCTCGCGCGAATGCCGTCCGCGCTCCCCGCCAGCGCGGACGGCCATTTGCACCTCGTCATGCCGCGGCGACACGACGTGCGGCCATCCAACGTCCTCATGCGTCGCCTCGATGCGACGCTCGCGGCCGTCGCCGAGCACGGGCCGACGGACTTTGCCGATCTCCTCCTGGTGCCGGGCGTTGGTGCACGGAC
>JBDSJB010000027.1:0-45148 GCA_039917665.1 Binatia bacterium
TGCCCGGACTACGAAGAGCGCCAGTTGGCCTGCAAACACGTCATAGCCGTCGAAATCGTCGTCCGCCGCGAGACGTCGCCGGACGGCACCGTTACCGAGACGCGGGCGGCGCGCGTGACCTATTCGCAGAATTGGCCCGCATACAACGCGGCGCAGACGACCGAGAAAGAAGCCTTCTGCAAGCTGCTGCGCGACCTGTGCAGCAACATCCCGTCCCCCGAGCCGGGGCGCGGGCGTCCGCGTCTCCCGCTCGCCGACATGATTTTCTCGGCGGCGTTCAAGGTCTATTCGACGGTGAGCGCGCGCCGCTTCATGACCGATCTCCGCGAGGCCACCGCCGCCGGCCTGATCGCGCGGACGCCCTGCTACAACAGCATTTTCAACGTGATCGAAGACGAGACGGTGACGCCGATCCTCTACAGCCTGATCGAAGCCAGTGCGGCGCCCCTCGCGGCGGTCGAAGAAAAGTTTGCGGTCGATTCCACCGGGTTCGGCACCTCCCAGCACTTTCGCTACTACTCGGAGAAGTACGGGAAGGAAGTGACCGGCCGCGACTGGCTCAAGTGTCACGCCATGGTCGGCGTCAAGACGAACATCGTGACGGCCTGCAAGGTGACGTCGCGCGACTACGGCGACTCGCCGCAGCTTCGCGAGCTGGTCCGGAAGACGGGCGAGCGCTTCACGATGAAGGAAATCAGCGCCGACAAGGCGTACCTGGCGCGCGACAACCAGACGTTGATCGTGAAGGCGGGCGCCGAGCCGCTGATCCCCTTCAAGTCGACGTCACTGCCGCACCCGCAAACGCCGCTCTGGAACAAGTTGTTCCACTACTTCTCGATGAACCGGCTCGAATTCCTGAAGCGCTACCACCTCCGCAGCAACGTGGAGGCGACCTTCTCGGCGATCAAGCGCGTATTCGGCGACTCCGTGCGCAGCAAGACGCGCCCGGCGCAGATCAACGAAGTGCTGCTCAAGGTGCTCGCGCACAACATCCGCATGCTGATTCACGCGATGCACGACCTCGGGATTACGGCCGAGCTGGGTTGCCCAAAAAGCCCGGTGTCTGCCCAAGAAATCGTCCTATGTTGAGACTTTTTGGGCAAAGCCCTAGCCAGCTAGCCAGCTAGTGGACGAAACGCCCGACTACGTCGGGAGTCTGTAAGTCGTGTGCTCGATCAGACGGCTCACGTCACGGTTCCATGGGCCGGCCCACAGCTCGGCAAGGCTACGACCCAGTGACTTACCGTGGCGGACCAGTTCTTCGAGACGGTGCAAATAAATCCGTTCGTCTTCGCCACGGTCGTTGACCTGAGCCTGGCGTCGTAGACCACTGGCGCCGATCTCTACGAGCTCGCGCGCCAGCTCTCCAAGTGCGATGCGGCGGATGCGTGCATGTAGGCCCTCCCGATGAGCATCGCGATAGAGCTCGAGCCGCTCGGGCCACGTCCAGGACCGGACGAGGTCCCAAGCACCCTGTAAGGAATCCGGCTCGTACAGGATGCCTTTCAACAGTGCGGGGAGGGCCAACATCATCTCCGGCGGTTGACTGTCGGCGCTTCGGATCTCGAGGTAGCGCTTCAGTCGGACCTCGGGGAAGAGCGTGGTCAAGTGCAGCGCCCAGTCCTCAAGCGTCGCCCTTTCACCTTGCCACCCGTCTACAAGAAATTGACGGAAAGTGCGGTGCATCTCGACGTAGTCCCCGTTGCGAATGAGGAAGTACATCGGAACGTCGAGCGCGTACTCGACGTAGTCCTCGATGCCAGCGTCGGGTGAGAATGCGAAAGGCAGCATTCCCGATCGTGCCGAGTCCGTATCCGTCCAGATGTGCCCACGAAGGGTCATGAAGCCGTTGAGCCGGCCTTCGGATATCGACGAATTGGCGAACATCGCGGAGATTAGTGGGGCCAAACCCATCGCAACGCGAAACTTTTGCATCGCATCGCGCTCGTCACCGAAGTCGAAGTTCGCTTGAACAGTGGCCGTTTGCTTCATCATGCGCTGGCCCATCGTTCCGACCTGCGCCATGTACGGGCCCATGATGCCGTAGCGACGCTTCGGGACCCACTCGATCGCCTCGACCGGGCTAACAGGCTGGATGCCAAGGCCTAAGAACACGATTCCGAGATCCGCAGCGACGCCTACGATTTCGTTGATGTGCTGCATGAGCTCTTGGTGAGCGCAATGAATGCTCGCGCATTGCTCTCCGCTGAGCTCGAGTTGCCCCCCCGGCTCCACCGTGATGTTGGCGGCCCGACCGTAGAGCGCGATGATGCGACCATGCTCCCTCTTCGGCTCCCAACCAAACCGTTCCGCTAGCCGCTCGAGTACGGTTTCGATGCCCCGCTCACCGCTAAAGGGTGCAGCGACCCCACTCTCACGGAGTACGCCGACCTTCTCGTACTCGGTGCCGACGCGCCATTCCTCCCGTGGTTTGGCGCCCGCAGCGATATAGCGGACCAAATCGTCCACGTTTCCGACTGGTTCTAGCGCGGTCGGATCGTCACCGGCTTTGAATTCCGACATTGGACGCCGGAAGCTAGCAGATCGCAGACTCGTCGCAACGCGTATCAAGCCCTCGCGCCTTTCAGCGAGCAACCACCGATGCCGTGCGTCGCTTATGTGGTGTTTCGCATCAACCCGGTCTCGTTTCAGGCCTGCCCTTCGATGGAGCTACCGCGCCTACCACCGTTACTCCTGCGGTAAAGTACCTGTTTCTACGAGAGTTAGTGATCTCGGTCCTCACTGGCATGCGATCTGCTCTCTGCAGCTGCGAGCGGCAGGTAGCCCGCGACAGCTTGATCCCAGCAAAAGGAGTGCGTCATGGAATTGCGTAGCGCAGTGACGGAAGAGCGGACCTCGACTCCCCTCGAGCCCGACACTCTGGTGCCGGCGCAATACTTCGACCGGGTAGGCTCGGATGCAGCCTTCCAGCCGGAGAAGCGCTTGATGCTGGCGGTACTCGAAGAAGCGATCGCCACGTTTCAGCGACACGCGATTTCAGATACCCGTCGAAGCCAACGCCTCGTCGAAGAGGTCGAAGCGTGGGCTGCTGGCGCTGAGGCTGCAGACTGGCCGTTCTCGTTCGAGAACGTGTGCGCGGCCCTCGACCTCGAGGCTGAATATCTACGGAGCGGAATGGCCCGCTGGAAGCTCGCCGAGCTCACGAGAATCCGTCAGGGGCAGCCGAGTGTCTATCGCTTCCCGTTCCGCCGGGTGAACGGTCGACGACACAGCATCACGGGCCCGCGCGAGTATCTGAAGAAGAGCGCGTAGGTTCCTCGGGAACTGAGCGGTGGGCGGTGCGCGGTGCCTTCGTAGCGCCGCGCACCTTTTTTGCGTGCCCGGAGTGGCGCGCTTATCCGATCAATGACCGAGAGGTGCTGCACTGCTGGCGTCGTCGAAGAACACCTCGCCGTCGAAGATCAACGCCTCGACGACGTTGTTCAGCCGATCCAGGGGAGTTCCGTCCAAACGGTAGTGGCGAACGCCTCGTTTCATCGCATCTGACAGCTCAACGAGAAGAAACAAGGTTTCGTAGGAGCTCCGGAAATCGAGCTGCATGTCACTCACGAGGGCGGGCCGGATGGAAGGGGTGGTGGCGGGGCTGGAGTGGCTGAACATGCAGGGTATCTCCTCTCGAGATGCAGACGGTGTCTGCCCTGCTGTTGACCAAGTTCCGTGCCACCGGATGGATCACTAGTCGGTCCGTTGAGCGAGGGTGGGAGCGCGGCGTTTTCGCCTGTCAATCGGCGCTTACGCCGCTCTAAAATCACAGCCACAACAATAACTTGTGGCTCGTCGCTGGTGAAGATGAGTCAACGCCGATTGCGAAGTTCGCCTGTAAGTTGCTCACGCAGGTGATCGGAGAGGCGGGTGATCGCGATCCGCGATCCGATCATGCAGATGTGCGGGGCTCCGCGAAAACAATGCGTGGGTACCCGATCTGACCCAGGGTCAGATCGGGTACGCCTCCCGAAGCGTTACTTGCGCAAACGCCGATGGAAGTCGCGTTCCATGCGCTGGCTGAACTGCTCGGCTTGGTCGGCGAGACGTTCCACCGAATCGGCAGCACGTTCAGCGTGCTCGGCGGCAGCCAAGGCGCGATCGGCAGCGAGCTCCGCGCGGCGAGCCGGATCGACAGCGAGATAAGCCTCCTCGATTCTCGCACGATCCGCCGCTGCGATCGGACGATCGGAGAGGCGAAGGCTCACCTGCGGGCGTCCGAGAATGTAGGCGCGCGTGAAAGCAACTTCTCGGTCGAGCCTCAGGTAGTACAGCCTGAGCTCGTACGAATCGAGGGGCCGTGTACTATCTACTTCTACCTCTTCGACCCAATCAGGATAGCCGCGTAAGGCTACGAAAGTGCGCAGCTCGGGGTTCATTCTGATCTGTCGTGCGAACCCGCCTTCTCCGACAGGTCGACCTGGACCAATGGCTTCCGACAACGCAAAACTAGGCCCCGCAAGAGCAACCACTGCCAGCGTAGCGATGACCGTCCTCATAACCCTTCGCATATGCACCCTCCTCGGTTTCGCTCCCACGGAGCCTATACCATGGACCAACGAGGTGTCAGCAGCTGAAAATCGGCACACTTGCGAGGGCAGTCCGCGATTGGCTACAGTCCCCCCCCACGCGTAATGCGGGCGCTCCACACGACAGTCACCTTCGGGCCGCTCGGGCAACGCGGTAAGGGGAACGGCTCCAGCAAATGAGCACAGGAGCGTATCTTCTACTCGCCGCCCTTCTAGTCCTGCTGAACGCATTCTTCGTGGCCGCCGAGTTCGCCATCGTCAAGGTGCGTTCGACGCGCGTGCAGGAGTTGGTGCGGGAGGGGGTCCGAGGATCGGCTGCGGTTCAGAACGCGATCCAGAACTTGGATGCGTATCTGTCCGCCACCCAGCTCGGAATCACCTTGGCGAGCCTGGGTCTCGGGTGGATAGGAGAGCCGGCCTTCGCAAACCTGGTCACGCCTTTGCTCACTGCAGCGGGCGTTTGGTCTCCGAGCGTGATTCACAGCATTTCGCTGACGATCGCGTTTGCATTGATCACGTTTCTCCACATCGTTCTCGGCGAGTTGGCTCCGAAGTCGTTGGCCATTCGACGTCCCGAAGAGACTTCACTGGTCGTATCGCCGCCCTTACGCTTGTTTTACCGGGTCTTCTATCCAGCACTCTGGTTTCTGAACACGTCGTCGAACTTCTTCCTCCGCTTGCTCTACATCGCGCCGGCTTCCGAATCAGAGTTGGCGCATTCGGAGGAGGAACTTCGATTGCTGCTGACCGAATCACACCGGACGGGAACGTTGTCAGCGTCCAAACGCAAGCTTCTCGAGAACGTCTTCGACTACACTCGCCGCTCGGCAAAGCACATCATGGTGCCCCGCGCCGACATCGTGCATCTCAGCACCCTCAGGACGTTGCCGGAGAACCTCGAGACGATTCGCCAAAGCCAGCACACACGCTATCCCCTCTGCAACGAGGACATCGATCATGTGATTGGAATGATCCATGCCAAGGATCTGTTTCAACCCGTCGAGGGTCTGCGCGACACGGCCGATCTCTTGAAGATCAAGCGTGACATTCTGTTCGTACCGGAGAGCCGCCCCTTGGAACTGCTGCAGCGTGACTTTCAGCAACGACGGGTGCACATGGCGATCGTCGTCGACGAGTATGGAGGCACGTCGGGCTTAGTGACCATGGAGGACATTCTCGAGGAGATCGTCGGGGAGATTCAGGACGAGTTCGACACCGAAGCTCCGCGCATGGAGGCGACACCGGAAGGCTATCGCGTCGATGGCTTGGTGCTGCTCGAGGAGATCGCTGCACGACTCGGGTTCATGGCGCCCGAAAACGAAAGCTCCACACTCGGGGGCTACGTGATTGCTCGACTTGGTAGGATCGCGCGGATCGGGGACGTGGTCGATCTCGACAACTACAGCGCGAAGGTCATCGAGATGAAGGGACGGCGAGTCAGCAAATTGCTGTTGACGGCAACGCATCGCCCGACATCGGAATCCACAGCAACCTAGGTTTCGAGCCATCGCAGCTCGGGCGTGCAGGGCCTCTCACGTATTTTTATCGTCAACCTACCCAATCGAGGCGATTGATTCCGCGCCACGAATCTCTTTACGCTCCCACTCGGTTACCCTCGAAAGGGGAGAAGGGACCCTCTGGCAACAGAGACCCTTCTCCCCGCCCTTTCCGCAACGTTTTCCTGGCCCATCTGTCCAAATCTTGCCTCGAAAACGTCCGTCTCATGGTCGGGGTCGGCTGAATTCACAGCGATTCTTCATGGCTCGGACCTTGCTCGGTTGGGGCGCAGGGGGATCACCTGGGATGAACGCCTCAAGCACGCAACGAACGTACTACCTCGAGGGCGAGCCGATCGAGCTGTGGACCTCGACCTTGCCCGAGTTTTCGTGCCGACCCGAAGACCTTCGACGCTACATCGATCGAGGACGTTGGGATTTGGTGTTCAATGCCCTCTGCTACCTAACCGGAGCAATTGAAGAAGGTTCGGCATAACGATCGAGTGAACTCAAACCGTGTCGATGACCGTCAGCATTTGATCTACGCGCTTCCGGGTACGACGTAGCACCCGGACGAGCTTGAGCCGTTCGCCGTCCTCCAAATCGACGGTGGCGAATGTTCTGAGCTTCCGGTTCATTCTTCGCGCCGCCGCCATGAGCTCACCAGCACGTATCGAACTACTCTCCGGGCGACGAGACTCGCGAAACTTGTGAACGGATAGATTCGCGAGCTTCACCCGTCGCCACAGCTTCAGCATTTCCACTTCGGATCCCTGGCGCGCGATCGTCATCAGGATCTCTCGCGAGATCGCTGGATAACGATGAAGCTCAGCTTTCACTTCAGCTGGAAGCCGCGTGAGAACGAGCGTATTCGACACGTAGGGCCTACTCTTGTGAAGCAGCTGCGCGAGGGCCTGATGCGTGTACCCGTAGCGCGCCACCATCGCACCCAAACCCTCGGCCTCTTCGAGTGCAGTTAGATCTTCGCGCTGCAGGTTTTCGATCAACGCGATCTCGTTGGGATCGTCATCTCGAACGATCGCCGGAATCACGGAGAGACCAGCGGCCTTGGCGGCTCGATAGCGCCGCTCTCCAGCCATGATCATGAAGCTGTCGCCTTCGCGCTTGACGATTATGGGCTGGAGTATCCCGCGTTGCCGAACGGATTCAGTTAGCTCAGCAAGACCTTCCGGAGCAATGAACCTCCGGGGTTGCTGCGGATTCGGATGAATGTGTTCGATCGGGATCGCGGCGAGCAGTATTCGCTGACCACCCACGAACTGCCCCGCCGCAAATGCCACACTTCGTGCTGCTCCAGAGATCGCTTCCACCGCGGCCTCCTTTCCCCACCACCTCGCCGATCATGAACCAGGAGCTTCGGAGCGTCGGTTGGCGAACCATACCTCAACAGTCAGCCGAAACCCAAGAAGTTTCTAGTGCTCGAAAGCGAACGAGGGGCGGGAATCATCTTCCCGGCCCCTCGTGGAAACGCTCCGCGCTCAGGAAAAGCCGCGGTTGAGTGATCGATTACCCTTAGCCGATCTTGCCCTGCAGGAAGAACGCGATCACCAATGCATACAGACAAAGGGCCTCCATCAGCGCGAGACCGATGATCATCGGGACGAAAATGCGATCCGCAGAGTTCGGATTACGCCCGATGCTTTCCATCGCGGCGGCGGTTGCACGTCCCTGGCCGAGTCCGACGCCGAGCGCGGCGATACCGATGCCCAAGCCCGCGCCAAGAGCGATCAACCCACCTTCACCGGTACCATCCGCGGCAAAGCTCGGGGTTGCGATGAGCATGATTCCGAACATCCAGAAAAAAACTCGAAGGAATTTCGACATGCGTGCTGCCCTCCTAGTTGAGGATCCGCGTACTTGCCGCCCCATCCCATCTGTCCTCTTCCACGTGCAGCGCCGACGCGAATCGGGTGGAACAAACGACGACTAGTGGTCGTGACTGATGGCCAAACCGACGTACACCATCGTCAGAAGCGTAAAAACGAGCGCCTGCACCAAGGAAACGAAGCTCCCGAGTAGGTAGAAGATCACCGGGATGAGGACTTTGGTGAGGTCAGTGAAGATGCCCAGCAACAAGTGGTCGGCAAACATGTTGCCGTAGAGACGAATCGCGAGCGAGGCCGGGCGGAAAAGGTGGCTGAACAACTCGACGACGATCATCAACGGCGCCAACAGAAGCAACGGGCCCATGAACTGCTTCAGATATGCGATACCGTGAGCCTGAAGACCGTAGTAATTGTAGGCCACGAACGACACCACCCCGAGCGCGAGCGTCACATTGAAATTGTCCGTCGGCGGTGTGAAGCCAGGTATCAACCCAATCAGGTTGGCCGCGAGAATGAACACGAACAGGCTCGCGAACAGCGGCACGTATTTGGGACCGTCGTGCCCGATCACACTCTCCGAGAGATTGCTGATGAATTCCGTGAGGACTTCAGCAATGTTGCGGGCGCTGAAACCCGAATCGGGTACGACCGGATCGGTCACCGCTGCGAGCTGCTGCCGCGCGCGGAGCGCGAAGAGGACGAGGCCGACCATCACGAGTGTCGCGGTCGCCGTGTGGGGTTCGAGAAGCATCAGCCCCGGAATCTGCTGCACCCAAGTAAACCCATGCTCCATGCTAAAGCTCTCCTGTCTTGGCGTCGGAAGCGATCGGCAGCAATGCATCGATCACGATCGACGCCGGCAGCGCCGTCACTCCTAGGGCGAACGAAACGCCGTCCACCAACGACGTCGGCAACAGCAACGCCAACGCCGGCACCGTAATCAGAATGAAGGATTTCGCGAGCGCCATCGGGACGAGGTGAGCGATGGCGGGACGTTTGGAAAGCATCGCTGAGCCAAGGCTCCGAAGTACTACGAAGTCCAACCAGGCCGCCGTACCGCCGAGGACGATCCCCAAGGGCCGAGTCAGGTCGGACCCCATGGCGAGCAGCGCCAACATGGTCGTCAACGACAGGACGAGGCCCTGAATTCGAGTCAGTCTGCGATTCATTGATTGCGCTGAAACTGCAGGAGGATCTGGACCATGCGATAGAAGCCGATCACTGTACCGGCGATGGTCATGCACATGACCATCCAGGGCTCCGTTTGGAGCCAGCGGTCTAGCGTACTCCCTAGAAAAACTCCAGCTGCGATCGACCCAAGGAACTCGAACGCGACAGTCCCGTACTTTGCGTACCGGACGAATGCGTTCTGCTGCGAGGGGTTCTTGTGCTCATCCACCAAACGGTCACCTGAGCGCCACCAGAGCTTCGGCGGCGGCACTCAAAAAGTCCCCAACGTCCGTATCCGTGTGCGCGAGGGAAAGAAACGCAGCCTCGAAGGGCGAGGGCGGCAGATAGAATCCGCGCTCGAGCATGGCGAAGAAGAACTGTCGAAAACTATCCCGGTCGGCTCGCTCCACCTCGGAGAGATTCGCTGCTCGCTCGATGCCAAAGAAGAGCGTGAACATCGATCCGACCTGCTGAACACATCCAACTACTCCGGATCGTGACAAAGCCTCCCGGAGACCTACGGCGACACGCTCCCCCAGTTCTTCGAGCCGGACGTAAGCAGCGGGATCGAGGAGTGACAGCGTGGCATGTCCGGCCGCCATCGTGACCGGATTCCCGGAAAGCGTTCCGGCTTGGTACACGGGTCCGAGCGGCGCCAACTGATTCATGATCTCGGTGCGACCTCCGAATGCGCCGACCGGCAGACCGCCGCCGATGATCTTCCCGAGACATGTGAGATCAGGCTCGATCCCAAGACGGGCCTGCGCGCCACCCCGTGCCACCCGAAATCCAGAGATCACTTCGTCGAAGATCAAAAGGGAGCCGGCCGCACGAGTAGCTTCGCGGAGATGCTCTAGGAACCCCTGATCCGGCTTCACGATCCCCATGTTGGCAGCGATCGGCTCGATGATGACGGCGGCAATCTGATCGCCGTATGCGGCCAAGTATCCGGCGACTTCCTCGGTCGAGTTGTACGTAGCGACCAACGTATTGGAGGCGATCGCTTCCGGCACACCGGCGCTATCTGGAACTCCGAACGTCAGCGCACCGGACCCCGCGCGCGCCAAGAGACCGTCGGAGTGCCCGTGATAGCACCCGGCGAACTTCAGGATCTTGGGTCGACCCGTGTATGCTCGCGCCACCCGAATTGCCGACATGGTGGCCTCGGTGCCGGAGTTGACCATCCGCACTCGCTCGAGCGTCGGCATGGATCCGACGATTGAACGCGCGAGGTCGATTTCGCCTGGGGTCGGTGCGCCGAACCCCAAACCTCCAGCAGCAGCACGATTCACGGCCGCGACGACGTTCGGATGTGCGTGACCCGTGATCGCGGCTCCCCACGACCCTACAAAATCGCGATACGTCCGCCCGTCGACATCGGTCACCATCGCGCCCCGAGCGCGGGCGATGAAGAGCGGCGTGCCACTCACGTTGCGCCAGGCGCGGACCGGACTGTTCACGCCGCCAGGAAAGAGGCGGGACGCTTCGTCGAAGAGCTTCGTTGAGAGCGTCGTCACGGAGGCACAGCGTACTGAACGAGGTGACGGAGCTAGCATCGCATTCCCAGAGGGTCAACGCGTGCGCATCGGCGAGCTCTTCAACGACTTTGTGCTTGCCTACCCAACCCAAAGCGTTTACAGATCCGCGCTCGTTCTCCGCCCGCGATTCGAGTTGGTCGCCCGATGATGCAACAGTAGCCGCGGCACCGATGAACCGCCCTGCACCGATCGAAGATTCTCCGGAACACGCGTGGCAACGTGCGCGGGAGATCCTGCTTGCCCGCGTGGGGGTCGAAGCGTTCCAGGCTGGTGTCGAAAGTCTGCGCTTCGCCGGAATGGAGAGCGATCTGCTACGGTTGCTCGCACCTACAACGACCGCGGCCAACTGGATGGCGTTGCATCATCCTGGATTTCTCGAAGACGCGATGCGCTCGGTCGGCAAGCCCTGTCGGATCAGTGTCGTGGTGGCCGGACGCGCGCAGGGGGAGCTTTTTCCCGGCGGGGAGCCCGCGGGCAAGCGCCGCCCGATTCGTTTCGGTGCGCTGGTCCCGCGCTATACCTTCGCGACGTTCGTCGTCGGCGCCAGCAATCAGTTTGCCAACGCCGCCTGCAAGGCCGTGGCGGCGCAGCCTGGGCACCACTACAACCCACTCTTTCTGTATGGCGGTGTGGGACTCGGTAAGACGCACCTCGCAAACGCTATTGGCCACGCGACGATCGAAGCGAATTCCAACGCGCGGGTCGCGTACGTCAGCGCTGAGGCGTTCATGACCCAGCTCATCACGGCGCTACGCCGTGACCGCATGGAAGAGTTCAAGTCGACGTTCCGCAAGATCGACGTGTTGATCGTCGACGACGTGCAGTTCCTGGCCAACCGCGAACGCACGCAGGAAGAGTTCTTCCACACCTTCAACGCACTGCACGAGGCGCATAGCCAGATCATCCTCACCTCGGACACGGTTCCAAAGGACATACCTGGGCTGGAGGAGCGGCTGCGGAATCGTTTCGAATGGGGTCTTATCGCCGACCTTCAGCCGCCGGACATGGAGACGCGCGTCGCCATCCTCGAGAAGAAGGCGGAGATCGACGGACTGGATCTGCCGCGTGAGGTCGCGATTCACCTCGCGTCGAAGATCGACTCGAACGTTCGCGAGCTGGAAGGATGTTTGACTCGCCTTTCCGCCTTCGCCTCGCTGTCGAAGACCGCCATCACCGTCGATTTTGCACGGCAGGTTCTCCATGAGCTCCTGCGCGACCGATCGACCGTCAGCATCGACACGATTCAGCGGGTGATCTGTGAGTTTTACGACGTTCGTCTGAACGATCTGCTTTCTAAGAAGCGGACGCGCAACATCTCGTTTCCACGTCAGATCGGCATGTACCTTTCACGAAAGCTGACGGGCGAATCGTTCCCCGCGATCGGCGGAAGGTTCGGTGGACGCGATCACTCCACCGTCATCCACGCCAACAACACGATCGAAAAACGCCTCAAGGACGACCAGCGTCTCCGCTCGTCGGTCGATGAGCTGCAACGACTCGTGAACACGAAACCCTGACCTGTGGATGATCGTTGGATTGGGTGGGGATCGATCGTGCAGCGAGCGGTGGACAACGGGCTCAGGCGCTATTCGTGGATTCGTCCACGGGATCAGATCCACAATTTCGACGGCACTCGATCTCAGTGGTTCCCGGTACTTGGTTTGACTGTCAACGAACTAACAGCCCTTACTACTACTAGTCTGTTCTTCTAATTTACTTCTTGGAGAGCACTGCGCTAGAACGGCCCGCGAAACGCAGTAAGGGACCCCTCATGGATCTACGCGTCGAGAAAACCGACTTCATTCAAGGCCTCTACCTGACCCAGGGAGTTGTCGAGAAGCGCAACACGCTTCCAATCCTAGCCAACGTCCTCATCGAAGCGAACGGATCCGAGATCCAACTGACCGCGACCGACCTCGAAGTCGGGATTCGTCGGTCCTGTCGGGGAAAAGTCGTTCAGCCCGGAGCGATCACACTGAACGCTCGCAAGCTCTACGAGATCGTTCGAGAGCTTCCGAGCGACGAGGTGGTTCTCAAAGCGGGTGGGGGTAGCGTCGAAGTGACCGGCGGCCGAGCTCGGTACCGGATGCTCTCGATTGACCCGAAGGATTTCCCGAGTATTCCCGCAGCGACGCCGGCAGCCAAGAAAGGCACGGTCGTGATGCGTCTCCCGAGCGAGGTGCTCGGCGAGATGATCGAGAAGACTCTGTTCGCCGTGTCTACCGACGAGACCAGACTGAGTCTCGGAGGCGTGTACATCGAAAGTGTCGAGAAGAACCAAGTGCGTTTGGTCGCCACTGACGGGCACCGCTTGGCCCTCGTCGAGCGGGAAGTTCCTGGCGTCGACATTCGCCCGGGAGTGATCCTGCCGCGCAAGGGCCTCGTCGAGGCCAAGAGACTCCTCGAAGGGGGCGATGGCGAGATCGGGTTCTCGATCGGTGGAAATCTCGCCCGGATCGAACGAGCTGGCGTAGAGCTCTTCATGCGGCTGATCGAAGGCGAGTTCCCGGATTATCGACAAGTCATCCCCAAGGAGAGCAAGAAACACGTCAGAGTCGGGAGCGAAGAGCTGCTCGGTGCACTGCGACGTGTTTCGATTCTCTCGAGTGAGCGAGCCCGAGGCGTCAAGCTACGGATCGACAACGGTTTGCTGGAAGTCACGACGACCAATCCAGACATCGGCGAAGCGCGCGAAGAGCTGGAAGCTGATTACGCCGGCGACGAGTTCGCGATTGGCTTCAATGCTCGCTATCTCCTCGACGTCCTCCAGTTGAGCGGTGTGACCGGAACCGTCGAGATTGGACTCACGGACGAAGTGAGCCCAGGCATCCTCAGAATCCAAGAAGACGAAACGTACTCGTACGTCGTCATGCCGATGCGGCTCTAAGCCGCGAATGTAGAAGGCGGAAACCTTTACCCTTCCGCATTCACTTGCTAGGTTGTCGTAGGGGAATAGGCGGAGTGGCGGAGGGCCGTGAGTCGGCCATTCGAGTTCCAAAACCTAGCCAAAATTGAGCATGGCTGAGAATATTTTACCCGACAGCTCTACCTACAGCGCCGACAACATCAAGGTACTGGAAGGCCTCGAGGCCGTTCAGAAGCGCCCTGGGATGTACATCGGCGACACCGGCGAGCGTGGGCTCCATCACCTCGTGTTCGAGATCGTCGACAACTCGATCGACGAAGCACTCGGCGGCCACTGCAATCGGATCGATGTAACGATCCACGTGGAAAACAGCATCACCGTCGACGACGATGGACGTGGGATTCCCGTCGACCTGCATCCGACGGAGAAGATATCGGCGGCCGAGGTCGTCCTCACGAAGCTTCACGCTGGCGGAAAATTCGACAAGGGCGCCTACCGAGTGTCGGGCGGTCTGCATGGTGTCGGTATTTCCGTGGTGAACGCGCTCTCGGAATACCTCGAGGTCGAGATCAAGCGCGAGAACAAAGTCTACTTTCAGCGCTATCGGCGAGGAGCCCCCGAGGCCCGCTTGCAAGAAGTGGGGACGACGCAACTTCGCGGGACGAAGGTCACGTTCAAGCCTGACCCCCTCATCTTCGAGGTGCACGAGTTCAGCTTCGACGTGCTCGCGCAGCGACTTCGCGAGCTCGCCTTCTTGAACCAAGGAATTCAGATTTCGCTGCAGGACGAACGCGATCAGAAGCGCCACGAATTCCATTACAAGGGCGGCATCGTCGAGTTTGTCGAGCACCTCAACTCGACGAAGACTCCGATCAACCCAGTGATCTACTTGGAAGGTGAGCGCGAGGGCGTTGAGATACAGCTCGCGCTCCAATGGAACGAGGGGTACTCCGAAAACATCTACGCCTTCGCCAACAACATCAACACGATCGAAGGCGGCACCCATCTGATTGGGTTCAAGTCGGCGCTGACCCGTACGATCAACAGCTACGCCGTCGCCGCGAACCTGGGGAAGAAGGATCAGGAAGGGCTTCAGGGCGACGATTGCCGTGAAGGCATCACGGCGGTGATCTCCGTAAAGGTTCCTGAACCGCAGTTCGAAGGTCAGACTAAGACGAAGCTCGGCAACAGTGAGGTGAAGGGCTTCGTCGAGACCTTGGTCAACGAGCGGCTCGGAGCCTACCTCGAGGAGCATCCGGGCGATGCGAAACGCATCATCAATAAGGGTCTGGAAGCTGCCCGCGTTCGTGAGGCCACACGGAAGGCGAAGGAGCTCGCACGACGCAAGGGTGCCCTCGACTCAGGGTCTCTGCCCGGAAAGCTCGCAGACTGCCAAGAGCGTGACCCCGCTCTGTCCGAGATTTTCATCGTCGAGGGTGATTCCGCCGGTGGCTCGGCCAAGCAGGGCCGCGACCGCAAGAATCAGGCGATTCTTCCCCTCCGCGGGAAGATATTGAATGTGGAGAAGGCGCGTTTCGACAAGATGTTGTCTTCGCAGGAAATCCGAACACTGATCACGGCGCTCGGAGCCGGGATCGGGAAGGACGGAAAAGACCTCGCGAAGCTCCGCTACCACACGATCGTGATCATGACCGACGCCGACGTCGACGGATCGCACATTCGAACCTTGCTGCTGACGTTCTTTTATCGGCAGTTCGAAGAGCTGATCGAGAACGGGTTCCTCTACATCGCTCAGCCGCCGCTCTTCAAAGTGCGCCGCGGCAAACAGGAACGGTACCTGCAGGACGAGGCGGCGCTCGAGGACTACCTGGTCGAGCTCGGCACCGACGATGCCAAGTTGGAATCGAACGGTACGAGCTTCGCGGGTATCCCGCTCAAGGGGATCGTAAAGCGGGTCACGCGATTCGAGAAGATCATGGACGTGATCGAGCGTAAGAAGCGACAACGCGACATCGTCCATGCCGTGGCTGCAATCGAGGATGATCCTCAGGTGTGGTTGCGGGATCCGAAACGCGTCGCTGACGCGGCCGCGCGGGTCCAAAGTCACCTGGAAGCGATCCAGTCGGTCGTCCTCCCGATCACGCTGACTGTCGAGGAAGATCCCGAGCACAATAGTCAGCGAATGATCTTCACGAGTCGAGCGAACGGAGCGTTGCAGCGGACGGTCGTGGACATGGAGCTGTGTCTCTCTCCCGAGTTTGAAGAGCTTCGCCGTTTGGCTGCCGAGCTCGGTGCAGCCGGCGTACCGCCTTTCACCCTGACGATCGGGGAGCGCGTGGTCCAGGCGAGCACGCTGCGAGAAGGCGTCGAGCATCTCATCCGAGACGGCCGGAAAGGCCTCGAGATACAGCGTTACAAGGGTCTGGGAGAAATGAACCCGGAACAATTGTGGGAAACCACGATGAACCCCGAAACGCGGACTCTCTTGCAGGTCAGGCTGGCCGATGCCTACACGGCGAACGAAGTGTTCTCGACACTCATGGGCGATGAGGTCGAGCCGCGGCGGAAATTCATCGAAGCGAACGCGCTCTCGGTGAAGAACCTCGACGTGTGACCTCGTTGCGTCGCGTGAGTCATTGGGTCTACTCGGCCGCGCGAAGCAACCTTCTGTAAAGTAATTCGGTCGGAGAGCGGGGGCGAAAGAGCGAGCGATGGAATCGACGCCCAGACACAACAAGATCCCCGTCAATATCGAAGACGAGATGCGGCAGTCCTACATGGACTACGCAATGAGCGTCATCATCCGCCGCGCACTGCCTGACGTGCGAGACGGATTGAAGCCCGTTCATCGCCGGATTCTCTACGCGATGTACGACCTCGGCAACGAGTGGAACCGGGCCTACAAGAAGTCTGCGCGCGTCGTCGGCGACGTCATCGGGAAGTACCATCCGCACGGAGATTCCGCGGTGTACGACGCAATCGTGCGCATGGCGCAGGATTTTTCGATGCGGTACCCGCTGATCGACGGCCAGGGCAACTTCGGCTCGGTCGACGGGGATTCCGCCGCCGCCATGCGGTACACCGAGATTCGGATGGCACGGATCGCCAGCGAGCTGCTGGCAGATCTCGACAAGGAAACCGTCGAGTTCGCACCGAACTACGACGAAACCTTAAAAGAGCCGCGGGTGATGCCGGCCAAGATTCCGAACCTGCTGGTGAACGGCAGCTCCGGAATCGCGGTTGGGATGACGACAAACATCCCGCCGCACAACCTCAATGAGGTGGCGGACGCCACGATCGCCTTGATCGAACGTCCCGAGATCACCGTGGCGGAGCTCATGCAGTTCGTCCCAGGGCCAGATTTTCCGACGGCTGGGTTCATCCACGGGCGGTCGGCCATCCGCGAGGCCTACGAGACGGGCAAGGGGGTTCTGCAGTGCCGCGCCCGCGCCCACACTGAAGTCGACAAGAAGTCCGGGCGGACGAGCATCATCGTCACCGAAATACCTTTCCAGGTGAACAAGGCGCGTCTGCTCGAGCGTATCGCCGAGCTCGTGAACGAGAAACGCATCGAAGGCATCTCGGATCTGCGTGACGAATCAGATCGTCAGGGCATGCGCATCGTCGTCGACCTCAAACGCGATGCTGTCCACGAGATCGTCCTCAATCAGCTCTACAAGCTGACGCCCATGCAGGAATCCTTTGGGATGATCATGCTGGCGATCGTCGAGAATCGGCCGCGCCTGCTCAGCTTGAAGGAAATGCTGCAGCATTTCGTCGCGCACCGGGTCGAGGTCGTGACGCGGCGGACCCTGTTCGATCTTCGGAAAGCCGAAGAACGGCTCCACATCCTCGAAGGCCTCAAGATCGCGCTCGACAACCTCGATGCCGTGATTCAGCTCATTCGCAAGGCCCCCAACCCGGCAACGGCCAAGGAAGGATTGATCGCGACCTTCGGCCTCTCTGAGCTGCAGGCGCAAGCCATTCTGGACATGCGCCTCCAGCGGCTCACCGGCCTCGAACGGGACAAGATCCTCGAAGAGCACCGCGAGGTCGTCGCCGCGATCGCGCAATTGCGGGCGATCTTGGCCGACGAGCGCGAAGTCATGAAGATCATCGTCGGCGAGCTCCGCGAGGTGAAGACGATGTACGGGGATACGCGCCGCACGGCGATCGTCGAAGAGATCGGCGACATCTCGATCGAGGACATGATCGCCGACGAGGACATGGCGGTCACGATCTCCCACGAGGGTTACATCAAGCGGAACCCGGTTTCCCTGTACCGAGCGCAGCGCCGTGGCGGCAAAGGCAAGATCGGGACGACAACGCGTGAAGAGGACTTCGTCGAGCACCTCTTCATCGCGTCGACGCACAGCTACATCCTGTTCTTCACGACCGTCGGGAAGGTTTACTGGATCAAGGTCCACGAGGTTCCGCAGGCTGGTAGAGCGGCGCGTGGCAAGGCCATCGTGAATCTCCTCGAGCTCCGACCCGATGAAAAGATCTCCGCGTTTCTGCCCGTTCGCGAGTTTCGCGAGAATCACTTCGTCCTATTTGCGACCAAGCAGGGCGTCGTGAAGAAGACCGACCTCATGGCCTACGCGAATCCTCGGCCCTCGGGGATCATCGCCATCGGCCTCGATACGGGGGACGAGGTGATCGCGGTCAAGCTGACCGATGGCAGCCAAGAAGTCATCCTGACCACCCGCGACGGGCAAGCGATCCGCTTTCGAGAGGAAGACGTTCGCAGCATGGGTCGGGGAGCGGGCGGGGTGAAGGGTGTCACGCTCGAGGGCAGCGACGAGGTGGTGAGCCTCGAGATTCTGAGCCCGGGGACGAGCGTGCTGACGGTCGCCGAGAACGGCTACGGCAAGCGAACCGACATCGCCGAGTACCGCCTGCAGAGTCGGGGTGGCAAAGGCATCATCACGATGAAGGCCACCGATCGGACGGGACGGGTCATCGGGGTGCAGCAAGTGACGGATGAGGACAATCTGATGCTCGTCACGAGCATTGGTAAAATCATTCGCATGCGTGTCGGCGACATTCGAGTGATCGGTCGCAATACCCAAGGGGTGCGGCTGATCGACATCGAAGAGGGCGAACGAGTGGTCAGCCTGGCGCGATTGGCTGAGGCGGAAGAAGAGGATGAGAGCGCCTCGACCAACGGCGGTACCGAAACGCCACCTGAGGAATAGCCGCTTCAGCTACGCTGTTTTCGATCCAGCGCGGGCGTTCGGCGACGCTGGACCGGTTGTGGGGGCATTGCTTGGTCGGTGCGCTGCAGCAGCGTGCTCGCGTCGTCGCACCAGGAGATGTAGTCGCGCTCGTATCGAATACCTCGGAGCAGCGTGAGGTATGGCCCGAGTCGCTCGCGGTTTGCGATGCTGAGCCCGCTTTCCAGGAAGCGTTCGAGCTCCAGATAGCGCTGCAGCTTGTCCTCGTGGAGCTGCCGATGCCGCCGTATCAGGTCCAGAGCTTCGACTGAGTCAAGCAGGCCACAGCAGAACGTCTTGAGCATCATCTCGTCTTTGACCCGTTGCGCGCTCGCAGGGACGTGCAGCCATTCCACCAGCTCCCGACGACCAGAGTCGCTCAGGGAATAGATCTTCTTGGTCGGTCGACCACGTTGCTCGACGCTCCGATGTGCGATGTCACCGGCTGCCTCGAGACGCGCGAGCTCCTTGTAGATCTGGGGATGAGTGGCGTGCCAAAAATATCCGACTGAGCCGTCGAAGAGCTTCATCAGCTCGTAACCGGTGAGCGGATCGTGCGCGAGCAAGCTCAGAATGGCGTATTTGAGAGACACGCGGACGGGTCCTTACCAGGTCATGCGCGGGCCTCCTATAGAAAATCTCGTCCAGGTAGACGCACCGGATGGTCGCTTGCCATGCCGATAGCGATGTGAGACACCCCCGACCCACTCTCGAGTAGGTCACGCGAGGAAGGAAGTACGAATGTCGAAGGGCACCTGTAAATTCGAAGGCTGTAGCAGCGACGTGGTCGCCAAAGGCTACTGCGTGAAGCATTACAAGCAGTGGCGCCAAGGGGCGCTTCCGAAGGGGCGTTACAAGATTTGCACCGCTGAAGCCTGCCGCAAGCCACGAGCAACCGGCTCGAAGTGTGAAGAGCACGGCAAGACCAAAGCAGGCTCCAGTGACGCGCCGGCAGCCGCGGCCAGCTGAGAGCAAATTGACAGCGGCGACCCGCTGTGATGGATAGGCGCGAACTCTCATGAAGCGAACTTTTCAACCGAGCAACACCCGCCGCTTGCGGACCCATGGTTTCCTCGCCCGTATGGCCACCCCCGGTGGTCGTAACGTTTTGAGGCGGAGACGAGCCAAAGGTCGGAAGCGGCTCACCGTTTCGATCCCGCCGAAGCAGCCGAGATGACCGCCCATCAGGGCCAGGGCTTTCCAAAGGCGGCGCGCATACGCCGCCGGCGGGAGTTCCTGTCTTTCGGTCGTACGGGTGACAAACGCCGAACGGACAGTTTCGTCTTGCTCATGGAGCGATGCTCGCGCGGGCCCCGTCTCGGGATCACCGTGAGCCGCAAGGTGGGTGGAGCCGTCGTTCGGAACCGTTTGAAGCGACGGATCCGTGAAATCTACCGACGGCATCCAGATCGAACCTCACTGGATTACGATCTGATCGTGATCGCCCGCGTCGGTGCGGGTGCACTCACGAGTTGTGAGATCGGTCGAGATCTCAAGGTGGCGCTACGTAGCCGTGATTCTCGATCGTCGCGACTCGCGCCTCGGGCCTGAAGTGCCCCTCTTCACATGATCGTCAGACGGTGCCTCGTTTTGGCTATCCGAGCTTATCAGTTCGCCCTCTCCCCCTTCCTGCCGCCAGCGTGTCGTTTCGAGCCGACGTGCTCCGAGTACGCCGTCGGCGCCGTGGAGCACCACGGCGTGTGGCGGGGCGGATGGCTAGCCACGCGCCGCCTTCTGCGGTGTCACCCATGGTCAGCCCCAGGTGTTGACCACGTACCAACTGTCCTTCGGTGATTGATGGAGCGTCGAGCCTTACTCGCAGCCGTTCTTTGTCTCGTCGTTCTGATCGCCTATCAGGAGGCTCTCCAGTACCTCTATCCAGCGCCACCCGAGGGCACGATCGCCCCGACGAGTATTCCGTCACCAGAGGCCGCACCTGACGCACTGGCGAAAGTGCCGGCGGTCGATCCTGAAGCCTCAATCGCGCCTGCGGTAGCGGGCGAGACGGTCAGCATCGACACCGAGCTCATCAGGGCCCGCATCACGACGGCCGGTGGGCGAATCACGAGCTTGAAGCTCAAAAAGTTTCGGACCGCCGTCGCGTTGGAAAGCGATCCGCTGGAGATGATTCAAGTCGGGCCCAACCTGGCCCCGCCGCTCGGTGTCCGCCTCGCATCCGATGACGGCAAGATGGTCGAGGACGACACCCGCGTCGCCTACGCCGTCGATCGACGTGAGCTGTCAGTGCAAGGGACCGCAACGGAGAATCTGGTGCTCCGCGGTAAGCTCCCCTCGGGAGCCGAAATCGAGAAGACGCTGCGTTTCACGGGGAACGCATACCCGATTGAGATGTTGGTGCGGACGACCGGGGCTGGACAGCAGCTGTCCCGAATTGGAGTCGGCTGGCGTCACCAGATCGCCGAACCCGTAAAAGGCGACCCAGAAGTGCAGTATCGCGGCGCCGCGGTTTTGAACGACAAGAAGGTGATTCGAGAGCTCGCGACCTCGATAGCCACCTCGCCGCCAAGAACGTTCGAGCAGCCAGTCGGCTGGGTCGGGTACGCGGATCACTACTTCCTTGCCGCGATGATTCCAGCTGACCCGAGTCAGGCGCGCGCAGCGGTCAGCCCTGAGAATGGAGGCGTTCAGCTACTCCTTTCCAGCCCACGTGCCGCCGAAGCAGAGGCCGCAACACGATTCACGATCTACGTCGGACCCAAGGATGTGGCCGTCCTAGAAGGCTCCGGTTTTCAGTTGGATCGCGCTGTGGACTTCGGTTGGTTCTCGTTCCTCGCGGTCCCGCTGCTACGCTTGCTGAAGCTGTTCCACAGCGTCACGTGGAACTACGGCATCGACGTCATCCTGCTCACGATTCTCGTCAAGGTCCTGTTCATTCCGCTCACGAATCGAAGCATGAAATCGATGCGCGACATGCAGCGGCTGCAGCCGCAAATGGCGAAGCTGCGCGAGAAGTTCAAGGACGACCGCGAACAGCTGAACAAGGAGATGATCGAGCTCTACCGCCGCCATCGCGTGAACCCCCTCGGAGGCTGCTTGCCGATGCTGCTGCAGTTCCCGGTGTTCATCGGCCTCTATCAGGCGCTCAGCCAAGCGATCGAGCTACGACACGCGAAGTTCGCTTTTTGGGTACACGATCTGTCAGCCCACGAATGCTACCCGTGGCCCGGACAAGGTACGGTGAGCGGCTGCAACGACTTTGCGTTGCTGGGATTTCCCATTCCGATCCTCGTCTTGCTCATGGGCGGTAGCATGATTCTGCAGCAATACCTCGCCCCGTCGAGCGGGATGGATCCGGCGCAACAACGGATGATGATGATCCTGATGCCGATCATGTTCACCGTCATGTTCATCAATTTCCCGTCGGGTCTCGTCCTCTACTGGCTCGTCAACAATCTGCTCACGATCGGCCAACAGTGGTGGTCGAATCGCGAGCCCGCCAAGTCGCCTGTCCCCGCCTGACGCCTCCGGCGTCTTGAGGTTGCGCGGATAACCACGTAGCGCCACTCTCGAGTCTCGAAGGTGAAGTCTCGGCTCGACACGATTGCAGCGCTGGCCACGGCGCCCGGACCGGGGGGCATCGCGATCGTGCGCGTGAGCGGAAGTGACGCCCGCGACATCGTGGAACGCATCTTCGAGCGACGCGGCGGGGCGGGTTTACCCGAAGCGCGACGCGTCTATGTCGGGACTCTGCGCGCGACCCCGGGCGGTGAGGTCGTGGACGAGGTCGTTGCTTTCATGATGCAAGGTCCACACAGCTACACGGGCGACGACGTCGTCGAGATCCAATGTCACGGCGGTTCGCTCGTCAGCCAGCGTGTTCTCGAAAGCGTTTACTTGGCAGGAGCACGCCCCGCCGAGCCCGGGGAGTTCACTAGGCGGGCTTTTCTCAATGGCCGACTCGATCTAGCTCAGGCCGAAGCCGTCGCCGATCTCATCATGGCGCGCAGCGAAAGTGGCCGACGTATGGCGTGGTCGCAGCTGGCGGGGACTTTGTCATCGCGCGTCGATGCGCTGCGAGAAACTCTCGTCCGAGCTCGAGCGTTATGCGAAGTCTCACTCGACTTCCCCGACGAAGACCTTCCGGAGCTGACGAACGGTGAGATCGTGGAGCAGTTGGCGTCCGTGCGTCGTGAGCTCGAAAAGCTGATCCAGAGCTTCGAGCGAGGCCGTCTTCAGTATAACGGTGCGCGTGTCGCGATCGTCGGCCGTCCGAACGTCGGGAAGTCGAGCTTGCTGAATGCGCTCGCGGGCAGCGACCGCGCGTTGGTGACGCCCATTGCGGGAACCACCCGCGACGTCGTGGAGGCTTCGATCGTCATCCAACATGCCCCTGTCCTACTGATGGATACCGCGGGCCTGCGCGAGGCGGACGATGTCGTCGAGGTTCTCGGTGTAGAGCGGAGTCGTGCCGCGATCGACGAGTCCCGATGTGTGGTGGCAGTGTTCGATCGCAGCGCGGAGCTCGGTCCTGAGGATGCGCACGTGATCGAAGCCATACGCGATCGGAACGTCGTGGCGGTTCTCACGAAAGCAGATCTCGACCTGCGGACGACCTCGGACGAGGTGCGCCAACTGTTGGGGTGCGTTCCCGTCGTTGAAGTGAGCGCCCTTCGAGGTACTGGGCTCGAGGATCTCGTGACTGAGGTCGGCAGGGCTCTTTTCGAATCGAGCCAGGCTTGCGCCGACGACGAGCTGGTGATCTTCCGCGAACGCCACCGCGATGCTGCGCGCTCAGCCGTGACGAGCTTGGAACGAGCGGAGGCCGCCGTCCGGTCTTCGGCACCCCTCGAGCTGGTCGCATGCGACCTTGCCGCCGCTACGGAGGCGCTCTCCGACATCACCGGTGCGGTGACAACCGAGGATGTCCTCGATCGCGTATTTGCCGATTTCTGCCTCGGCAAATAGGTTCGGCGTCGAACGATGAGAGACGCGCCGTACGATGTGATCGTGGTCGGTGCCGGCCACGCCGGGATCGAGGCCGCACTTGCTGCGGCGCGGACCGGAGCCGATACACTGCTTCTGACTCAGAACCTCGACAGTATCGGCCAAATGTCGTGCAATCCTGCAATAGGTGGGATTGGTAAAGGGCACCTGGTCAAGGAGATTGACGCCTTGGGTGGTGAGATGGCGCGGGCCATCGACGAAACTGGAATCCAGTTCAGGACGCTGAATACGCGGAAGGGACCGGCCGTTCAGGCCACTCGGGCTCAAGCAGACAAGGCGCTCTACCGGACGCGTATGAAGCGCGTGGTCGAAAACACGCCGGGAGTGACGCTTCGTCAGGCGAGCATCGAACGGCTTCTCGTGGATGGGGGACGCATCGTTGGCGTCGAGACGCAGCTCGGAGAGAGCTTCGTCGGACGGACCGTCGTGCTGACGACCGGCACCTTTCTGAAAGGTCAGATCCATGTGGGTCCAAAGAGCTATTCAGGAGGACGAGCGGGTGATTTGGCGATCCAGGGGCTGAGCTCGAGCCTTGCTGAGGTCGGATTTCGAATCGGCCGACTGAAGACCGGGACGTGTCCACGGCTCGATCGACGGACGATCGATTTCGCGTTGCTGGCCGAGCAACCGGGTGATGTTGCTCCGGTCCCGTTTGCGTCTCACGGACCCGGGATCGTCCAACGCCAGATCCCTTGTCACATCACGTATACTACGCTGGAGACGCACGAGATCGTCCGGCAAGGCCTGCCCCACTCGGCGATGTATTCCGGGAACATCACTTCGCGCGGCCCGCGCTACTGTCCATCGATCGAGGACAAGGTGGTGCGCTTTTCGGAAAAGCCCCGCCATCAGATTTTCCTCGAGCCCGAAGGCCTCGACACGGTCGAGGTCTATCCGAACGGGCTTTCGACCAGCTTGCCGCTGGAAGTCCAGATGCGAATGGTGCGGTCGATTCCGGGTCTCGAGCGTGCCGACATAATGCGACCCGGGTACGCGATCGAGTATGACTACGTCGATCCCCTTCAGCTCCAGCCCTCGCTTGAAACGAAGCTCGTGAAGGGTCTCTTTCACGCCGGCCAGATCAACGGCACGACCGGCTACGAAGAAGCTGCTGCCCAGGGACTGCTCGCGGGTCTCAATGCGGCTCGCTTCGCCCGCGGCGAGAGCGCGATCATCATCGGTAGAGAGCAGGCCTACCTCGGGGTGATGGTCGACGACCTGGTTACTCGAGGAATTGGTGGCGAGCCGTATCGGGTTTTTACTTCACGGGCTGAGCATCGGTTGTTGTTGCGCGAAGGGAACGCCGACGAACGGCTTGCGCCTCTCGCGTACGCGACGGGGTTGATCTCGACAGCTCGATACGACCTGGTCCGAGCCCGCCTCGATGCAATCGATCAGGAGATCGCACGACTCGAAGCTGCAGGCTTGGCCGCCGAGCTGCGGAAACCAGAGGTGACTCTGCGCGCTCTGTTGGAACTTCGCCCCAATGCTCCTCGACCTATCCCGTCGGCCGACGTACAGAGCGAAGTCGAGTGCCGCATCAAATACGCCGGTTATATTGCGCGCCAGGAGCGAGAGGTCGCACGCCTCAAGTCGCTCGAGGATCTCACCCTTCCGAGCGACCTCGACTATGCGGCCATGAGCTCTCTCTCGAGCGAGGTGAGGGAAAAGCTTTCGAGAGTGCTCCCTGGGACTCTCGGCCAGGCAGCACGAATTCCTGGCGTGACGCCGGCCGCCGTCGCTGTGCTGGCGGTGCACCTCAAGCGTTGGGTGACTAGTGCGCACTCGGACGCTTCGCCTAACGTCCGCTGAACAGCAGCACCTCGTTACGGGAGCGGCCGCCCTCGGGATCGCAGTTCCTCGCGGTTCCGTGGCCAAGCTTTCCCAATACGCCGACCTCTTGGATCTCTGGAGCCCCAAGGTGAACCTGCTCTCCTGCGGTTCTGCTCTCGAGCTGGTCGACCGACATCTTCTAGATTCTCTCGCGGTCGCGGCGGTTCTTCCAGAATCTGGCTCGATCGTGGATCTGGGAAGCGGCGCTGGTTTCCCCGGAATCCCTCTCGCCATCCTGCGTCCGGATCAGTCGTTCGTGCTGGTTGAAGTTCGCCGTCGGCGGGCGACGTTTTTGCGGGAGGTTCGGAGAACGCTCGGACTCGGAAACGTGGAGATCCTCGAGCAAAGGGCCGAGACGCCACCGACGGCCAACGCCAAGTCCGCAGAGGCTGTAGTTACGCGCGCCGTCTGGTCGGACGAGTCGCTTCTCGAGATCGCGGCTCGGTGGCTATCCGGGACAGGGAGATTGTTCTGGATGCGATCGGATCCATGGACCGGGGAGATGACTGACGGCGTGGGCCGAGAGCGTATCCAATATCAAGTCGGACAGGGTCGCCTCCGCACAGTGGAAATACTCCGACTCGATCCCAGCTCCTCGGAATGTTCCACGTGAAACAAACTCTGAGCTCCGGGCTTTTGTTTCACGTGAAACACTGACGAAGTCCGTATAGCTTTCGGTCTCGAGAGCTTTGTGGTACGCCGACTCTCCGGCCGGGCAAGTGCGGAGGTGTCTGTGGGACGTGTTTTAGCGGTCGCAAATCAGAAGGGCGGGGTCGGTAAAACGACGACTTCGGTCAATCTGAGCGCTGGGCTGGCCTTGGCGGGTCATCCGACGCTCTTGATCGATCTCGACCCACAAGCAAGCGCGACCAGTGGACTCGGAGTTCACCCTCAGGAAGTCGAAGCGTCGGTCTATCACGCGCTCATCGGCGAGAAGCCGGTCGATCAAATCGTGCGCGAGACTCAGGTTCAGCATCTTTTCCTGATGCCAGCGAGCCGCGACCTGATTGGCGCAGAAATCGAATTGGTGCCCATGCCGAGGCGCGAATATCGCCTCCAGGAGGCGATTTCCTCGCTCCGGCTTCGATTCGATTTCATCATCATCGACTGCCCGCCCTCGCTCGGATTGCTCACCGTCAATGCCTTGAGTGCAGCCGATGCCGTGCTCATTCCCCTGCAGTGCGAATACTACGCGTTGGAAGGGTTGAGCGCGCTCCTCGATACCATCGGATTCATACGGCAGGGATTGAATCCTTCGCTCGGAATCGAAGGCCTTCTGCTAACGATGTTTGATACGAGAAATAGCCTGGCTCACCAGGTGGTCAACGAGGTTCGTCAGCACTTCCCAGAGCAGGTCTTCAAGGCGGTAATTCCTAGGAATGTTCGGTTGAGTGAGTGCCCGAGCTACGGTGTTCCTGCCATGGTCTACGACGCGGCATCGCGCGGTGCCAAAGCGTACGCGGCCCTTACGCAAGAGCTGGTTCAAAACGTTGTTGGGAGATAAGTCCATGCGCAAAGCTCTGGGGCGTGGGCTCGACGCACTGATTCCCGGTGCGGGACGTGCGACTCCGAATGCCGACACGGGCCCGGAGGCCGCTGCGGGCGCAGCCGCGCCCGACCGCCTCGTCGCCATCGACAAAATTCGCCCCAACCCTCGTCAGCCTCGAGTCGAGTTCGACGAGAGCGCCCTCGCCGAGCTGGTTTCCTCGATTCGGGCGCAGGGCGTGCTCCAGCCTTTGCTCGTGCGACCGCTTCCTGACGGAGACTACGAGCTGATCGCGGGCGAGCGGCGCTTGCGCGCCTCGGAGCGTGCGGGTCTCACGCACGTCCCGGTCTTTGCGCGTGAAACGTCCGACGTCGAAAGCTTGGAGATGGCGCTGGTCGAGAACCTCCAACGCGATGATCTCTCCCCGTTGGAAGAAGCGGCCGCCTATCAACGGCTGATCCATGAGTACGGCCACACTCAGGAAGCGGTCGCCGAGCGGGTGGGTAAGAGCCGCCCTGCCGTTGCGAATGCGCTGCGGCTGCTTCGGCTTCCCGAATCCATCAAGCACGACCTCGCGCGCGGGCGGCTCACGGCCGGTCATGCGCGCGTGCTCCTCTCCATCGATGATGTCGATGCTCAGGTCCGGGCGGCGAAGCAGATTCAAGCGCGCCAGATGTCGGTGCGAGATGCCGAGAAACTCGCAGCCACTCGCAAGGGGGCGTCGCAACCTGCTGCGCGCGACCCGAATCGAGCATCGTTGGAACGAGAGCTCTCCACGGCACTTGGGACACGAGTTCGCATCACTCCGAAGGGGCGCGGCGGGCGGATCGAGATCGAATTTTACTCGCAGGAAGAGCTGCAAGGGCTCGTCGATCGATTCGGAAAGTCCGACTCCAGATTTTGACAACCCCCGATATCCGGTGTTAAGACGACGCGGTTTTGGGTCGCAGGGAAAGCGAGCCAACCGTCGAAAGGAAGCCCGCTATGGCGCTCTTCGGCAAGGAAAATCGCGATCGTACGGATCGCGTTGATTCGCAAGAGGTTCGAGCCGCCATCGAGACACCGCCGCGCATCGAGCGCGATGGTCTCGATAAGGAGGCTGTGCCTGCTGCGGTGGCCGGTGAAGTGAACGCGTATCTCGGCAAAGGAAGCCGCGTTACCGGTAAGCTCAACTTCGAAGGGACTGTCCGTGTGGATGGCCAGGTCGAAGGTGAGATAGCCGCGCAAGACACGTTGATCGTCGGCGAGCCCGCGATCGTGAACGCGCAAATTACCGGCAGCTGCGTCATCATCATGGGGCGCGTCACCGGTGACATCACTGCGCGTAAGCGCGTCGAGATCCGTGCACCTGGAAAACTGTTCGGCAACGTTACGACGCCGAGCTTGATCATCCAGGAAGGCGTCATTTTCGAAGGGCATTGCTCGATGGGTGGAGCGGAGGCCTCCAAGGCCGACCGAAAAGTCACACCCTTCCCGAAAGAGGAGAAAGTCGCCGAGGTCGTGAAATAGACGTCGCGCGTCGATCTTCGACTGCCGCAGTTCATCCCGACTCAAGCTGCATCGCTTCGTTTCCGTCGAGGCGAGGTCTGCCAAAGTCGCCATTCGATCTCTCAATAGTGAATCCGTGATCAAGCTTCCCCCCGACATAACATTCGTCATCCAGCTCTTGGGCTTTGTCGTTTTCTGGCAGCTCATGCGCGTACTCATCTTCTTGCCCATGCAGCAGGCGCTGAAGGTGCGTGCCGAGCGTACGGGTGGCGCGCGTACTCGAGCCGAGGCGTTGGTGGCCGAGGCCGCGACCGTCGACGCTTCGATCGAAGCAGGTCTTGCCGAAGCGAAGAAGGAAGGCGCTCTGCGCGCACACGAAGTCCGCCGGAGCGCCGAAGGGGAAGAGCACTCCATCCTTGCGCGCTATCGCGACGAAGCCATGGCCATCCTCGGCCGCGAACGTGCGCAAACGGACTCGCAGGTAACCAGTGCACGAGCACCGCTCCAATCGGAAGCCGAGCGCCTCGCCGAGAATGTCGTGAAACGTGTCCTGGGACGCGCCGCATGAGCGCGGCCCGGCGTCACCTCGGATTGCTCGTCTTCGTGTCGTTCCTCAGCATCGGCACTCCTTGGGCCATATGCGCATCAGCCGAAGAAGCGGGCGGTACACATCACGAGGCCGGCGCGGCCGCCGAACATCCCGAGGGTCATCACGCACCAGCGTTGAGTGACCTGCTCCTCCCCGCCATTAATTTTTCAATCTATCTCTTCATCGTCGTCCGGTTCGTGATTCCCGCCATGCGGGAGTTTCTGCTCCGCCGCCATTCCGACGTCGTTCAGGCTGAATCCGAATCCAGCGCGGCCCTCGCGAGTGCGGAACGACGCCTCTCGGCCAGCAAGGCGCGCCTCGGCGGTCTCGCAGCCGAAGCGAACTCGATTCGTCAGGACCTTCTCGCCATTGCGAACCGGCAGGCCGAGCGACTCGTTGCGCAGGCCGAGGAAAGCGGGAAGCGGCGTCTCGCAGACGCGGCTCTCGTCGCCGAGCAAGAACGACGACGAGCGTTTGGCGACATTCGCGCAGAGGTTGCCGCGAAGGCGACGGCGCTGGCCGAAGGACGCATCCGTTCGGCCCTGACGGCCGACGACCAACGAATTTTCGTTCAGCAATTCTTGAAAGACGCGGCCCCACGATGAGATCCGGTGCCATCGCTCGGCGTTACGCCCGAGCCTTGTTCATGTCCGCTGATGCGCAGCAGGCGCTCGAGCCCGTGGGATCGGCGCTCGCCGCCATCGCCGACGCCCTCGCGGATCCTAGTGCGATGCGCGTGCTTACAGGGCCCGTTTCTCGTGAGCGCAAGCGGGACCTTCTGCTGAAGGTCGCGAGCTCCGCTCAGGCGCCGGACATGGTGCGCGACTTCTTGTTGTTGCTGTCCGATCGCGACCGCTTGAAGCAGCTGTCCGCGATTCGTGTCGCTTTCGAGCGCCTCGTCGACGCCAAACGCGGCATCATCCGTGCGACCATTCGCAGCGCCGCTGCGCTCTCCCCCGAGATGCTCGCCGAGATCACGCGCACCTTCAGCGCGATCACCAAGAAGGAAGTCGTCGCGCAGGTCGAGATCGTTCCGGATCTCATCGCCGGCGTTATCGTCGAGGTGGAAGGCCGTGTCTACGACGGCAGCCTTCGCACGCAGCTCGGCAAGCTCCACCAACAGATGGCGACGGGCAGCTGACGTTTTGGGAAAGGATCAGTGATGGAGATTCGTGCCGCGGAAATCAGTGACGTCATCAAGCAGCAGATCGCCGACTACAATCGTGAGCTGGAGGTTCGCGAGACGGGTATCGTCCTGTCTTGCGGCGACGGTATCGCGCGTATCTATGGCCTCGACAAGGCCGCTGCTGGTGAGCTCCTGCAGTTCCCGCACGACATCTTCGGCATGGTGCTGAACCTCGAAGAAGACAACGTTGGCGCCGTGCTGTTCGGTGAGACGCGCCGGATCGGTGAGGGCAATGAGGTACGGCGCACCGGTCGCATCGCCGAGGTGCCCGTCGGTCCCGGACTCCGTGGCCGCGTCGTGAACGGGCTCGGACTCCCGATCGACGGCAAGGGCCCGATCACGAGCACCGAGAATCGCCGCATCGAGCTCAAGGCGCCCGGTATCGTCTCGCGTCAACCCGTCAAGGAGCCGCTGCAGACGGGCATCAAGGCGATCGACACGATGATCCCGATTGGCCGCGGGCAGCGTGAGCTGATCATCGGCGACCGCCAGACGGGCAAGACCGCTGTCGCGCTCGATACCATCGTCAACCAACGCGGTGGCGACGTCACCTGTATCTACGTGGCGATCGGGCAGAAGCGTTCGACGGTCGCTCAGGTCGTCGAGAAGCTCACGCGTGCCGGTGCGATGGAGTACACGACCGTCGTCGCTGCGACGGCGTCGGAAGCCGCGCCTCTTCAATTCATCGCGCCCTATACCGGTTGTGCGATGGGCGAGTACTTCCGCGACAACGGTCAGCACGCTCTGATCATTTACGATGATCTCTCCAAGCACGCCGTTGCATACCGTCAGCTCTCGCTTCTGCTCCGCCGTCCTCCTGGTCGTGAAGCCTTCCCCGGCGACGTTTTCTATCTGCACTCTCGCCTCCTCGAGCGCGCCGCCAAGATGAGCGCGGCCGAAGGTGCAGGTTCGCTGACGGCGTTGCCGATCATCGAGACACAGGCCGGCGACGTCTCGGCGTACATCCCGACCAACGTGATCTCGATCACCGACGGCCAGATCTACCTCGAAAGCGATCTCTTCTTCTCTGGCGTGCGTCCCGCGGTGAACGTCGGTCTGTCCGTTTCGCGCGTCGGCGGCGCGGCGCAGATCAAGGCGATGAAACAGGTCGCCGGTACGCTTCGTCTCGATCTCGCACAGTACCGCGAGATGGCGGCCTTCGCGCAGTTCGGCTCCGACCTCGACGCGTCGACGCAGAAGATGTTGGCGCGTGGTGTGCGTCTCGTCGAGATCTTGAAGCAGCCGCAGATGCAGCCGCAACCGGTCGAGAAGCAGGTGCTCATCATCTACGCCGCAACGAACGGTTTCATCGACACGCTCCCCCCCGCCTCTATGGGCCGCTTCGAGTCGGAGATGTTCGACTACGTCGAGAGCAAGCATCCGCAGGCGCTAGCGGTGCTCCGGGAAAAGCGTGAGCTCACCGCCGAGGTGAAGACGCAGCTGAACGCCGTGCTCGAAGAGTTCAAGAACCGTTTCGCCGCCTGATGGCCAGTCTCAAGGTCATTCGTAAGCGGATCGTTTCGGTTCGCAACACGCAGCAAATCACCAAGGCGATGAAGATGGTCGCTGCGGCGAAGCTGCGCCGCGCGCAGGAAGCCGTGGTCGCGTCGCGCGCCTATGCCGAGAAGCTCGGTGAGGTCGTCGCGGGCCTCGCCTCCGAGAGCTCGCTTCGCGAGCATCCGTTGGTGCGCGAGCGGAATCCCCAGGGCAAAGTGATGCTGATCGTGCTCACCTCCGATCGGGGTCTCTGCGGTGGCTTCAACACCAACGTGCTGCGGCAGACCGAACGCTTTTTGCAGACTCCTGACCGGAGCACCGTGCTCAGTCTCGTCGGCCGTAAGGCCTACGACTTCTACAAGCGCCGACCGGTCGAAATCGTGGAGCATGTCACGACGGCAGGGACGGCACCCATCGAGCTCGCGCGTGAGATCGTCGCTCGCGGGCTCGCGCGTTACATGAACGACGAAGTGGACGCCATCTATCTGCTGTTCAGTCGCTTCCGTTCGGCGATCTCGCAGGTCCCGACGGTGGAGCGACTGTTGCCGATCGAAGCGCCCACGGCCGAGGACAATCCTCGAGAGTATCTCTTCGAGCCCAGCCGCGACTCGGTCATTGAGGATCTTTTGCCCCGATACGTCGAGGTCAAGGTGTTTCAAGCGGTGCTCGAATCGATCGCGAGCGAGCACGGCGCTCGGATGACCGCAATGGAAAGCGCAAGCAGGAACGCGAGCGACATGATCGAGCGTCTCACGCTCGAGATGAATCGAGCCCGGCAAGCCACGATCACGAAAGAGCTCATGGAGATCGTCGGCGGCGCCGAGGCGCTCAAAGGGTGAGCGCGCTAGCGCGCTCGAAAGCTGAGCGCACAGCGCGCTCGAAGATTTGATCAGGAGGATCGCAGTGGCAACGAACGGTACGGGTAACGTCGGAAAGATCACGCAGGTCATCGGTGCGGTGATCGACGTCGAGTTCGCGGGCGGCACGCTGCCGCCGATTCTGAATGCGCTCACGGTCACCAACCCCGCGATCGATGCGCGCGAGGACAATCTCGTTCTCGAAGTCGCGCAACATCTCGGCGAGCGCACCGTGCGTTGTATCGGCATGGACACGACCGATGGTCTCGTGCGCGGCATGCTCTGTCGCGATACCGGCGATAGCATCCGCATGCCGGTTGGCGCCGCGACTCTCGGCCGCATCCTCAATGTCATCGGCGAGCCCGTCGATGGGATGGGGCCGATCAACGCGACCACGACGCTGCCGATTCACCGCGAGCCGCCGCCGTTCGTCGATCAGGCGACGGAAGTCCAAGCGCTCGAGACCGGGATCAAGGTCGTCGATCTCCTCTGTCCGTACTCACGCGGCGGCAAGATCGGCCTCTTCGGTGGCGCCGGCGTAGGCAAGACCGTCATCATTCAGGAGCTCATCAACAACGTTGCAAAGCAGCACGGTGGTTATTCCGTGTTCGGTGGCGTCGGTGAGCGGACCCGCGAAGGCAACGATCTCTGGGCCGAAATGAAGGAATCGGGCGTCATCTCGAAGGCGACGCTCGTGTATGGCCAGATGAACGAGCCGCCGGGTGCTCGGGCGCGTGTCGCGCTTTCGGCGCTCACCTGCGCCGAGTATTTCCGCGACATCGAAGGCAAAGACGTTCTCCTGTTCATCGACAACATCTTCCGCTTCACGCAGGCCAACTCCGAGGTGTCGGCGCTTCTCGGACGCATGCCGTCCGCCGTCGGTTATCAGCCGACGCTCGCGACGGATCTCGGTGAGCTGCAGGAGCGAATCACGTCGACCAAAAAGGGATCGATCACCTCCGTCCAGGCGATCTACGTGCCCGCCGACGATCTCACCGACCCGGCACCGGCGACGACCTTCGCGCACCTCGACGCGACCACCGTGCTCTCGCGTCAAATCGCGGAGCTCGGCATCTACCCCGCCGTCGATCCGCTCGACTCGACCTCGCGAATTCTCGATCCCACCGTTCTCGGCGAGGAGCACTACCGGACGGCCCGCGCGGTGCAGGAGATCCTGCAGCGCTACAAGGATCTCCAGGACATCATCGCCATTCTCGGCATGGACGAGCTTTCCGAGGACGACAAGCTGACGGTCGCCCGCGCCCGGAAGGTGCAGAAGTTCCTCTCCCAGCCGTTCCACGTGGCCGAGGCCTTCACCGGCAAGCCTGGCGTCTACGTCAGCACCAAGGACTCCATCAAGGGCTTCCAAGAGATCGTCGACGGCAAGCATGACGGCATCCCCGAGCAGGCGTTCTACATGCAGGGGACGATCGAGGACGTCATCGAAAACGCGAAGCGGCTCGCGGCCTAGCCCTCGGATCTCACTCGTATGGCGGCCACCAGCTTTCGATTGCGCATCGTGACGCCCGAGCGATTGCTCCTCGACGAACAAGTCGAGGAAGTGATCGCCCCGGGCGCGGCGGGCGAGTTCGGGGTTCTCCCGGACCACATCACTTTCCTGACGACGTTGGCGCCCGGACGGTTGATCTATCGGTCGGGGAGCCAGCGACACGTCATTGCGATCTTTGGCGGCTACGCCGAGGTTGTCGACAACGTCATGACCGTCCTCGCGGACGGGGCGGAGCCGGCGCGCCAGATCGATCTCGAGGCGTCGCGTCGACACCTGCAAGAGGTCGAGACGGCGATCGCCAAGCTCGATGTCGATGCACCTGAGTTCGCGATCGCTCGTCGCACGCTCGACCGTGAATCGGCGCGCGTCTCCGCGGCTTCCGAAAAGCTCTAGTCGCGTCGCCGATCAGCCGGTGCTTCGGTCGGGTCGGTGTACCACCACGCCCAAGCGATCAGCACCGCTTGAAAGGGTAGCCGCGCCCAGTTCCACACGCCAAATCCCTCCGTGTTCCCGAAGAGGGGCACGTTGTTGAGGGCGATGTGGAGGTTGGCGGGAAAGATCGCGACGAGCATGAGGATCAGTCCCCATGCTGCGATCGAGCGGAGCGACGGGATGAGTATCGCGAGGCCGAGTCCAACCTCCGCGACGCCAGAGATGAGAATCAGCGCTCGATGCCACGGCAGGTACGGGGGCATCATCGGGAGATAGACGTCCGGATTGGCGAAGTGATTGACGCCGGCCAAGACGTAGAAGACGGCCATCACGACGAGGAGTATGCGCTTGATCATTGCGCGATCGGCGTCGGGGAAGGGCTCGGGGCGTTCGCTGGCAGGCGTACATTCCGGACGACCTGCCCAGGGCGCCCGATCGGTGGAAGATCCGTACCGTCGAGGGCGACCGATACTCCCCCGGCATTGCCGACCGTCAGCACGAAGCGATCGGCGCTCCACGATCGCGTTTCGCTGGCGCGCAGGAGGTATTGCTTCGCGGGCTGATCATTGAGGCCGAGAGAGAGCCACGCTTCCTCGATGGCGTTGATCTTGAGCTCGTGCGCTTCGGTGAGGGCACCGCTTGGAGACGTAGTAGCGCTGGGCACGGAGGGCGCGTGCGTCGTCGCGACTCCGGTTGGCGTGCTGACGATCGCGATCGGTAGCGCAGTCGCCTCGACGGCCAGGGCGGCGGGAGGCGTGACGGCGGGGGAGGGATCCATGGCCCCGGGCGACGCCTCGACGGCAGCCTGCGGCGCTCCTTCCTCGTCCTGTACGCGCTCCGAAGAATCGTCGAAGGTCGGCCGCCCGGGTGACTGCCGCAGCATGAGCACGACGGCGACCGCGATCGTCGCCAACACGGCAAGAGGTCGCCACAGGAACCCCAAGCGTGGCCGATATGCCAGCCGAATGGGGGGACTCGTCTCGCCGGGGAGCTGCTGGACCACCCCCAAGAACTCAGGCATCAGCTCTTCCGGGTCGATTCCGACGAAACGCGCGTACTTCCGAAAGAAGGGAATCAGGTAGAGCTCGTCGGATACGCCGATGCTGACGTTCGACTCTCCTTCTAGGAGCCGAACGTACTGAAGAGGAACGCCAGCAGCGGCACCCGCCTGCTCGAGCGACATTCCTCGTTTTTCACGGGCATTCCGGAGCGTCTCCGCAATCCGGTTACGCTCGGACATGAATCGGGACCTTAGCTACGGGCGCAATCATTCGCCAGCGTTTCTGGCTGTCGTGACGCGCGCTTAGCCCTCGTTGACTCGTCGACGCCACGATACTAAACGTTCAGTATGTCCCCCCGGGCCGCTGCGACGCCATCCTCGACCTCCGAACGCTCCGACACCACGCGCGCCAAAACGGCCAGCCGCGGACGGAAGGAGCTGATGGCGATCGCGATCGATTGCTTCGCCCGCTACGGCTACCAAGGCACGTCGATTGATCGGATCGCGAGCGCCGCAGGCGTCACAAAAGGGGCGCTATACTACCACTTCCGCGACAAGGAAGAGCTGCTGTTCGCCGCCGTCCAGGATCGCATTGACGAGTTCGAGCAGCGGATCGTCGGCACCGTCAGCCCTGCGACAGATCCGGCAGGCGCGCTCGCCGAGATCGCACGCATCTGCGTGCACATCGCTACGAAGAACAATCTGCGGCGCTTCATTCTCACGCTCATGGTCGAGGCGCTCGATACCAATCCGCGTCTCTCCGATGCTTTTCGGGGAATTCTGCGGCGCTTCCGGAGCTACCTCGCCGGCATCGTTCGTGTCGGCCAGGAGCAGGGTGTTTTTCGCGACGACATCGACGCTGCTCTTGCCGCGCAGATATTCGCCGGTGGCGTCATCGGCGCGGAGCTGCAGCACTATCAAGACGCTGAGCGCGTGGACTTGGCAGCCGCGATGGATGGCGTCGTCGCGCAGCTGATGGCGCTGCTCACCCGCGAACTCGACACGAACAAGCAACGCCGCGCGGGCGGCTCGGGCGTTGGTTCTCGCCGCCACACACGGAAGGAGCAGTAATGGTCAACTTCGAGCTCGACGAGGAACAGCAACTGATCCGCGACACAGTCGTCAGCTTCGCGCGGGACGAGATTCGTCCGCATGCGCGAGAAGCCGACGAGAAGGGGATCATCCCGCCAGCGTTGATCCAGAAGGGCTGGGAGCTCGGACTCGTCCAGGGGACGATTCCGGAGGAATACGGCGGTTTCGGCAATGCCCACTCGGCCATCACGGGGTCGGTGGTAGCTGAGGAGCTCGCGTACGGGGACCTCTCGATCGCCATGCACTTGCTGGCTCCGCGATTGGTGACCGTGCCGACGCTCGAATTCGGCTCGGCGACGCTGAAGAAAGCCGTGCTTCCGCGTTACTGCGGCGCGCGCTTCGAACCCGCGTCGGCGGCCGTCATGGAGCCTCGCATGGATTTCGACGCCATGGCGCCGACCACCGTCCTGAAGCGCGACGGCGACGACTACACGCTGACCGGCGAAAAGTGCCTCGTTCCGCTCGGGGGAGACGCCCATCAGTTTCTCGTGATCGCGAGTCTCGCCAACGGAAACGGCGTGTCGCACCCACAGGCGTTGCTCGTCGATCGTGAAACCCCAGGCCTTACCGTCGGCGAGCGTGAGCGAAACATGGGGCTGAAGGCGCTAGTCACGACGCGACTTTCCTTCGACGGGTGCAAGATTCCGCGCGATCAACTTCTCGACGGTGGCGAGGGCTCGGTGACCCGGGTGGCCAACCTCTGGCGCATTGCACTGGCCTCGATGGCGGTCGGCGTCGCTCGAGGCGCGTACGACTACGCCCGCGAGTACGCCAAGGAGCGCCGCGCCTTCGGACAAGCCATTGGGCAGAAGCAGGCTATCGCGTTCATGCTCGCGGAAATGGCGATGGAGGTCGACGCCATGCGGCTTCTGATCTGGGAAGCAGCATGGAAGTTCGACCGCGGCGAGGACGCCACGCGCGAGGCATTTCTCGCCAAGCGCTACGCCGCCGACATGACCCTCAAGATCACTGACAACGCGCTCCAGGTACTCGGCGGTCACGGGTACATTCGCGACCATCTCGTCGAGCTCTTCCTGCGGAATGCCCGCGGGTTTGCCACGCTCGAGGGATTGGCGATCGCCTGAAAGGACCAAGATCATGATCGACTTCGAGCTTTCCCCCGATATTGCCGACACGCGCGATCAGCTCCACATGGTGGCCGAGCACGCGATGCGGCCGATCGCACGCGATTTCGATGAGCGCGAGCACGAGAAGCCCTGGGACTTCATCAACATGATGTGGCAGCTCTCCAAGAACTCTGGCATCGGCCCGGGTGCCAGCAAGGACAAGAAAGAGAAGACGGTCGACGCGGAACGGAACCTTCGTACGTGCGTTGCCGTCGAAGAGCTTTCGTGGGGTGACGCTGGGCTCTATCTCGCCATGCCCGGGCCCGGTCTCGGCGGCGCCGCCGTCATGGCGGCGGGCACGCCCGCTCAGAAAGAGCGTTTCCTGTCGCGCTTCAAGGGCGAAAAGCCGGTCTGGTCGGCGATGGCCATCACCGAGCCCGGGTGCGGATCCGACAGCGCCGCAATCCAAACGACCGCCGTTCGCGACGGCGATCACTGGATTCTGAACGGCACCAAGATCTTCTGTACCAGCGGTCTCATGGCCGGCGATCCGTCCAAGTCGGACGGGTTCATCGTCGTGTGGGCGACGGTGGATCGCGCGGCCGGTCGCGCCGGCATCAAGTCGTTCATCGTCAATGCCGGCACGGCCGGCATGACCGTCGCCAAGTGCGAAGACAAGCTCGGGATTCGCGCCTCCGATACGGCCACACTCATTTTCGAGGACTGCCGAATTCCGTTCGACCACATCCTCGGAAGCGCCGAGGTTCCGAAAACGAGCGAAGGCTTCAAGGGCGTGATGGCAACGTTCGATGCCACCCGGCCCATCGTTGCCGCCAGCGCTCTCGGAGTCGGTCGCGCCGCTCTCGACTTCGTGCGCGACGAGCTGAAGCGCCAGGGGATTCCTCTCCGCTACGGGGTCGCGACCCACAAGCTCACGGTCACAGAGCGCGACTTCATGGACATGGAGGCGAGTCTGCAGGCGGCCCGCCTCCTCACGTGGCGCGCGGCGTGGATGATGGACCGCGGGCAGAAGAACAACCTCGAAGCGTCGATGGCGAAGGCCAAGGCGGGTCTCGTCGTCACCCAGGTCACGCAGAAGGCGGTCGAGCTCCTCGGACCGCTCGGCTTCTCGCGGGATCTGCTCCTCGAAAAGTGGATGCGTGACGCGAAGATCAACGACATTTTCGAAGGCACGCAACAGATCAACATGATGATCATCGCGCGCCGTATCATGGGCTACTCCAGCAAGGAGCTGTCGTAGCGCAGGGCGTCGTTTCCTTTCGCGTTCGGCACCCGTGTGGTACTTTCCGCGCCGCGCATGGACGTTTATCAGCTGATCGCTGACGTACCTGACTACCAAGAGTTTCTCACCGTTCAGGAGCTTTCGGCGAGCTCGCGTGATCTCGCGCGACGCTATCCGAAGCTCGTCACGTTGCAGACCATCGGCACATCGACCGAAGGCCGTCCGATCGAGATGCTGACGATCGGAAACGGATCGCGGCGTGCGTTGATGCTCGGCACGCCACATCCGAACGAGCCGATCGGGACGCTCACGCTCGAGTACCTCACGCGCCGGCTCTGCGAAGACGACGATCTGCGGGACGAGCTCGACTACACGTTCTACGTCATCAAATGCGCCGATCCCGACGGGACGATCTTGAACGAGGGTTGGTTCAAGGAGCCGTTCACTCCCCTCACCTACGCCCTCAACTACTATCGGCCGCCGCACCGCGAGCAGGTCGAATGGAGCTTCCCGGTCCACTACAAGAGCCTGCACTTCCAATCACCCTGCCCGGAAACCAAGGCGGTGATGGACGTGATGGATCTGCACAAGCCGACGTTCCTCTACTCACTGCACAACGCCGGGTTCTGCGGGGTCTACTTCTACGTCTCGCGGCCGCTTCCCGGTCTGTTCCCGCGCCTTCGCCGCGTCGTGACGTCCCAGGGGTTGCCGATCCACCAAGGCGAGCCCGAAGTTCCCTATCTGAAGCGTTTCGACGAAGGGGTGTTCGCGCTGTTCGGCGTCCAGGAGACGTACGACTATCTCGCCCGTAACCTGAACGAAGATCCCGCCCCGTACATCGACGCCGGCACGAGCTCCGACGACTATCTCAACACCATCAGCTCCGGGTACACGCTGGTGACGGAGATGCCCTACTACTTCGATCCCGTGCTGCAGGATCGATCGCCGGCCGGGATCACGCGACGCGAGGCGATGCTGCAGGGCGTCTTTCGCGTGGACTCGATCTACCACGACATTCGCGAGTACTTCGCGATCGTGTCGCGGGGGGCGCCGCGCGACCGGCTCTACCGTTCGGTCGACGACTACACCAAGAAGACGCCGAAGCGACTGGCAGCCTTGAAGCGCGAGGTCGAGTCGCCGCAGTACTCGCGCGAAGCGACGCGGGCGGAAGCCTTCGACGCGACGGTCTGTCGCGTGTTCAACCACATGCTCTACCTCGGCGAGGTCTATCGACTCGCCGTAGCGCGCGGCAACGAAGAGGTGTCCCGCATCGTGCGCCGTCGTCTCGAGGAGATCTGCGGCCAGATCGCGAGCCAAAGCAATCTGCAGACGCTGCCGCTGCAGAAGCTGGTCGCGGTGCAGGTCGGCGCCGGTTTGCACGCCCTTGCCGCGTGGAAGGAAGCCGAGAGCGAGGGGCCGCCGCGAGGCCGCTGAACGCGCCGTGGCCCATCAGCACACCAACCGGCTGATCCACGAGACCAGCCCGTACCTTCTCCAACACGCTCACAACCCCGTCGATTGGTACTCCTGGGGTCCGGAAGCTCTGGAGCTCGCACGCCGCGAGAACAAGCCGATCCTCCTCAGTATCGGCTACTCAGCGTGCCATTGGTGCCACGTGATGGAACGTGAATCGTTCGAGGACGAACGGATTGCGGCGCTCATGAATGAGCACTTCGTCTGCATCAAGGTCGATCGCGAAGAGCGCCCCGACCTCGATCACGTGTACATGAGCGCCGTCCAGATGCTGACCGGACACGGCGGGTGGCCCCTCACCGTGTTTCTGACCCCAGCCGGCGAGCCTTTCTGGGGCGGCACGTATTTCCCGCCCGTCGATCGTCACGGCATGGCCGGCTTCCCGCGCGTGCTGCTCGGCGTCTCGGAAGCCTTTCGCCAGAAGCAGGACGAGGTTCGGAAAAGCGTCGAGCAGATCCTCGCCGGACTGCAGCAGGGCGAGCAACTCGAGTCCGGAGCGAAGGACGTACCGACGGACCTTCCGCTCTCGGCCGCGCGCGCGCTCACGCGCTACTACGACGAGGAGCACGGTGGCATCGGCGGCGCCCCCAAGTTTCCGAACACGATGGTCTTCTCGTTGTTTCTGCGCGCCTGGCAGATGACCGGTGAGCGCGCATTTCTCGACAAGGTCACTCACACGCTCCGGAGCATGGCCGCGGGCGGCATGTACGATCAGATCGGCGGCGGCTTCCACCGCTACTCCGTCGACGCCCGTTGGCTCGTGCCGCACTTCGAGAAAATGCTCTACGACAACGCGTTGCTCGTGCGGCTCTACCTGGAGGGCTACCAAGCCACCGGCGATCCCGAGTTTGCGCGGGTCGTTCGCGAAACGCTCGACTACGTCCGTCGCGAGATGACCCATCCCGACGGCGGTTTCTTCGCTGCCCAGGATGCGGACAGCGAAGGGGTCGAGGGCAAGTTTTTCGTTTGGACCCCCGCCGAGGTCGCTGCGGCAATAGGGAGCGACCACGCCGAGATCGTCAGCCGATTCTACGACGTCACGGTGGAAGGCAACTTCGAGCACAGGAACATCCTCAACCGCACGCTTGGATTCGACGAGATGGCCCGGCTCTTCGGTCGCTCTCCGGAGCAGATCGCCGCCATCGTCGACGACGCACGCCCGCGCCTCCTCGCCGCTCGAGCCACACGGGTGGCGCCGGCCCGCGATGAGAAGATCCTGACTAGTTGGAACGCTCTCATGATCGGGGCCTTCGCCGAGGCCTACAAGGTTCTCGGCGACGACGTGTATCGGGAGGCTGCCGAACGCGCGGTCCTCTTCGTCGAACGAGCCCTCTTTCGCGACGACCTGCTGCTGCGAACCTGGACTGCAGGGGAAGCAAAGCTCGACGGCTATCTCGACGATTATGCGTTTCTCGTGAACGCCCTTTTGGATCTCTACGAGGGCACTGCCGATCCGGAGCTCGTCGCTCGTGCGGCGAAGCTCGGCGCGACCATCCTCGATCGCTTCGAAGACCCTGCACAGGGCGGTTTCTTCTTCACCGGCACCGGGCACGAGGAACTAGTGCACCGGCCGAAGCCGGTATTCGACGGCTCGATCCCGTCCGGCAACTCGGCCGCGGTCCAAGGCTTGCTGCGCCTCTTCCACTACGTCGGTGACGATCGGTTCCTCGCTTCGGCGGAGCGTGCGCTCGTGACCTTCACGGGGGGCATGGCAAAAAATCCGTTCGGCTTCGCCAACATGATCGGCGTTGCCGATTTCTATCTGCGGAAGCCACGCGAGATCGTGATCGTGGGCGGCGCAGGGGACCCGACGACGCAGGACCTTCGGACCCGCATTCAGTCCGGGTACGTGCCGAACAAGACCATCGTCCTTGCCGACCCAGCAAATCCCCGGCGCCTACCGGTCGCCGAGGGCAAGCCCCAGGTAAACGGGCAAGTCACGGCGTACGTCTGTCACGGGTATACCTGCTCCACGCCGGTGACGAGCTGGTCGGCGCTCGAGCCGCTGCTCACGCCAGCGCGCGGCTAGAACACGCGCTTCAGCGCCCGTGGAAGATTGCGCGGCGCTTCTCGAACACCGAACGCAGGCCTTCTTGCAGATCCTCGCTCCGTCGCGTGTGCGCCGCCTGAGCGGCGAGGGCAGACGAGGGTTGCGGGTTGCGAAACCCGTTGGCCTCGTTGATCGCGGCCTTCATAGTACGGAGTGACAACGGCGCATTGGCGGCGATCTCTCCGGCGAGCGCACGCGTCGCCGATTCCAAGTCCGCGTCGGGAACGACTCGCGTTACGAGCCCAGCCGCACGTGCGCTTTCGGCGTCGAGCAGCGAACCGGTGAACAACATTTCCTTGGTCTTCACGGTGCCGACGGTGTCGAGGAGCTTCTGCGTCAACGGAAACGGCACGACGAGACCAATGCGTGCGAGCGGCATGCCCATGCGCGCACCCTGGCCCGCGACTCTCAGGTCACAGTGCAGTGCCAACTCGAGGCCGCCGGCGATCGCGTCCCCTTGCATCATGGCGATGGTCGGCATCGGGCAACGCTCGAGCTCGTGCAGCGCCCCTTCGATCTCTGGGTACTCGACGCTGCCGTCCGGCCGCCGCGCGAGTCCCATCTCTTTCAGATCGAGACCAGCGCAAAAGGCCTTTCCGGAACCAGCGAGCACGAGCACCCGCACGGATTCGTCCGCCGCGACCTCCTTCAAGGCTGCGTGGAACGCCTCGAGCATCGGAATCGTCAGCGCATTACGCTTTTCGGGGCGGTTCAGGGTGATCGTAGCGATCGCCCCGTCGCGAGAAGTGAGCAGCTCGGTGGTGGCCATCGGAGAGCCTTTCAGAAGCTGTCTTTGAGCTCGCGCGTCTTGGCGAAGACGCTGACCGCATCGGTCGCGAGATCGGGGAAACGACGTCGCAACGTGCCCAGCAGCTCGGCGCTGTCCGAGCGGAGGAAGGGGTTGGTGAGCTTCTCCTCTCCGATCGTCGACGGGACGGTCGGGTTGCCGTTGGCGCGCTGGCCGCGGACGCGGTCGAGCTTAGTCGCGATGTCGGCGTTGGCGGGCTCGAGGTCGTGCGCAAAGAGGAGGTTCTTCTCCGTGTACTCGTGGCCGCACCACACTTGCGTCGTGTCGGGAAGAGCCGCGAGCTTGCCGAGCGAGTCCATCATCTGCGCGGGCGAGCCTTCGAAGAGCCGGCCACACCCGGCCGCGAAGAGCGTGTCGCCCGAGAACACGCTCGGTCCGGCGTCCGGAAAGAAGTAGGCAAGGTGGCCGCTGGTGTGAGCCGGAATGAAGATCGCCCGCCCGCGGACGCCGACGACCTCGAACTCCTCACCGTCGGAGAGCGGCTCCGTGAGTGCCGGCAGACGCGTGACATCGGCACGTGAGCCGAGGACACGGATGCCAGGGACGGCGCGAGCGATCTCGTCGTTGCCGCCGACGTGGTCGAAATGGTGGTGCGTCGAGAGCACCGCATCCAGCTTGAGCCCACGCCGTTCGACTTCTGCCAGCACCGGCCCGGCTTCGGAGCAGTCGACGATCGCGGCACGTTTGTTCGCCGGATCGATCAGCAAATAGCCGTAGTTGTCGGCGAGCAGCGGGATCGGAACGATGTCCACGGATTCAGTGTCCTTCAGTGCGTCCGGTGAGCGTGTTGGGGCCCGCTGGGCGACTCGGTGCGAGCTCGAGATTGCTCACGCGGAGCGACAGGTTCGCGATCTCCTCGCGAAGGCCGGTGTAGCGTTCCCCGAGATCACCGAGTCGGAGATCCACCTGGCGAAGCGTCTGCTGGATGCTACCGAGCACGTCGCCGATGCGTGTGATCTCGTCGTGGTCGGCATTGCGCGCGGCGACGACCGTCGTGAGACGCGAATCAGTGGCGCGGACTTCCGCCGTGGCGGTGGCAGCTTGCTCACGGACCGCGTCGGCGACTTGATTCGATTCGGCGAGGCTCCCATCGAGCGCACCGATCCGGCGTATGGCGTCCTGCTGCGAAGCCCCATGAGCGGCTTGCTCCTTCAGGATGTCGCCCATCCGCAGCTCGAGCCGGACCATGCGATCCTGGAGCTTGCCGAGGTCGAAGCTGCGCGTGACCTGCTCTTTCGAGAGCGCATCGAGGTGTCCGTGCACGCGGCCGAGGTCACTGTGGAGCTCGTCGAACGCGGACAAACGCACCGTCGTCTCGCGAAAACGCTCGGTCACGTCGGCGCGTGCCTCTTCCAGCGTCGTCTGCGTCTCGGCGAGACCAGCCGCCAGCTGCGTTCGGCTTTCCAGAAGAGGCTCGAAGCGTTCCTCGAGCTCGATCAGACGGTGTTCCAGATCGGAGACCTCGGTGACGGAAGCCAGATTGGCGCGCGACAGTATCGGGCCGAGGCCGCGCACCGCTTGGCGCTCGAGATCGGCGAGTACGCGCTCGGCACGCTGCTCGAGGTCACGCCCGGTCTCTTGCGCGCGCCGGCTGACCTGACCGCCAATCGTCTGCACTTGGCCGATCAAGGCCTGAAGCGCGGGCTCGGCATCCTGCTGCCACGTCTTCCGGAGCTCGGGAAACCATTGCATCAAGCGCTCGCCACGGGCTTGCAACCGGTGCAGCGTCGACTCGGCCTCCACCCGTTCGTCCTCCACCCTCCCCTTCGACCGACCTGGCCGTTGCGGTGCCTCGCGCGCGCTCATTCCGCCTCCCGAACTGCGATGATCTTGGCGATCATGCTTCGTGTTCTTTCCCGAGCGCAAGCCCGAACGCCCTGTCGCTTTGCGGGTCACTCGATGCCGTACGTGACGCGCAAGCGGACTTCCGTCGTCACTTCTCCGGG
>JBDSJB010000028.1:0-3319 GCA_039917665.1 Binatia bacterium
ACCGTGGATGAGGAACTGGTCGCGGTAGCGCCGAACGTCGAGGTACTGGAGCGCGGTAATCCGCGCGATCAGGAGTGTGCCCGCGGGATCGCGCCGAGCGGCGCGGCGGGCCGCGACGCTCGCGATACGGTTCGCCGTTTGCCAGTCGCCGGTTTCCTGCTCGAGCAGCCTGAAGATCCCGTCGTCGTCGAAGGTCTGCGCATTCCGCCGCCAAAAGTCGTGGGACCGTGCCGCACGCAGGACGGCCGCCGGATCGCGTACCCCGAGCCCGTCGAAATCGCGGGCGGTCACGATCGGCGCGACGAGACCGACGAGGAACGCGCCCGCGCGCGGATTCAGGGCCGGTGGTGCGTCGACCAACGCACCGGAGAGCGCCGCGTAGCCGCGGAGCCCGACGAGAATGAGCAGCCCCGCCGCCAACGGCACCCGCGCGGTCGTGCGCCAAGTGCGCGTGGTCAGCCACGCGCAGATCGCCACCGTCACCAGCGCGTGCGGCGCGAACGCCGTCCGGAGCGCGACCGCGAGAAGCGTGCTCCCCGCGAGCAACAGGCCGGTGCCAAGCGTGGGACGCTCCGCGACGGCGACGAGCAGCAGCGTCGCCGCCCAGAAAGACGCGACGCCGAACGATTCCGTCAAGACCGACCGCTCGCACCAGAGCGCCAGCGGATCGAGGCTCGTCAGTACGACCAGGACCCACCCGAGACGGTTGGGCACGCCACAGCGGAGCGTCGCGAATACGCCCGCGCTGACGCTCACGAAGACTCCCGCGAGCGACTGGAGCACGACGAGCGTCTCGAGGCTGCGCGTCGCACCCGTCACCGCCACCGCGAACAACCCGTAGAGCCACGACCGGTCCCGCGGGATGTAGCCGCCAATCGCCGTCGCGAGATAGCTCCCCGAGTCGCCGAGAAAGAAACGCGGCTGGGCGTCGACGAGCAACAGCGCGACCTTGATGACGACGCTCGTCGCGACGAAGAGACCGACTATGGGCAGGCGATCACGTCCCCGCATCAGGCGCCCGGCGTGGGCTCGGCCGCGTAGAGCAGGATGTTCGGCTGCCCGTCGCGTTGCCGCAGAGTCTCGACGAGTCGAAGCTCCATGCTGCGCGCGCGGGCCATGCTCGCCAGTACCTCGTCACGGCCGGAAAAACACGCGAACGGCGGCGCGTGAAATGCGTAGAGATTGCTCGGGTCGTCCAGCAGGGCTGCGCTCGCGACAGCGAACTGCGGCGAAGGCTCGGGACGGTACTCGAAGGACTCGCGCGTGCGCACCCGGCCCCGGGGTGAGAACGTCACCGAACGCTCGAGGCCCCAATCCATCGCGATCGCGTGGCGGTCGCGGTACTCGGACTCGAGCTTCGCGGCGAGGTGATCGACGGCATCGGACCAGACGTTGGTCCCGCCCGTCGCGTCGAGGTAGGCGTGCACCGTCCGTTTGGCGGCGCGGTGCTGAAACGTGACGCTGGCGGCCGCCAGCCACGCCGCCCCGATCGCCGCCGGCGCGATCACCCGTACGGCTGCGGTCCGCCGCGCCACCGTTCGCGCCACGTCGACGAGCGCGACCGCGATCACGAGCCATGCGAACGGCAAGAGGATGAAGAGATAGGTCGCGCCGATCGCGCTCGTGCTGACCGTGCTCGCGGGAACGATGAGCCCGACGGCGAGGAGTAGAAAGAGTCGGGCACGGATTGCGTCGTCGTCGCGGTCGGGTGATCCACCGATCGCGAGTCGCAGCCGGTCACGGTGCCGGACGCAGACCGCCATCAAGACCGCGAGGCCCACGAGCAGCAGCATCGCCCCGGCGCCGCCGCCGGCGGCATCTCGCCGCGCAGCACTTCCGCGGCCGGGACCGCGTCGGCGACCTCGTCGTATTGCAGCCCGGGCAGCGCGAGGTGATGCCAGCCGAGCGCGAGATAGGTCGCGATGGCCGCCAGCGCGACGAGGGCGCTCGCGCGTCTCCGCATCATGCGAGCTAGACGCACGCGTTCCACCGATCTTTCGCCGACCCGTCGTTGATCTCGTGGGGGCGATCCGCGTATGCACCTCTCCGCACCCAGTGCGCACCAACGTTCCCGCTCACGATGCGACTGCCCCGATCAGCGCGACGGTCCTCGTGCTCGGCCTCGGCGTGATCGCTCGCGCCGTCGACGCCCGGTGACGATGCAGACCCGGTTCGCGCCCTTGGTCAGCCTCGCGCTGGTCGCCGCCACACTCGTCATGGCGCTCGGGTGGGCGGACGCTCCCCGGCAAGCCGAGGTCGTCGATCTCGTGGTCGACGTGCGGAGCCGCATCGGACGGGTGCGTCCAATCTGGGACGAGACCAACATGTGGAAGCTCGGCGCGCTCTACGGCGCGAGCCATCCCGATCCGGCGCGCTGGTGGGGGCGCGGCTGGATGCGGAAGCACGCGCCATGGGTGCGCTACGTGCGACTGCTCGCCGCGCTCGGCGGCAATTACGCGCCCGAGATCGCGCCCGCCTGCGATCATGCGCGCGTCACACCCGAGCACCCCGACAACGGCACGCAGGAGTGCGGACACGACGGCAGCCCGGGGCCGGCCGCGCGCGAAGAGCTCGTCCAGAAGCGCGACGGGACCTGGGTGACGGACTACACGCCGTTTCGCACCGCGATCGAGCGAGTCCTCCGGAGCGGCGTCCGCCCGCACGTGAACCTCTCGGCCGCCCCGTCAGCCTTCACCGGCGGCGTCGTCGACTTCGCCCACTACCATTGGAACGCGGCTCCGGTGCAGGACTTCGACGGCTGGTCGCAGTTCGTGGCGGGAGCGTTCGCGTCGGTCGCCGATCTCCATCCCGGACGTTGGCGCGCGTCGATCGTGAACGAGCCGAACTGTCTGACGCTCGTCGGCTGGGAGGGCGACGTCCAGCACGTCGGCTTCGCCGGCACGCCGGCGGAGTACGGCACGACCTTCGTGACCGGCGCGCGCGTCGTGCGAGCGGCCGCACCCGGCATCGCGCTCCAGGCGGGCAACTTCGTCACGAGCTACACCTTCCCGGGCGAGGACAACCTACGCACCTACCTGCGATTCCTCCACGACGCGTTCGCCGCCGACGGCACCGTGCGTTGGGAGGACCTGCGTGCCATGTCCCTCAGCCTCTACGAGACGCCCGACACGAACGTGTACGACCTCGTCGGCGTGCGCATCGGACGACTCGAGGCTGCCGCGCGCGAAGCCGGGCTCGCGCCGCTGCCGATCAAGGTCGACGAGCTCGACATCCACCCCGTCATCGCCGATCGTTTCGAGGCGGCGACGCACCAGAAGCTCGATCGCACCGCGTTCGCCGCGTCGTGGCACGCCGAGGC
>JBDSJB010000029.1:0-11335 GCA_039917665.1 Binatia bacterium
ACGCTCGCTGACGGCACGCGGGTCTGGCTGCTCCTCGACACGGGATCGCCCGCGACGATCAGCGTCTGGCGCGGCTTCGCCAAGCAGCATCCCGGTGTCGTGAAACCGGTGTCGAGCGGACACGCCAGCGATCCGGCCGGTCCGACGTCGGAGCTGCGCGGCGTCGGCCTCTTCGGCGGGCGCTACGAACGCGTTCCGATCACGATCGAAACCGGCCCGCCGCGCCTCTGGGAGCGCTCGCGCGTCGTCGGTCGCGTCGGTATGGGCCTGCTCCGCAACTTTCGGATCACCGTCCACCCGTCGACCGAGCGGATCTGGGCCGAGCGCGTAACACCGACCGTCGATCGCTGAACCAAAGCCGCGTCAGGTCGGCGGGACGGTCCGCTTGAGCATGCGGCGCGCGCCCGGGATCACGTCGAGTACCCCGAATACGACCTGCCCAAGCTCGGAGATCGTGGTGTCGAGATTTTGCAGGCGCGTATCCATCGCAGCGACGGCGCCGGACACCTCCGGCAGGATCCGCTCCAGGCTCGCCGCGGTGCGTGTGAGATCGGCTGCGAGTTGGGACGCCAGACGCTCCACGTGATCGATGCGCTCGTTCACGGCCGCGAGGGCGCGGGTGAGCTCGGGGAGCGCCCGATCCAGGGCGTCCGTCGTCTTCTCGAGCGCGGCGACGAGCGCCGTCAGCTGATCGGGAAGCCGCGCGAGAATGGTGCGGACGTTGCCCAGCGTGTCGGGCAGCTCGCTCAACTCGTCGACGACGGCGGTACCCCAACGCGCGAGGTCGCCGAAGTTCGGAAGGCTCGGCATGGCTGGACGACATCGGTACTACGAAAACTGCGATGGCGGAAAGCCTCTTTCTCGGGCACGGAAAGCCGTGTCGCCCTTGACTCGATCCGCCTCGCCGTCGAGAGTCGCCGGCACCGCATGACGACCGAACGCAAGTACGCGATGGGTGCGCTCTTCGGGCTCGCCAAATTCGATATCGGCCAGTTCACGCCCCACGCCGGGCGCCTCAGGATGCGGGTCGTGGAAGTCGGGCCGGGGTTCGCGACGCTCGCCCTGCCCTACCACGAGGAGCTGGTCGGCGATCCGCAACGCAAGGTCGTCTTCGGCGGCGTGATCACGACGCTGATCGACCAGGCGTCGGGGCTCGCGGTCGCGTGCGCGATGGAAGAGCTCGCCGCGATCGCGACGATCGACATTCGGGTCGACTATCTCCGCGCCGCCGAGCCCGGCTGCGAGCTCTTCGCGCGCTCGGAGTGCTACAAGCTCGGCCACAACATCGCCTTTGTGCGCGCCACCGCGTGGGACAGAGATCCCCACGATCCGTTCGCCGGCTGCCTCGGCACGTTCATGATCGGCGCCAACAGCGGCGGAAGTCCGTTCGGCGGCCTCAAGGACGCGGACGGGGCCAAGTCGTGAACCGTCTCGTCGCGGCGATTCCCTATGCGCGCCTCCTCGGCATGGACGTCGTGCAAGGCGACGACGGCATCGAGTGCGTGCTGCCGTTCCACGCCGACTTGATCGGCAACACGCGATTGCCCGCGATCCACGGCGGCGTCATCGGCTCGTTCCTCGAGATGACCGCGCTCTTTCGTTTGATCGACGAGAGCGGTCTCGACGCGGTCCCGAAGCCGATCAGCTTCACCATCGACTATCTGCGCTCGGCCGGACCCCGCGAGACCCGCGCCCGTGCCGAGATCTTCAAGCTCGGACGCCGCATCTCGCACGTTCGTGTGATCGCGTGGCAGGACGCCCGTGATCGCCCCGTGGCCGCCGCGAACGGCAAGTTCCTGATGGCCTGAACCAGGTCGGTCGAAAGCCGCCAGGTCCGCGGACCACTGGCCTTTTTCGGCCGTCCACCATAGGTAAAGACCCCTTCCAACGATGATGACGACACCCAAAGTAGCCTCCTCCTACGCCGACAATCCCATGGTGCACCGCGACCGCCGTCTCGGCCGCGTGGGCGCCGCCCCCTCGGAATGGACCCGTTCTTTCTCGTGCGAAGACATGGGCGTGCTCATCGTCTGTCGCGGCCCCATTCGGAAAGAAGCGATCGACGTCTTCCGCGAGATGGGCATCACGAACGTCGGCATCCTGCTCTCCGAGCGCGACAGCATCGTCTTCCCGCGCGCGCTCTCGCCCGAGCTTCGGATCATGGATCCGCGCCACGTCCACGCGGTGCCCGACTACACCGGCGCCAGCAAGGACGAGCGCGTCCAACGCATCGACCAGATGATCGCGATCTGTCGCGAGCACGGCTACGGCTACATCTTCGCCGGCTACGGTTTCATGGCGGAAGACGCCGAGTTCGTCCGCCGCCTGGAAGAAGCCGGCGTCAATTTCATCGGTCCGTGCTCGCACACGCAGATGGCAGCCGGCGCCAAGGACGAGGCCAAGCGCACTGCGATCGAGAACAAGGTCTCGGTCACGCCGGGCGTGAACGACGCGACCACGCGCACCCTGCTCCGGCTTCATCCCGATCGGAAGGCGCTGCAGAAGCTCGCGAAGGCGAACGGCCTCGACGTCGCCGGGCTCACCGACGAGAAGGTCGCGCTGGCCGAGGCCGTCGAGCAGCTGCTCGAGGCGTCGTATCGCAAGCAGCTCGATCTCTACTCGATCGACGAGCTCGCCGAGACGCTCCGCCTCGAAGCCGTGAAGCTGCTCACCGACCAACCGGGTCGGCGCTTCCGCTTGAAGGCGATCGGCGGCGGGGGCGGCAAAGGCCAGCGCATTTTCGACGCGGCCGCGCAGGTCCCGACGCTCGTCCGCGAAGTGCTGGCCGAGGTCAAAACGACCGGCGTCGGCGACAACAAGAACATCCTGCTCGAGCTCAACATCGAGCAGACCCGTCACAACGAGATTCAGATCCTCGGCAACGGCCAGTGGTGCATCGCCTTAGGTGGCCGTGATTGTTCTCTACAAATGCACGAGCAGAAGCTGGTCGAGATCTCGGTCACGCGCGAAGGGCTCGAAGACGCAATCGCCGAGGCCACGGCAGCCAGGCACGAGAAAAAGGTCGCGTCGCTCGCGACCGATCTCGTGACGCTCAGCCACATGGAAGAGGAAGCCGAGCGCTTCGGGACCGCCGTCAAGCTCGACTCGGCGTCCACCTTCGAGTGCATCGTCGACGGCGACCGTCACTACTTCATGGAAGTGAACACCCGGATCCAGGTCGAGCACCGGGTGTCCGAGCTTTGCTACGCGCTCCGCTTCACCAATCCCGACGACCCGAAGGATCACTTCGACGTCGAGTCGCTGGTCGAGGCGATGGCGCTGATCGCGCGGCACAAAGCGCGCCTGCCGAAGCCCGAGCGCATCCTGCGCGAGCGCGCCGCAATCGAAGCTCGGCTGAACGCGACCGACCGCGCCCTCAATCCGGCCGCCGGCGGCGTGATCGTCTCGTGGTCCGACCCGATCGCCGGCGAGATCCGCGACGATCAGGGCATCTGCATCAAGAATCCCGACACCGATCTCTTCATGCGTTACCGGTTGGCGGGCGCGTACGATTCGAACGTCGCGCTCCTGCTCGCGACTGGCAGCAGCCGGCGTGAGAGCTGGGAGCGCTTGGTCGAAATCTTCCGCCGCACCACGCTCCGCGGCATCGACCTCGCCACCAACCTCGAGTTTCACTACGGCATCCTGACCTGGTTCCTCGCCCGTGATCCGTGGGCGAAACCGACGACCAAGTTCGTCGTGCCGTATCTGACGCTGGTCGGGCAGCTCGCGCAGGAAGCGCAGTCGATCGACCTCGACTACGCGTTCCGTCGCATCGCCCGCGACACGACCAACGCCGCCGCGCCCGAGAGCGTCGAAGCCACGCGCCGCGTGCTCGACTTGAAAGAAACGCTTCTCGAGCGGCCGATGCAGCGCTTGATCGAAGAGCCGCATTATCTGTCGGCGTGGCTCAGCCGCTACCACCGCGATTTCTCGATCGCCGACGAGCGCGTCGTCTGGCACCGCAATCCCGTCCGCGTCCTCGCCGAGACCTATCGCCTCTTGAATCTCGACACGCCGAGCGCCGCCGCCGCGCACCGCATCTGGGATCACGATCGCGAGCAGCTCGCGACCGCCCTCGCCTTCTACGACCGCATCGACGAGCGCGCCAACGGGACCGCCTGGCCCGAGCTCGACGCGATTCTGACCGACGAGACGCCAGCGTTCGGGATCGACGCCGACACCTGGAGCCGCGTCCGCGCCGCCCACGCCGGCCACCAGCTCGGGCTCGACATCCTCTGTCTTCTGCCGATGATCGCCGACAAGGTCCGCTTCTACGATCTCAAGCTCGAGGACGATCTCACGATCACCATCCCCGAGCGCCTGCACGACACCAAGCTGCAGGACGCGATGCGAAAAATCCTCGTGCCGCCGCCGGTCACCAAGTCGGACGAGATCGTGGCGGCGATGGGAGGCACATTCTACTCGCAAGAGGCGCCGACCTTGCCCGCGTTCGTGACCAAGGGCGGCCACTTCGACAAGGGCGCGCCGCTCTACATCATCGAGGTCATGAAGATGTTCAACAAAGTGCACGCGCCGTTTGCCGGCACGATCACCGACGTGCTCATGCCGACGAGCGGGGTCGTGGTGCGGAAGGGTCAGCCGCTCTTCAAGATCACGCCCGACGAAATCGTCGTCGAGGAAGATCCCCAGAAGAAGGCGGAGCGGATCGAAGCCAATACCGAAAGCTACGTCAGGAGGCTCGTATGATCGTCGTCCAAGTCGAAGTGAAGGTCGAGCCGGGCTCGGCCGACAACGCCCGCGATGCCGTCACGAAGATGGAGACGGCGACCCGTCAGGAAGCCGGCTGCAAGAAGTACGCGTTCTCGGTCGACATCTCCGACCCGGGCATGATCCGCGTCACGGAGACCTGGGAATCCATGGACGCGATCAAGGCGCACATGGCGAGCCCCCACATGGCCGAGTTCAACAAGGCGGTCATGGCCCTCAAGCCGAAGGGCCTCGACATCAAGGCCTACGAAGTCGCGCGCGAAGTCACGCTCGGTTGAGCGGTTAGACCGGACGCCGTCAGGCGTCCGGGTCGCGCGCTACGATTTCAACTGCAGGTACCGAGGTCGCAGAGCAACCTCCATCACATTCGGCGTGCGTCGTGCAGGGCGGCGAGTGACGCCAGAACCTCGACGGCTTGGCGCGAGCCCGTGACGACGTCCACACCCGCGGCGTCGGCGCTGCAGCCGAAGGGCCTCGACATCAAGGCGTTCGAGGGCGCGCTCGAAGTCGCGTTCAGTTAGTCAAGCTCGGCCGCGGTCATCGCGCGACGACCGCGGCCTACCCGCATCAGTTCGGTTCGCAGCAGATGCCGCCCGCGAATCCGCGGTCGAAGCACCATGTGGTCCCGACGCAACACCCCTCGGCGAGCTGACACGAGTCGCCCTCGCGCGAGTCAGTCGACGCATGTGCAGGTCTGGAAATCCGGCTCCCCGAACTCGCAAACGAACGGCGCACACACACATTGGTTCAATGAACACACGAACGCAGGCGCGCAGCCGCCGCACGTGAGTGCCCCCCCGCAGGTGTCGGGAACGCTGCCGCATGCACCGGCCGGGCACTGCTGGAGCGGCGAGCAGCACGCGCAGTTCGTGCAGACGTCCGTCTGATTGGGACAGCCGGTGCTCGAGCCGTCGCAGCTCTCCATCCCGTTGATCACGCCGTCGCCACAGAATTCACTGACGGTGCAGTCGTTGTCGCAGCCGTCACCGTCGATCGCATTGCCGTCGTCGCACGTCTCGGTGCCTGCGACGACACCGTTGCCGCACGCGCTCACCGTGCAGTTGTTGTCGCAGCCGTCGCCGTTGACGGCGTTGCCGTCGTCACAGACCTCGCTACCCGCGGCAATGCCGTTACCGCACGCGCTCACCGTGCAGTTTTTGTCGCACCCGTCGCCGTTGTCCGCGTTGCCGTCGTCGCACACCTCGGCGCCGGTGACGATGCCGTTGCCACACGTCGGCGTCGGACAGAGGCATCCGGGTTGACACTGCTCCGTGTTGCCGTTGCACGAGAATGCGCTCGGAGGCTCGCACTCCTCGGTCGCCGGATCGACGACACCGTTGCCGCACGGGTCACAGGTGCACTGCGCGCTGCAGGGGCCTTCGCAGATGCCGGGGTCGGCGCCGTCGCACTGTTCCGCTTGCTGGTTCACGACGTCATCGCCGCAGAACGGCGGCGGCACGCACTGGCAATCGACGCAGGTGGGTCCGATGGGTGCGACCGCCACCAGGCAGCGGGGGCCCAAGCACGGCACGTCACAATCGTCGGCCGTTTCGCATTCCTCGCTCTGCTGATTGATCACACCATCGCCGCAGGTCGGCCCCGTGACCACGGGGCACGCGCAGGTCTGAAGGTTGCATTCCCCTGGGCACGCGCCGTCGTTGTCCGTCTCGCACTGCTCGCCCGGCGCATTGAGCTTGCCGTCACCGCACGTACCCGGCCCCGCGAGCAGCGGCACGCAGAGATCGCGGATCCCGAAGAGCGGATAGTCGGCGCTCTCGAATTGATCGGTCGTGAACACGCGCGGCGGGCTCTGCGGCGAGGTCCGCACTTGGTAGCACATGAGCCCGATCGTCGAGTTGAAGATCCCCTCGCCGTTCTTGTCGACCGGCAAGCACAGGTCCCGCGGGCGCTTGATCGCGACCGTGATCGGGCCGCCCGGGTTGAATTGCGTCTGCACGCTCACATTCGGCACGCGCACCCGGGCACCACGCACGCGGTAGCACTTGAAGTGGTCGAGCGGCGTCGCGAGCGGCGGCGGCGGCGGGGCCGTCAGGCTCTTCGAGGTCGGCACGAGCAGACGCTCCGGTCGGACGAGGTCGACCTGGATCGTGCCGAACTGATCGGTGATCGTAAGATTCTTGACCTGCGCGAAGCGGGGGCTCGTCTGCTTGATCGTGTAGAACGTCTCGTGACCCGGGTGCAGCGGCGCCGTCGGGTCCTCGTTGTTCTTGTTGACCGGCGCGCACAGGCGCTTCGCCTGCCGCACGGTGATCGTGCTGTTGCCAAGATCATCGTTGGCCGAGACATTCTTGCGATTGAGCGGGCGACGGTGCGTCTCGTAGCAGAGGAAATGATCGAGCACGGGCGTCGCCGTCGCCGCGGGCGTCGGAGATGCGGTCGCCACGGCGACGAAGGTGCTCGTTGCGGTCGTCGTCGGAGTTGCGGTCTCGGTCGGTTCGGGTGTGGCCGTCTCGGTCGCCTCCGGCGTCGCAGTGTCGCTCGGCTCCGGGGTCGCGGTCTCGGTGGGCTCAGGCGTGGCAGTCTCGGTCGGCTCGGGCGTGGCCGTCTCAGTCGGCTCCGGCGTCGCAGTGACCGTAGGCGATGGGGGCGCGCCCGCGATGACCGGCGGAACCCCGAGAAGCAGCAGCGCGAAGGTCGCCAGCGTGCCCCATGCGAGCGCACGCTGAACGCGGTTGACGGATCGATCGCGGACCGTCGCCAGCACGTGGGTCACACCAAGCATCGAAGCCTCCGTCGGGGGTTTGAAAAGCGGTTCGGAGTCGCGCCCGGGGAGGCGCAGATCTCGGGTTCAGCAGACGCAGCGAGAGTCGCGTGAGCTACCACCGGCCGCTGCGTACCGTCAACGACAAAGGCGTTGGCTGCGCCGTAGCGGCGCGGCTTTCCAGTGAGTTAGGGCGGATCAGGCTGCGGCGCGCGCCATCAGCGCCGGCAGCGCGACCGCCAACCGCTCGTAGTCCGCCATCGTGTTGTAGAGCGCAGCCGCGATGCGGATCAGACGGCGCGGCGGCGCCGGCCAGGGGACGAGCGGGACCTCGATACCGGCCTCTTCGCGGAGCGCATCCTGGAGCGCGTCGCGATAGAGGCCCGCGGTCTGAGGCGCGTCCGGACCGTCGGCGATCGGTAACGCCGCGAGCGACCCGATCATCGACGCGGGCGCCGGCTCCGGGATCCCGAGCGTCTCCGCGAGCAACCGTCGTCCCGCGAGCGCCAGGTTCCGATTGTGCTCGCGGATCGCCGGCCAGCCGCCCGCCATCGCGGCGCCGAGAACGCGAATGGCCTCTGGGATCGACAGCGCCGCCGTCGGGTCGACCGTCCCCGTCCAGTCGAACTCGAGGAGGAAGCGCGAGCGATCGGGACGCTTGAGGCGAGCGCCGTGACTGATCGCGAGCGGCCGTACGAACTCCTGGACGTCACGCCGCACGTGCAGGAACCCGACGCTTTTCGGCGCGCAGAGCCATTTGTGACAGTTGCCGGCATAGTACGCGGCGCCGAGCGCGGAGAGATCGAGCGGCACCATCGCGACGGCGTGCGCGCCGTCGACGAGCGCCTCGACGCCGCGCTCTGCGAGCACGCGCACGAGGTCGGCGATCGGGAAGACGAGACCGGTCGGGCTCGTCACGTGATCGAGGACCGCGAGCCGCGTGCGTGGGGTCACGCGCGCCAGGACGGCCTCGATGACGGCATCGGGGCCGTCGATCGGGAACGGGACCTTTGCCGTGACGACCGTCGCCCCGCTGCGCTCCGCGACGAAGTGGAGCGCGTTCCGGCAGGCGCCGTACGCGTGATCGGTGGTCAGGAGCTCGTCGCCGGGCGCGAACACGAGCGAGCGCAGGACCGCATTCACTCCGGAGGTCGCATTCGCCACGAACGCGAGATCGGAGGGCACCGCGCCGACGAACGCTCCGACCGCCAGGCGCGCTTCGTCGAGCAGGCCCTCGAGGTCGCGTTGCATGAACTGCACCGGCTGGCGCTCGAGCCGGGCGCGCAACTCCTGTTGGAACGCGAGCACCGGACGCGGGCACGCGCCGAACGCGCCGTGGTTCAGGTACGTGACGCTCGGATCGAGCGTCCACAGTGCGGCGTGCGGCGACGGACCCGGCGGCGACATGCGACGCGCATGATGAGCGAGTCACCGCCGAGCGGCAAGCCGAGGTCGAGGAGCGCCGATCCCCTGCTGAAATGCTTTGTTAACTAGACTTCGAACGCGCTGCGCTATAGAGCGAATCACAGTACGGCGCGGCACCGCGTCATCATTGGGAGGCAAGAAAGAACGTTGCTCAAAGTGGCGTCGCAGACCGACCTCAGAGCCTGGACCATTCGAGATTCTCTCGAGCTGTACAACGTGAACGGCTGGGGTCGTGATTTCTTCACGATCAACGACGCCGGCAACATCGAGGTCACGCCCGGTGGGCCCGGCTCACCGCGCATCGATCTGAAGGAGCTCGTCGACGATCTGCGCAGTCGCGGCTTGAAGCTCCCGCTCCTGATCCGGTTCTCCGACATCCTGAAGACCCGCATTCAGCAGCTCGCGGGCTCGTTCCAGCAGGCCATCGTCGAGAACGACTACAAGGGCGCCTATCGCGGCGTGTACCCGATCAAGGTCAATCAGCAGCGCCACATCGTGGAAGAGCTGATCGAGTACGGCCGCGCGACCAACCTCGGCATCGAGGCCGGCTCGAAGCCTGAGCTGCTCGTCGCGCTCGCGCTGCAAGACAACCCGGAAGCACTGATCCTCTGCAACGGCTACAAAGACCGCGCCTACATCGAGACCGCCATGCTCGCCCAGAAGCTCGGGCGTCAGATCATCATCATCATGGATCGCATGGGCGAGCTCGACACCATTCTCGCCTGCGCGCGTGATCTCGAGATGCGGCCGTTGCTCGGGGTGCGGGCCCGGCTCGCCACCAAAGGCGCCGGCAAATGGATCGAATCAGCCGGCGATCGCTCGAAGTTCGGTCTCACGACCGCCGAGATCGTCGACACCGTCGAACGCTTGCAACAAGCGGGCATGCTCGACTGCCTGCAGCTCCTGCACTTCCACATCGGCTCGCAGATCACGAACATCCGCGCGGTGAAGGACGCCCTCCGCGAGTCGACGCGCATCTTCGTCGAGCTGCACGCGCTCGGCGCCAACATGCGCTTCCTCGACTGCGGCGGCGGTCTCGGCGTCGACTACGACGGCAGCCAGACCAATTTCCATTCGTCGGTGAACTACACGCTGCAGGAATACGCGAGCGACATCATCAGCCAGGTCGCCGAAGCCTGCACCGCCGCCAACGTCCCACATCCCGACATCGTGACCGAGTCGGGTCGCGCGCTCGTCGCGCACCACTCGGCGCTGATCTTCAATGTCCTCGGCACCAACGAGATCCTCGACGGGAAAATTCCCGCGGCGCTCAACGGGGACGAGCACAAGGTCATCCAGCAGCTCTACGAAACCTACGATGGCGTCTCCCGGAAGAACTTCCAAGAGGCCTACCACGACGCGCTCCAGATCAAGGAAGAAGCGATCACCGCCTTCAACCTCGGCGTCCTCGATCTGAAAGCACGCGCGCGCGTCGAGCAGCTCTTCTGGGCCACGTGCGAGCGCATCTTGAAGGTCGTGCGCGACCTGCCCTACGTCCCCGACGAGCTCGAAGGTCTCGAGAAGCAGCTCTCTGACACCTACTACTGCAACTTCTCGCTCTTCCAGTCGGTCCCCGATCACTGGGCCGTGCGCCAGCTCTTCCCGACGCTGCCGATCCATCGCTTGAACCGCCCGCCCACACGGCGTGGCGTGCTCGCCGATCTCACCTGCGACAGCGATGGCAAGATGGATCAATTCATTGACCTCCGCGACGTGAAGCACACGCTCGAGCTGCACGCGCCGAACGGCGAGCCCTATTTCATCGGCAGCTTCCTGGTCGGCGCGTATCAGGAGATCCTCGGCGACCTGCACAACCTCTTCGGCGACACCGACGCGGTGCACGTCCGGCTCGACGGCGACGAGTACCGCGTCGAGCACGTCGTCGAGGGCGACTCGGTGAGCGAAGTGCTGTCCTACGTGCAGTACTCGAAGGACGATCTGGTTTCGCGCGTGCGCCGAGCGGTCGAGGTGGCGTTGCGCGAAAAGCGACTCACGATGGCCGAATCGGGGCGCCTCCTCCGGCGCTACGAAGAAGCGCTCGAAGGCTATACCTACCTGACCGAGAGCGACTGAGCCGCTGCCACGTCGTTCGCGACCACCGCGCGTCAAAAAAACCCGCCGACCAGGGCCCGGGAAGGCGCGCTCCAAGCAGCCGCCGTCGCGCGGACGGCGCGGCGAGCCGAAGCCTCAAGGCCGGCGGGGCCGCGAAGACACCGGGCCCCGTGACGAAGGGGCCGCCGTCGAGGCCGTCGAGCGCGCACTCGCCATGCAGCGTGAGCTCGCTGCCATTGAACAAGGGCTCGCGGCGATCGAAGGCCACGACGCATCCGGTCTGCCCCCTGCCCCCGACGCGCTGGCCGCACTCGCCGCCGAGCACGGCCTCCGCTCCGGCACCGTCAGCGTCCACCCCGACGGCTTCGCGTTCCTGATCGAGCCGGGTCGTACCAGCGTACGCGG
>JBDSJB010000030.1:0-12522 GCA_039917665.1 Binatia bacterium
CGCCGTGGAGATCGTCTTCCTGCACCGTCCGACCGCGACCCTGATCCTCACCGACCTCGCGATGAACGTCACGACGATCGAACCGGCGTGGCAACGCTGGGCGTGGCGCGCGACCGGCATTCTCCCGCGCTTCGGGCCGAGCCGCTCGGCGCGTCTCACGTTCCTGAGCGATCGTGCCGCCGCTCGCCCGCACCTCGATCGCCTGCTGCGCTGGGAGTTCACACGCATCGTCGTCGCCCACGGCGATCCGATCGAACGCGACGGCAAACGCCTCTTCGCCGACGCCTTTCACGACTTTCTCGCTTGATCCTGCGGCGAGCGCGGCGCTCAGAGCCGCCGCGCCGTCACGACCCACGTCGACGTCGCGAGGCGGACGCCGGCGGCCGTGTGGTACGGCGCCAACGCCTCGCGCACGCTCGTGCGCACCTTGGCGATGGTCTCGGGCGTCGCCTCGCGAACGGCGATCGACGCCGGGCCCATCTGCAACGCGAAGTCGACGGCCTCATCGAGCGACCCCGAACCGACTCCCATCATGTCGTTGCGCGATTCGAAGTTGATCTCGGCGAGACCCGCATCGGTCAGAATACCGCGCACGCGGTCGGCGTCCGCGAACGCGAACGGACCCGGCGCGTTGGGCGGTGGCGGGGTCGGCGGCGGCACGTGTGGCAAGGCCGCGAAGAACGGCACGGTCATCCAGGGATTCTCGGGCAGCGACTTCCAGCAGTGAAAGCCGATGCGGCCGCCGGGCACGAGCGCCCGCGCCAGATTCACGAACGCCGCGGGTGGGTCCTGGAAGAACATCACGCCGAAGCGCGAGAAGATCACGTCGAAGCTGCCGGCCGCGAAGGGATGGGTTTGCGCATCGCCGACCATGAACTGCACGTTGGCCGCGGCCTTCCCGCGCTCAGCGGCGTGCTCGAGCATGATCGTCGAGATGTCGACGCCGAGGACCGAGCCTGTGGGCCCGACACGGCGGCCAAGCTCGAGCGAGGTCTCACCGCAGCCGCAGCCGACGTCGAGAATGCGCTCGCCGCTGCCGAGCGCGAGGCGGTCCATGACGACGCGGCCGAACGGGGCGAGCTGCTCGTCGAGTATCCCTTGCAGCCGCACCCAGCGTGGGCCGCCCTGCTCGTTCCAATAGGTAATCTGCTCGGCGTTCGGGCCCGCGGATTCGAGTCGTTCCATGGCGAGCACGGCTCGCACAGGAGCGATCGTCAATCAATACGAGCGTTCATCCGCAATCGTCCGGCATCCCCATCGCCGCGCGCACGGCCCTGAACGCCGGCGTCCACTGCCCACGACGATCGCGGACGACCAGGTGGTCGGGCATGGCGACCGCCGCGACATCGTCACCGATCCGACGCGCTACGTAAACGTCGAAGAGCACATCCTTGCCCTCGCGCGGCACGATGGCCGTCGCGCAATCGACGACGAGCCCCGCTGCCGCGGCGCCGCGCGCAACGCGGTCGCGTTGAAACACCGCGGCGCACATCACCAACCGGCCGCCCGGTGCGAGCGCACGCTCGGCAACGGCGCAATACTCCTCCACGCCACCGCGCTCCTCGAAGTGGCACGGGCCGCACTGCGTGCGTTGCGACGCCGTGGCGTGGCCGGGCGTGAGATAGGGCGGCGTGCCGGTGACGAGATCGAACGCGGCCGTCTCCATGAGCACCGTCGCGTCGCGGAAGTCGCCGAGCCGCACGTCGCAGCGTGGCGTGGCGCCGTTCCAGGCCAGCGATCGGCGCGCGAGATCGACACTCGCCGATTGCGCTTCGATGCCCCTGCCGGACCCGTCCGGGAACTTCCACGCCAGCAGCATCAGCACCGTGCCGATGCCGCAGCCGAGGTCGAGAAATCGCCGCGGGGGCTCGGCGGCAGCCACGCGCGCCGCAACCCATGCCGTCACGAGATCGTCGAGCGACCAGCGGTGCCCGTCGACCTGCTGCAGGATGCGCCAGTCGCCCGCGAGATAGCAGAGATCCTCGCCGCCATGCGGACCGAGGGCCGCGTCCGGCGCCGCTGACGGCGGCGGACCCGGCGCCCGCCACCCGACGGGACGACGTGCCGCCCGAATGATGCCCGTGGTGGCCGTCACGTCAGGCCGACGGCGCGACGCAGCGATTCCGCATCGTGCCGATGCCTTCGATCGTGCTGACGATCTCCGCGCCGGCCACGAGGTAACGGCGCGGGTCGCGCGTCGAGCCGACCCCAGCGGGCGTCCCCGTGAAGATCAGATCGCCGGGCTCGAGCGTGCACCAGCGCGAAAGAAAGGCGACGAGCGGCGCGACGCCGAAGATCATGTCGCCGGTGCGGCCGCTCTGCATGCGCTCGCCACCGACGTCGCAGGTGAGCGCGAGATCGTTCGGGTCGGCGAAGGCATCGAGCGACACGAGCGCAGGCCCGATCGGCCCGAAGCCGTCGAGCGACTTGCCGAGCGAAAACTGCGGCGGCTTGCCGGCGAACTGCATGCGGCGGTCCGAGACGTCCTGCCCGACCGTGAACCCCGCGACGTGCGCGAGCGCGTCTTTCTCCGCGATGCCCTTCCCGCGCCGGCCGATCACGATCACGAGCTCGACCTCCCAGTCGACGCGGTCGGAGGAGAGCACGACGTCGGCGAACGGCCCGCTGATGCAGTTCGGAAACTTCGTGAAGACGACCGGCGAGTTCGGAATCTCGAGCTTCGCCTCCGCGGCATGGTCACGGTAGTTCATCCCGATCCCGAAGACCTTCGACGGGCGCGGGACGGGCGGGCCGAGGTTGGATTCGGCGAATGGCGCGGTGACGTCGGCTTCCGACCAGTCGCGCGCCCACTCGGCGAACGCGTCCCAGTCGGCGAGCACGGCCATCGGGTCGGAGGAGAAGCGACCGCCCGAGGCACGGGCGACGTCGATCGTGCCGGTACCGACGAGAAGGACGGCGCGGCCGGCGAGGGTGGCGAGGCGGATGGGCATCCGCTTCGCCATGCCCGAGGCCGCGCCCAGGATCAACCGCCCGTCTTCCGAGTCGCGAATCCGGATGGTCGCATGCCCGGCGCACTCGCCCCGAAGACTAAGCTTTGCGAGTCGTACGGCGGCCGCGATGATCGCCCGAGGGCACGGCCTGATCGCGACGTGAGAGCGGTCAGCTAGAGGGCGCGCACCGGCAGCACGATCATCTGCAAACCCTGGAACTGCAGCCGCCGCTGAATCGCCATCGACGCTTGGTTGTGCAGTTGGCGATGCAGGAAATTCTCTTCCTGGAAGACGAGCTTGCCAGCGAAGAACGCCGGCCGCCGGAACGTCTTTGCGACCTGCGCGCAAAGCTTCTCGAGCTCGTCCACCGCGTCCGTCCCGAGCGCGTACCAATACTCGCCATAGCGGCCGTGGGCGCGCACGAAGTCGACGTAGCGCTTCAGCATCGCCTCGGTGGAGCATTTGAGATGGTCGATCTCGTCGGCGCCCTTGAAGCGCGACGAATCGATCACGCCGACGGACACGAAAACGAAATTGTGGAAGTGGCTTCCGAAGAGCTGCGGAATGGCGAGGACGCTGTGCAGACCGATCCCGTTGTAGTCGGTCACGAGCACGACGGCCGTCGGCTTGGTGACGTCGCGCTCCAACGGCACCTGCTCGTGCTCGATGATCGGGAAGTTCAGGAGCTCGTCGTCGAGCCGGTGGAGCGCGCGCTCGACGGTGCGATAGTGGCGGCGAATGTAGAGGCAGCCGCCGACGAAGGCCGCGGTGATCGCGACGGTGATCCATCCGCCCTGCTCGAATTTTAGCACCGTCGTGAAGACCAGGATGCTGCTCGTGAGTGCGAGGCCGATGCCGTTGACGGTCAGCCGCCGGAGCCAACGCGGCTCGCGCGTCCGCTCCTGCCACCAATGAACGCACATACCGAGCTGCGAGAGCGAGAACGTCAGGAAGACGTTGATGCTGTAGAGCACGACCAAGAGGCGTACCTGGCCGGCCGTGTAGAGCAGCACCGCCAACGCCGCCGAGCCCATGATGAGGATGCCGTTCTTGGTCACCAGGCGATCGCTCAATTGATAGAAGCGATGCGGCACCCAGGAATCGACAGCCATGTTGGCGAGCACGCGCGGGCCATCGAGAAAGCCCGCCTGCGCCGCAACGAAGAGCAAGGCGCCTTCGCTCATCAGGGTGAAGAGCAGAAACCCGTGCCCGATCGGCACGCCGCCGAGATGCCAGCCCCCGGCGACCTGCTCGATGAGGGTCGCATTCAGGGTGCGTCCCGGCTCGTGGTGGACGTGCAGCAGCAAGTACGAGAGCAGGATGCCGCCGGCCGTGAAGGCGAGCGAGATCGCCATGTACAGCATGGTGCGCTTGCCCGTCCGGACCTTCGGCTCGCGCAGGATCTGCAGGCCGTTCGAGACCGCCTCGATGCCGGTATAGGTGCCGCCGCCGAGACTGTAGGCGCGGAGGAATGCGATGGCGATCGTCATGAAGCCGAGGCGGCCGATTTCGCTGCGCGTGTCGTGGACCGCGCCGACCACCAACCCCGGCAGCTCGTGCGCGTGGCTCGTCACCGCGACGACGATGACGACGACGTGCGTGATCAGGAAGCCGATGAAGATCGGCACCAACACCGTCACCGACTCTTTGACGCCCCGCAGGTTCAAGAGCACCAAGGCCGCGACGGCGGCGACCGTCGCGACGACCTTCCAGGCCAGCCACGTTTCGGGCAAGAAGCTGAAGATCGCGTCGGCGCCGCTCGCGATCGAGATCGCAATCGTGAGCACGTAGTCGAACACCAGCGCGCAGCCCGAGATCACGCCCGGCAGCGGCCCGAGCAGCTTGGTTGCGACCAGATAGCCGCCGCCGCCGGTGGGGAAGAGCTCGATGATCTGCGAGTAGCTCGCGGAGATCACGAGCACCGTGATCGTCATGGCGACGACGAGAAAGAGCGCCAGGAAGCGCTCGTTGCCGAGCGCGAGATACGCCTCCTCGGGGCCGTAGCAAGACGACGACAGGCCGTCGGCGCCGAGACCGACCCACGCGAGAAAAGCGACCAACGAGACTTGGTGGAAGATCGTAGGCGAGAGCGGGTCTTTACGGTCGCCGAAGACGACGCGCCCGAGTCGCCGGGGTGGCAACTGCGGAGCGGGATCGGTAGCGGCGGGTTTCCCTTCGCCGTCGCGGGGGTCGGTGGTCACCATGCATGGCGGACCGCGACGCGCGACCGCTGAGCACGGAAGTAGCAACCCGCATACCGCCGTGATTCGCAACGAGACCCTGCACGCTACGGGGACCGCGGCTCCGCGTTGCGCGTCGCACGTTGCAGAACGCAACGATTCCCCTTGCAGGTTGCACGGCCGTGCAGGCTGCAGGGGGGCCTCGTGCAGGCGTCCAGGACCATCGAAAACGCTTGCCCGAACGCCGCCCGGTCGCCTATGACGCCCCCATGTCCGTCGCTCGTTTCCAGGCCGAATCCGCGGTCGCCCGGCCCTCAGACCGCTCGCGCGAAAAGCCCATCGAAACCCCGCTCTCGCTCGAGCGCCGCACCGCGCTTCGGAACGAGCTTCTGGCCGAAACCCCGCGCTGGTACGTGCCGTGGGTCCATCTTTTCGTGCCGTCGAGCTTTGGCATTCTGACGATTCTTTTGGCGCTGGCGTCGATCCGCGACCTCCACCCCGCCGAGCTGCTGACGGTACCCGCGGTGTATCTGATCGCGAATGCCTTCGAGTGGTGGATCCACGGCGCCGCGCTCCATCGCCGGAATGCGCTCGCGCCGGTGCTCTACGATCAGCACACGCCGAAGCACCACATGCTGTACCTCACCGAAGACATGGCGATCCGCGACAAGCGCGAGTACCGACTCGTCCTGATCCCCGCGTACGGCCTCGGCATGATCATCGCTGGCCAGCTTTTCGCGACCGCCGTCCTGTGGTGGCTCGGTCTCCCGAACATCGCCTGCCTCTACGCCGCGACCGCGATCGGGTACGCCGTCAGCTACGAGTGGCTACACTTCTCGTATCACCTGCCCCACGAGCATCCGGTCGCGCAAAACCCGATCATCAAGCGGCTCGCGCGTCATCACGCCGTCCATCACGATCCCCGCATCATGCAGCGCTGGAACATGAACGTGACGGTGCCGCTGATGGACTACGTGATGGGCACGGCCGTCGACTCGGTGGAAGAGGCAACTGCCCTCAGGAGCCAGGTTTCAGCGTCCTGAGGGGGCGCGTCAGTCCTTACCTCGTCCGCGTGGGGTGTGGGATTTTAGGTGGGGTATCCGCGGGGGCTCGCGCGCATCGCACCGCCTCGACGATCCCGCACGCCACCCCAGCCTCAGTGCACTCCCGCGCCAATCTCAGCCAACTTGGTCCGCAGTGCTGCCGCGGTGGCCGTCGCACCCTTGAGATCCTGATCGTCGGAAAAATCCCGGAGGTCCCTGAGGAGCGTGTCGATCCGGGTGACGTCGACTTTGTCGAGCACGTGGACGAACCGGTCTCGAATCCACTCGAGCGTGAAGATGTCGCCGGAGACGTTGGCCGCATCCCGAACGATTGCGTCCGCGATGACACGGCGACACCAGAGCTCGAAGCGGGAGATATCGACATCGGTGACGGCGTGGAACTGCAACTGGAGATCGAGGGAGGCGAGCAGCATGTCGAGAGACCGTTGGAGCGTGGCCCGCCGGTTGCGTCCGCGGGCCACCCGCGTCAGCTTTTGGAGCGCCAGGTCCGTAGGCTCCTCGAGGCGAAGCGGTACGGCTCCCGTCGCGCGATGGCTGGCCCAGGCCGTGTTCATGGCAAGGAGGGTATTCGGGACACTGGCCCATTGTTTGGCCAGTGCCGCATCGAAAATGGCGCCGGCGCCGGTCGTGAGCGTATCGAGCGCCGCGGGCGCCGGCCCGGGAAGCGCATCTGTCGGCACCGCCAGCGCCAGGGCTTCGACCTCGCCGTCGTTCGCCGTATAGAACTCACCGTACCCAGGGGCGAAGGTCTTCTCGGAGAACGTCCCGTCCTGGTGGAGCTCGCGGCCGACGATGGCGCCCTGGACGGGGCCACGTGGGCCGTCCACTTGCACACCGATCCTGTCGATCGTGAGTTCCTCGAAGGATTGGCCCGGAATGTTCTCGGCCCGATGGACATCCCCCACGTGCGGGTCGCCGGGCATGATCATCGAGAGCGGCCCTTCCTTGCCAGCGCGCCACGTGCCTCCGGTCGTGTAGACGACCCCGTCGCGATAGTCGGACACCTCTTCGCCCAGGTACCAGACCGAGCCGTCGTCGCCCTGTGCATAGAGATCCACCGCGACCTCCTCGATCCGCCCATCGGAATACGCGAAATATTGCGAGACCAGCACCTTCACGCGCTGACCGGCGATCCACTCGAGGATCTGCGTGTCGGGCAGCAGCGTCACCTCGACGCGAAAGGGTTTACCGCCCACCACGCCGTTGGAAACGACCGAATGCAGGTTGCTGACGGGGAACAGCGGATTGGTGACGCTCGGCACGTCCGGAAACGACGGCGCAACGAGATCGACGCGCTGGCTATCCGGAGCGAGCGGATACTGATCCAACCCGGCCGCCGCCAATTGGCCCTGGCTCGGCTGCGGAATCGCCGTGGCAGCACGCGCCGTCGACTCGGCGATCAAGATCGCGCCGACCGACTGAAGAACGATCAAAGCCGCCAGACAAGCGCCTCGCGCCCTGCCGGGATAGTGCCGTCGTCGCACGGGCGGCGCCGTCGTGGGGGTACGGGAGTGTGCTGTCGATTCGAGATTCAGGGTTGTCATCGCGTTGATTCCTCCTTCGTGGCTCGCGGAGAGACAGCACAGCCCGCCATCTCCGAGCAGAACGATCGTTGCCTTGATAGAGCAAGCGGCGCACCAACTCGGCAGACGCGAATCTCCTACTGGCAACGAGCGAATGACCACGTCCGGCGTACGATCCCTGCGGAACCCGGCAGGGTGGCCTGCTCGAATCGGCAGGACTCTGGCGTCCACGATCGACGTTTCTCCCGCGTTGCCGTAGCCCAGTTCTTGGCTCAGCGCTTGCTCCTCGTTGCCATGACAGTTCTCAAACGGAGGAGGAGCGTATGACGACAAGCGGCATCACGACGGCAGCAGTCTCCCTGATGTTCGGTATGGCCATGGCGGCCCCAGCACATGCCGACAACCCGTGCCGGGCGACGGCGAAACTCGCCGACAAAGCCTGTTTCCAGACCGTGGGCGCCGAGGCCGCGATTGCCCTCGGCAAGTGCGAAAGCCTGGCAACCAAAGATGCCAAGAAGGCGTGCAAGGCCGCCGCGAAGGCGGTGTCAGGGGAGGGCAAGGACGACTGCAACGGCCTCTCCGACATTCGCAAGAGCCTCTGCGACTCCCTCGGCAAGGAGCCCTACGCTCCGGCGATCGACCAGGCGAGCTTCCTGTCGCCGGCCGCCACGTTTGCCAACCCGAATCCATACTTTCCGCTGAAGCCCGGCAACACGTGGACCTACACGGGTGGCGGCGAGATCAACGTCGTCACCGTCACCAACGCGACCAAAGTGGTCGCTGGCGTGACCACGATCGTCGTGCACGACGTCGTGACCATCGCCGGCCAGCTGCACGAGGAAACCGACGACTTCTACGCGCAACACATCGACGGAACCGTCTGGTACTTCGGGGAGATCTCGAAGAGCTTCGATGACGAAGGCGATCTCGTCGACGTTCACGGCTCGTTCAAGGCCGGCATCGACGGTGCGCAACCCGGCATCATCATGGAAGCGGCCCCCATCGTCGGGGATCTCTATCGTCAGGAGTTTGCGCTCGGCACGGCGGAGGACGCCGCGGAAGTCCTGAGCACGACTGCCAGCGCGACGGCGCCGGCGGCGAGCTGCGTCGGAACCTGCGTCGAGACGCGCGACATCAATCCCTTCAGCCCCGGGGCCGACGAGAACAAGTTCTACGCTCCCGGCATCGGCATGATCCTCGAAACCGAAACTGCGACTGGTGCCGTGGTCACGGAGTTGACCTCGTTCACGATCAACTGAGACCGGGTCGTCGCGAGGCCGGGGGCCGGCCTCCTGAAGCCTCGCATCTACGCGATCCCGGCACCGGGCACGCGTAGATGCGGGGCTTCAGGCGCCAGCTCAGGCCATCTGCCTGGATCGAGTTCTTCCGTGGTCGCGCTCCCGTTGCCACGGCCGTCGATCGCTTACTCGAATCCAACGAGGTCGCTCTGCGGCCCCATCATCACCGAGCTGCGCCGAGGGCTGCGGACCGCGCGAACCGGGCGAGAGTCCTCCCGCTCCTCGAAGGATGCCATGCATGGTTTCGCTAGTTGACCTGCGCGAGCGTCTTGAACTTGAGGGTGAATCCCTCGCCGATCGTGGCGCTCACGAAGTGCACCGTGCCGCTGATCTTGAGGGGAGTGAAGGTGCCCTTCGCGAACTTTACCTTGCCGGTGGCGAACGCGTCGGCGATCGTGCCGACGACTGGCGCGCTGTACTTGCCCGCGATCCAGAACACCCCGTCCTGCGTGATCGCGCCTTCCAGCGTGGTCGCCATCGCGCCGTTCCCGTTGGTTGCGACGCGCATGCTGGTGCTGCCGTCGGCTCCACGCCCGTCGAAGTAGAGATAAAAGCGGCCGCTGCCATCGCTGTTCAAGAGGTCGAGAAAATCCACGGAGTAGTCCGACGTGTTCTCACCCCGGAGGATCGCTCCGATGATCTTGTCGTTCGCCTTCTGCGGCTTCGGCTTGAAGCCGGGTCCGATAGCGATGTCGGTCTGAGTGACCTTACCGCTCACCGAGAGCGGAAAGATGACGGTCTGACCGACGCCCTCGGCTTGGCGGGGCGTGGACCAGGACCATGCAGCGACGGTGATGACGGCGAGGAGGACGAGGGAGATCGTGCGCATGAGGAGATCCTTTCGGGTGGGTGGCGACGGCTCGGCTTCTTATCCCGTAGTCTCGCGGCCGCGAGCAAGCGAGAACTCACGGCGCGCGGCGCCGAGAAACACCTGGCAGAGCGCGATCCCGGCGAGCAGCGTGACCATCGCGTAGACCGTCGCCACCACTATCGCCGCGCGAATGTGTCCGATCAGCAGCCCAAGGCCGAGCAACGCCACGCAATTGTCGTTGGACATCAGGCCGACGGCGCGAAACGCCCGGCGCGCTGGGTCCCCGTCCGCGGCGCCAGCAATGGCGAGGACTTCGGAGGATTCCCAAGGCGCGGGTGGCGGCGCGTCGGCGCGCACACGGCGGACGAGGTCGACGAGGGAACCGGGGGTCAGTCCGAGGATCTGCAGCCAGGTGAACACCCAACCGAACCAACCGACGAACCCCGACGGCCGGCGCTTGGCATAGAGGTCCCCATAGACCGAGTCCGTCCCCGTCATGAGGGCAGCGGTGAGCTTCCGAGAGTAGAAGTCGTGGGCCCAGGCCGCGAGCGCGCCGCTCACGGCCATCGCCAGGATCAGGGTCCCGGCCTGGCCGTCGGGATCAGCTGCCCGAAGATAGCCCCACATCGCCACGGCCAGGGCGACGTACGCCACGCTGTCGCCGATGATGTCGATCGTGTGGCCGTAGGCACTGGCGGTACCACGCCGGCGCGCGAGCAGCCCGTCGAGGCAATCGAGGAGGAGGTGGATCTCCCAGAGCACTGCCGCGACGAGGAGCGCCGGGGCCGTGCCCCACGCGACGGCGAGCGCGGCGGCCACGCCCGCGACCGTGTGCGCGAACGTGACCTGATTCGGCGTGATCGTCGACCTGACGAGCACGCCCACCACCCGCTCGGAGAGTGGGTAGCGATACCAGCGGTTCGCGGGATCGATCATCGCGGCGACGTGCGCCGCCGCGTGACTACTCAGAAGCCGTACGCCGCTTTCAGCTCCGGATCCTTCTCCGCCAGCATCTTGGCGAGGTTCACCATGACTCGGCACTGCTTCCACGTCGCGTCGTCCTGCATCTTGCCGTCGAGCATCATCACGCCACGGCCGTCGGGCATCGCCTCCAGCACCTTCTTCGCGAACACCACCTCGTTGGGCGGCGGGCTGAAGACCTTCTTCGCGATCGCGACCTGGCTCGGGTGCAGCGACCACGCCCCGACGCAGCCGAGCAAGAACGCGGCGCGGAACTGATCTTCGCAGCCGAGCGCGTCGGAGATGTCGCCGAAGGGGCCGTAGAATGGCAGCGCCCCGGTGGCCGCACACGCGTCGACCATGCGGGCGATCGAGTAGTGCCACGGGTCTTGCTGCGAGGTCGGGCGCGGCGCGTCCGGGTTCTTCGGATCGGGATCGTTGCGGACGAGATACGCAGGGTGGCCACCACCGACGCGCGTCGTCTTCATGCGGCGTGACGCGGCGAGATCGGCCGGCCCGAAGCTGATGCCCTGCATGCGCGGGCTCGCGGCGCAGATCTCTTCGACGTTGGTGACGCCGAGCGCGGTCTCGAGGATCGCGTGGATCAAGATCGGCTTTTGCACTTGGTGCTTCGCCTCGAGCTGCGCCAGGAGGCGGTCCACGTAATGGATGTCCCACGCGCCTTCGACCTTCGGGATCAGCATCACCTCGAGCTGATTGCCGATGCCGGCGACCAGCGTCGAGATGTCGTCGAGGCACCACGGCGAGTCGAGCGAGTTGACCCGCGTCCAGAGCGGCGTTCCCTGGAAGTCGACCTCACGCCCGATCGTCACCAGCCCCTCGCGCGCGGCGACCTTGCGGTCGGCCGGGATCGCGTCCTCGAGGTTGCCGAGGAGGATGTCGGCCTGGAGCGCCAGCTCGGGCACTTTTGCCAACATCTTCGGGTTCGACGGATCGAAAAAGTGGATCATCCGCGACGGCTTGATGGGAATCTCGCGCACGGGTTCGGGCGCGCCGATGGCCAGGGGCTTGAAGAAATCTCGTGGGGATCGCATCGGGCCTACCTACCGAATACGCGCCGATTTCGCCAGTTTGCGGAGGGGGCTGCGCGATCTCGACGTCGCGCGCGCACGTCGCATGGCGCTCGCTCGGTCGTGACCACGCGCACTCATGGACCCTGGCGTTTCAGGCCATCCCGCCAGGTAATGACCTCGCGCTCACCGCGGACGGCGTCTTCGATCGGGATGACGGGATGCACCTGGAACACGAACGCGGGAAGCATCGAGCAGAATTTATGGATGGTCACCGGGTCGTCGCATTCCATCAGCATGTGCCCGCCCCACTCGCCGACGCGGATCACGAAGAACTCGATCTTGAAATTGGCTGGCGCCTTCCATTGACCGAACACCTCGAGGATTCGTTTCTGGGCATTCTCGTACTCCAAAGCCGAACCTTGGGGGCGTTCAGACCAGCTGATCACGTATTTCATCGAATTCTCCTCTATGGAGTTGGACCGCGGAATGGGCCCCTAGCGGCGACTCGCGAGGCGAATCCGACGCACGTCGATCTCGCCGCCGCAGTACACATCGAACGCGATCGCCGCCTCGCACGCCCGCCGCGCCAGCACCGCCGCGTCGCGCTCGGTCGCATACAGCGCGTGCAGCACGCCGAGCGCGTACGACGCTCCCGAGCCGATCGCGTAATACTCGTTGAACGCCATCACGCTCATGTCGCC
>JBDSJB010000031.1:0-6219 GCA_039917665.1 Binatia bacterium
CGGCGCTCGGTTTCGACGAACGCCTGGCGCTGCTCGTCGATGCTGAGCACCTCGCGCGCGAGAACACGCACGTGCAACGCGCGCTCAAGGACGCGACGCTCCGACTCAGCCAGGCCTGCGTCGGGACAGAGGCGCCCTGGAAACCGCCCACCGGGCGATGCAGAACCGCGGTCAGTGTTTCGCTGCGGGTTTCGGCGATCGTGAACGCGCCGATCCGTTCATCGCTGAACGCAGACGAGCTGCAGCGAATCGGTATCGTACCCCTTGGTGTAGAGCATCACCCGCGTCTTCCACGCGAGCTTGTGCTTGTGGAAACCGCTGGCGGTGACCCGCATCGGGACGACCATGTCGATCCGGCTCGTGCAGACGTTCGGACCCCCCGGGAGATAACTCGCGAGCACGCCGCCCAGCTGGGCGCGGACGGCCGCCGCCGCGGGCGACCGGCCGGCATCGATGAGAGAGGGCTTCACGATCTCTGCCTCGACGTACGGTTGGGTGACGTCGGCAAAGCATGCCGGATTGGGGATGCCGAAGCAGATCTGCACACCGAAAGTGCAGCTCCCGTTCACGACCGCGTCGCGATCGCAGCGCACGTCGCCGTCGCGACACGTCTGCTTCGGCGACGGCCTGCCCTTGCTGTCGAACCGTGGCGGCGTGGTCCCGTTCGCGACGGCCCACTGGACCGCGCAATCCAGGTTGGCCTTGCCGCCACCAGGAATCAGCTCCAGCTGGCAGCCCGCGTCGCATCCGTCGCTGGCGGTCGTGTTCCCGTCGTCGCAGCGTTCGCCCGCGGTCACGAGGCCGTCGCCGCACGGCGTGACGACGCAGGCCGAGCTGCACGCATCCGCGTCGGAGATGTTGCCGTCGTCACACTCTTCGCCGGCCGTCATCAGGCCGTCGCCGCAGCCGGTACGCGCGCAAGCGCTGCTGCAGTCGTCGGCGTCGGCGGTGTTGTCGTCGTCGCATTCCTCGCCGGGGCTGGTGATGCCATTGCCGCAGGCCGTGACGCTGCAGTCGTGATCGCAACCGTCGCCGTCGACGACATTGCCATCGTCGCAGGCCTCGCCCACACCGGTGACGCCGTCGCTGCACCCGGCCGGCACCACGACCGGCGTCATGAAAGTCCCGCGCGCCTGCGTCGCGCCGGTCAGAGGAATCGTCGTGCCGCCGTCGCGCGCGGCGAGATCGATCACCGCAACCGTCGCGCCGACCATGCCCGCGCCGTTGCTGACCGCGTAGAGCTTGGAGCCGTCGGGGTGGACGGCAACCGACCACGGCCGCGGCCCGACCGCGATCGTGTCGATGACCGCATTGGCGGCGGCGCTGATGACGGAAACCGTGCCGCCGTTCTGATCGCCTGAGTTGGCGACGTAGACGTGCGTGCCGGAGGGATCGACGGTGATGCCGCGCGGCAGTTCGCCCACTTCGATGCGTGCCAGCACAGTCTCGGTGGCAGTATCGAGAACGTCGACGGCACCGGTCGCGAACGGACACGCGGACTCGCAACCGTGCGTGAAGTAGGCACGATCCCCGCCCGGATTGAACGCGACGCCGAACGCCGGGCCGCCGATGTCGACCGTGCGCACGATCGTGTTGGTGGCGGTGTCGAGCACTTGGACGATGCCGGTCGAGCCGCCCTGGCTCACGACGTAAGCGCGGTCGCCGCTCGGATGCACCGCCACCATCGTCGGATAAGCCCACGTCGGGACGTTCGTCAACAGCGTCTGGGCGTCGCTGTCGATGACCGCCACGTTGAACGGGGGGAAGAAGTTGGCCACGTAGATCCGCGCCATGATCGGATTCACCGCGAGGCTGACGGACGGCCCTCCGCCGGTCTCGATGATATTGGTCACCGTGTTGGTAGCGGCGTCCAGCACATGGACGCGTCCCGAGGGAGTGGTCGGCGTGCCCCCGCCGCCCGCCGACAAGAGGTAGGCGATCGGTTGCCCGACCGGGAACGCCACCCCGAACGGCGATTGATGGATCGGCACGGTCGCGACGATCGTGTCGGTCGCGGTATCGAGCACCGACACGGTGTCCGCGTTCAAGTTGGAAAAGTACGCGAAGGGCGCCGCGTGTGTGACGCCCGGAAGCGGCATCAGCAACGCCAGGATGAGAACCAAGCTCGTTCGTAGTGGGGGCATCGGGGGTTCCTCCCGCACGGCCCCAGGCGGCGGGGCGGTGTGGACGCTAGAGCGAGCCGTCGACGCCCGTCAAGCCGTTCTCAGTACTCTTCCTTGAATTTCTGACTCATCAGCTTGCCTTTGACCGACCGGATGTTGCGACCCGGGGTATTGCACCCCGTTGCGGCCGCGTCGGGAGCGTCCGAGACGCACTCGGCGCCCCAAACCGCCCCCGATCCCGCACGTTTCCGGCACGTTTTCCCCGGGTGCCAGACCCAGCGAAGCAAAACTACTTAGAGAATCAGCGAGATGGAAAGTGGAGGCGGGGGAATTGAGGGATGTCCCGCTCGCTGGCTCGAGATCCTCGCCGAGTACCCACACCGCGTTTTTCGAGCTGCCTGGAAGCCGGCCAGCAGGTGCTGTTGCAGATGATGGAAGTGGACCGCACGCAGCCTTGCGGCCCGGCGCACGTGGCCGATCCCACGCGCCGGGCGTATCGTATCGCCACGGCAAAGTGCCGGGAGAAGTCACGCTCGGTGGCCGGCGCATTCTGGTGCCCCTGCTGGGCGCGGAGTGTCGACGGGGCCGAAGCTCGCGCTGCCGAGCTTCGCGGTCGACCCGGCATCTGGGAATGGAAGCCGCCCCGAAGACTGACGCCGCGCGGCGGACGGTTCGCCTCACCCCTCGGAGCGCGCAGGTGCTCGAACCCCTGATCGAGCTCAAAGCGCAGCCGAGCGACTACGTCTTCAAGAACGTCCACGGCGAGCCCCGCCGCGCGCCCGTCCGGGTTCAGTACCCGGAAACGAACCAACGAGGTTTGTGGATTCGAGGATTCCGTTCACAGAAGCTACTGACATTGCGGCGACGTAGTATCCAACGATTCCGGCAATGACTACGCCACCGAACTGCTAAGCGAGCTTTACGCGTTCATTCACGCCCATCTCTTTTTTCTCGGAACGAGCTTCTTCACGTCGCCCGCAACGAATGGTGCTTGGGAAACCGATATCGTGGGTTCTCACCTAGCCTCGCCGCGCATCTCATACAGTTCGCCCGAGAGAAGCGCCGTATTTGCTCTCCAAAACCCGTGACTAATGAGGTTCTGCGAAACCACTTTGGCGATCCGCGCGTAGCAACGTGCACTTGGATGATGGTCCGCAGGAAAGAGGTACAGGCCGATGCGGTCGGGCTCGTCTGCCAGAAGGGGCGTAGGGTCGATTACGTGAATTCCTAACCGTTCGGCTTCGCTTTCGATCCGTCTAAAACCACCCCGTAGCTCACCCGAAAAGAGTTGTTCTGGACGAGGCAGGAACACGAGCACCAGTGGCGCACCAATTCGTTCTGCCGCTAGTGCTGCGGATTGCAGCTCGCGCGTTGCGAGTTCCCAGTGCGGGACGATAGTCTCGTTGGTATCTCCGCGAAGAAGCTGAGCTTGTACGCTGTTCTCCGTCTCACCTCGGTGCGCCACCGCGCTGAGATCGGCGTCTCCATGGACCGCAAGACCTTTCCGAATCATCAACAAATGCATAGTTCGAAATAAGGCACTGTTGATCTCAAGCCAAAGCCACGGGCCAGAGACCGCCGAGAATGGATTCAGGGTCACTGCGGCCTGAAATGCGCCCACCCGCGGAATAAGACTCCCATCGGCAGTGGCGACCGCGTCGCTACCATCGAGGTTGTAGAGATCGTTCTCGACGAATCCGAGCACGATTACATCTGGAGTCAATGCAGGTACGCGGCTCGCGAGCGCCCCCCTCTCCTGGAACAGATTGTATCCGGGCACCCCGGCGTTCAGCACCTCTACAGTTCCGTGGCCGAGCGCCGCGGTCAGTGAGCGCTCGAGTGAGGCCGGAAACGTATCGGCCTCTTCGACGCCGAGTCCGAATGTAAACGAATCCCCGAGAACCACTATGCGAATCGTTCCCGGTGCTTTCGCCTTGACGGGCGCTCCGCGCAGGCCGGCAGCATTGATTCTTATATGCTCACCCAACGGACCATAGCCTTCCCAACCGGGAACCATTTCGTACACGACGTCGGGAGCCGATCTGTACATGGTAGTACGAACAATGGGTGGGGGAACCAGGCATTGGGCCGCAAACTCCATAAGGCCCAGTGTGACCCCTATCGCGGCCAAGGCTAGACCGACATCAGTCGATCGCGACACGGCGCCTCCGATATCGCGAATATTCTCACCGTGTCCATCGAAATCTGCGCTCCCCTGCGTGTCAGGCAGCGCACCGGGCAGCTTCGGCGCACCGACGATCCGCGTGAACCAAGCTCTGGATCGTTGAGAGCGGCCAAGCGCCAAACTCAGTGCTTGAACGACTCGCCGAGGGCTTGGCGACGGAAGTTCAAAAAATGAAGGCGGGCCCATCCGCCTCGGGATTCGACCTTCAACGCTGCCGATCATCGAGACCGACCCCGACAAGCTCGGAACCGTGCTCGACAACCTGATCAACAACGCCCTCAAGTTCACCGCGTCGGGTTGGGTGACCGTGAGCTTCCGGGACTTTCCCGACGAGGACGCCGTGGAGTTCGAGGTGACGGACACGGGCATCGGAATCGAGGATGCACAGCTGATGACGATCTTCGATCCCTTCCATCAAACCGAGACCGGCCGCGGCCGTGGCGGGGTCGGGCTCGGCCTCGCGATCGTCAAGAGCTACACGGAGCTGCTGGGCGGCGTCGTGGATGTGCACTCGACGCCCGGCCAAGGGAGCAGCTTCGTCGTGCGGATCCCGCACCGGCGGAACGTCACCCCGCCCGAAGGCGAACGCTCGGATCCAGCGGCGGCGTGAAACGCGTGGTGCGCGGTCATTGTCGTCGTAGACGTCGCCTCCGGTGCTGCATTGCCCCCTGGCTAGAGGTCAATCGCAGTGGCAGATGCCCCGTGCGACGCTCGCTTCGCGAAGACCGCTGACGGGAGCGTCTCGCTGCCGCGACGCTTCCGGATGAGAACGGTAGCGACAGATGTGGGCATGGGCGGCACGTCTGGGCTCTCTCCTGCCCGGGATGCCAGTCAGTGCTCGGGCGACACTACCAACGAGAATGTTCGTGGTGTGGGGCGCGTTGGGAGGAACGCTAGGCGCCGTGCGACGCGTGTCCTCGCCGTTGGTAAGTATCCCTCAAACGCAAGGAATTCTGACGATGCTCCTCCGCGCCCGCACCGCGGGTACGCCGGGCCGTGAAGTCTCGGCGTCGCCGCACACACAGGGCACAGGCCGCCCCATTGTGTGCGGCACCCACCGATGGTCCGATACGGAGGTGCCGACCTCGACGCAGCACAGCCTGTTGATCGTCGCCGAAGATCCGCAGAACCGTCACGCCTTGGCTCAGATTGTCGCGATCAGTCGGTTTGCCGTCGCGACGGCATCGAGTAGCGACGAAGCGCTTAATCGGCTGCGCGCGGGCCTTCAACCGTGCGCCCTGCTGCTCGATCTCTCCGATCCCTGGACGGCCTTCGCCGGGTTTCAAGCCGAAGGCGGCAACATCGCAACGATTCCGGTCCTCGTGGTGCTGGCAAACCCGAGCGACGAAGCGCACGCGCACGCGCTCGGCATGCGCGAGGTACTGCACAAACCGGTCGACTATGGGCTCCTGGTCGCTGCCATCGCACGCCATTGTTCGGTCACCCATCCGGCGCCGTGAAGGGAATCCGCTGCGTCTCGGCGTCACGCAGGATTCAAGATCGCTGCTGCACCTCTCACGAGGTCATGGACACTTCCGGACACCTCGGCGCACCCCCTGGGGCGCGCGCGACGCGGGCGCGGCCAGGAAGAGCCCGTCCCGGGGACAAGCCGCAGACCGACGACGGTCTAGAGACCCGCGGGCGTCAGGAACGGCCGGCCGATGGCGAGGAGCTGTGGCAACGGCGGTACAAACGTCAACGTCCGAGGTTGAACGCTATGTGAACCAGACCGGATAGGGCCCTACGAAAGCCGGGAGCTCGGCGGCGACGACGCAATCCACGTTGAACTCGGTCGCACAGCGCCTGATTGTCGAGCGTCAGATCGGCGACCATGTGCTTCAGCCGCCGATTCTCGTCCTCGAGCGTCTTCAGCCGCCGCGCTTCGCTGATGTCGAGCCCGCCGTACTTGCC